>JAFTHS010000022.1 GCA_017457295.1 Paludibacteraceae bacterium | reverse complement strand
GCGTCCGTAGAGCAATGGGATATATAATATCTTAGGATAGTCAGGAGTGATACCCACCATATTATACTCATCGTGCCATGTGCCAAAGCGCACGGTGCTTTCTCCGCCGAAGCACATGGGTGCTATGACATCAGCGTGGGTGGCTGCATGGCGAATAGTGGGCATATCTTGGTTGTGGATAGACCAAGTTCGTCCCTTTTGCAAGCCCTTGTAGGGTTTGCTGGTGCGGTCGGGAATAACAAAACACGAATTGATAGCAAAGCCCTCAACGTTAGCCATGATACCTTGGGTGAGCGATTGCCCCAAGCCCACCAATACCAATAGCATCATCATGCCCCAGAATACACCAAAGCCCGTCAAGATACTGCGTGAACGGTTCTTGGTAATCGTAGCCCATATTTCTTCAAAAAAGTCCATTCCTCTAAACACTAAACTCTAAACACTAAACTACTTATCCGCATTCATTGCCTCAATCGGTTTGATACGCATAGCGCGGTAGGCAGGTATAGCACCTGCAATCACGCCAATAATAATCAAGATTAGGGTAGCCACCATCACTGCCCAGCCATCTACAGATGGATTGACCAGCACTTGCTCTTGTGCGTTGGCAGTCAGCATGCCAATCAGCGACACTACGCCGCTACCCAACAGCACACCTATCAAGCCAAAGATACTGGTAATCGCCAACGACTCGCCCACTACGGACAGCATCACCGTGATAGGCGGTGCGCCTAATGCTTTGCGGATACCCAACTCTTTGGTGCGTTCGCGCACCGATACCAACATGATATTGCTCACGCCTACAGCACCCGACACCAATGTACAAAGACCTAATATCAAGATAAATAGTCGGATAGACCCCATCACACGTGCTTGCTCATCCACCGACTCCTCTTGTGTCCATATGCCCACAGCACCCGGGTCGTCTTTGTCGAATTGCATTGGTCCTGCCAAGAGGGTCTTGACGCGCTTTTCGATATTGCGTGTGCCACTGGTCATGGTCATTGACATCTTTTGGAACTTGCGGCTGGTGCTAAAAATGTTTTGGTGTGTGGAGAACGGAATAAACATACTGGCACCTTGCCACCGTTCGCCTTTCTCACATACTCCCACCACGCGGAAGCGCACGCTATTTACCTTGATAAATTCCCCTAATATCTGCTCTGCGCTGATGCCCAACATCTCTATGGCGCGTTCATCAAGGACGCATATTTTCTCTCGCTGGGCAATATCGCGTGCGTTCACGAAGCGTCCGCATAGCAGGTTCTTATTGAAGATATGCTGATAATCGCCCTCTATGCCTGTCACTTCTAAGGTGATGCTCTCTTTGCCATAGACCGTTTCCATGCCATATTTGGATGCGACGCGCGAAAATAGTTCCACCTCGGGCAGGTTGCGAATCAGTTGTGCATCGTTGTCGGTGAAGAATAGGTAGCGCGAGGAAGGCAGCCCTTTGTATGGCAGGGTGGTCCATGATGTCCAGATATCTACGGAGTTGCTGAGGCGCGAGCCATAGTTGGCCTGCATGCCATTCTCCAGTCCATTGCTTGCGCCCAAGAGGACAACCAAAATGAAGATTCCCCACACTACAGCAAAGCCCGTCATGGCCGTGCGGAACTTATTTTGCCGCAATGATTCCCATATTTCGTGTAAGAGATCGCCCATTAGATAATACCGTCTTTGATTCGAATAATGCGTTGTGTAGCGTCCGCGATACTCTGTTCGTGGGTCACAATGATGGTGGTAATGCCCTCAGCATTAAGTTGTTTGAAGACATCCATCATCTCGACAGAGGTTTTAGAGTCTAAGGCGCCCGTTGGCTCGTCAGCCAATAGGATACGAGGGTTACCCACAATAGCACGAGCGATAGCGACACGTTGGCGCTGACCGCCCGACATCTCATTGGGGAGGTGGGTTGCCCAGTCTTTGAGCCCCATGCGCTCCAATTGCTCCATAGCACGCATGTAGCGCTCTTTGCGAGGTACACCTTTATAATATAAGGGCAATGCTACATTCTCAACGGCGTTTTTGAAGTTCAAGAGATTGAAGCTTTGGAAGACAAAACCTATCAATTCGTTGCGCAGGCGTGCACCTTGTGTTTCGCTGAGGTCTTTAATGAGGTGACCATCCAAATGATATGTACCCTCGTCGTAATTGTCCAATATACCCAAAATATTGAGCAATGTGGACTTGCCCGAACCAGACGATCCCATAATGGACACCAACTCGCCTTTATTGATATGCAGGTCTATGCCCTTCAGCACATGCAACGCATTGGGAGTGCCGAGGTTGTAGGTCTTGTGTATGTTTTCTAAGTGTATCATACTATATATTGTTTACTATCCATTAGACAAATCAAGGTGACTGAATATTACATTTTATTGCTTTTTTTACGAAAAGCGTGAACTTTCGTTCGCTTCAATTTGACATTTTGAGGAATCTGGACTACCTTTATTCTTCAAATCTACGCACAGAAAACTCACGCTGGAAACGCGAGCGTGCATAAACCGTACTTGAAGAATAATTGATCATTTGAAAGTGTCCAGTTTTCAAAATGTCAAGTGTGGCTTATAACGCTATACTAAAATATGTAGTGATGGGTATCGCTTTACCTAATCGGTTGCAAAGGTAGTAAAATATTTTGGATTGAGCAAGAAAAATCGCTTTTAGGGGCGATTTTTTACTCAGCAAATTAGCTCCGAGCACTAAATCAGTAACGGGATTGATAGTTGCATTTCAGGGTACACCTATACTAATCTATCGTGTATATATCGTATATGTACCGTATATCTACCGTATATCTACCGTATATCTACCGTAGTTGATAGCGAAAAGATAAAGGTAGAAGTGGAGGAATATAGAGAGAAGAAGTGGAAAAGAAAATAGGTTGGATTTGCATATGTGAAGAAAAAGCAGTAATTTTGTGCGGGAAATAAAATAATCGACAACAATTTCTTTGTGACAAAAATATGGGCAAATATGATTAGGATTAGAAAAGCAACGATAGAAGATGTGGCGTATATCGCAGAGGGGATATACCATGCGTTTTTGTTGGAAGATGAAGCGCTTTATAATCAGTGGATTAGGACACTGAAGGATGTGTGTGCGCAAGAGGATACGCATTATAGTTACAGGAATACTTGGATTGCTGAAGTGGATGGAGAGAGGGCAGGAATGATGATTGCTGTGAATGGGGAACATTACCGCGTGCAGAGAGATAGGATGTATCCGCAGCTGAAGGGGCTGTTTGATGTGGCTTTTGGCAAAGGATGGGATGATATGGAAGATGAAGCAAAGGCAGGAGAGTTCTATATTGATAGTTTGTCGGTGTCCCTACCCTACAGGAATCAAGGCGTGGGAACGGCTTTGATAGAAAAAGCAAAGGCAATGGCGAGAGAACAGGGAATAGGCGTGGTGACGTTGGCAGTAGAGCCCATGAACACGGCGAAGAAGTTGTATCAGGAGTTGGGATTTGCGTATCAGAGAATGATAAAGATATTCAATGAGGAATATGAACTGTATGCGGCGGAAATAGTTGTGTAATTGAAAAAAAAATAGTAACTTTGCGGCGAAATTAGAAAATCATATAGCATGAAGTATATATATACGATAAAAAAGGATCCTGAGAAGGGGATTTACTTGGTCAATGAGCAGGGCGCGGAAGTGGCTGCGACAGATATTTTGGACAAGTGCGGCGAAGCACGCGTGTTTGCGTTTGATGGGAAGATGGGGGCAGGCAAGACCACCTTTATCAAGTGCCTATGCGAAGCGATGGGGACAGAAGATGTGGTGAATAGTCCGACGTTTGCGATAGTGAATGTGTATGAGGTGGAAGAACTGAAAGGTGAAAACGGAAAGGTGAAAACAGAGGTGTATCACTTTGATTGTTACCGAATTAAGGACTTGAGAGAGGCGATGGATATGGGTACGGAGGAATATCTGTATTCGGGGAACTACTGCTTTATTGAGTGGGCAGAGATGATTGAGCCACTGCTGCCAGAAGATACGGTGTGGGTGAAAATCGAAGTGATGGAGAATGGAGAAAGAAAGTTGAGTTTTGATGCGTAAATGGTTGTGCATATTGCTATTATCGGTTGTCTGTCAGGTAGTTGCATTGGCAGAGAACTGGGGTGTGGAGCATGAGAATGTGCTGAGCGTGCGGTATGGGGGTATGTGGATGCAAGATCAGTATTTGAGTCCCCTACTCTATTCGGGACAACAGGTGGGATTGGGCAACGAATGGTGGCAAGAGTTTCGATGTGATAGCACGAAGAAGTGGGAGCACGTTGGGAAGATGGACGTGGGATTTGGTTGGATGTACAACAATATGTACACGAATTTGATTTATTCGTTAGGGTTGCACGGTGGTTGGGGAGCATGCTACAATTGGCATTTTACGGATTATGGGTTGCGTGTGAAGTTGGGTCCATACCTGGATGTGGATTTGATGGGAAAGATGCATGGCAGTAGTGTGAATAAGCCCTATTCGATGGATTTGGCGGTGAATTTGTGCGCTATGGGCGGATTGGAATGGGCATTTCGAGCGAAAAAGACCAGTTACAGACTGCGTTATTTGGTGCGGGCGAATATGATAGGTATGGACTACCTACCCGATTATTGGCATTCGTACTACGAGATGGGCGAAGGCGTGTTGGGCGATTTTCGTTGCGCAGGCATGTGGAATCATAGGCACCTGCAACACGAACTGACGTTTGATATGCAGTTGAAACGGAGCACTTGGCGCATGGGCATAGCGCATGAGTATTTGGAATATGGCGAGAAGGGTATGATGTTCTCGCGGGAAATGGTGAGTGCGGTAGTGGGCTGTGTGTGGCAGTATCGCGTGAGAGGAGCAAAAGATTTGACGGTATGGTAAGAAAGTGGATGGTAGATAGTGTAAAGTGGATAGGCAATGGGCTATTGGCTATAGGATTATTGTGCGGTTGTACGCATGAGTTTGATAATCATAAGAATACGCCATCGGAGAACTTTGAAGCGTTGTGGCAGATTATTGATGAGAAATACTGCTTGTTTGATGATAAACAGGTGGATTGGGATTCTGTGTATGCTGAGTATCAGCCGCAGTTTGACACAATGAAAATAGTGACGTTTGAGGATCAATATCGGATGTTTGACCTGATGGAGGAGATGTTGAATACCTTGGAAGACGGGCATGTGAATCTGTATACGCCATTTGATGTGTCGGTTTGCAGCTCATGGTACGAGGGATATCCAACGAACTTCGATTCGGAGATACTGACGAAATACTATTTGAAAGACTATCGCAGGGCAGGGGGATTGAACTATTGCAAGATAGATGGCGATAGTATTGGGTATGTGTATTACGGTTCGTTCTCGGATAGTTTTACGTATTTGAACTGGCTGATGGTGATGAACTATTTTGCTGAATGTAAGGGGATTGTGTTGGATGTGCGGAATAACGGTGGCGGAAGTATGGAGAATGCGTATCGATTGGCAGCTCCGTTCTTCTCAAAAGACACTGTGGTGGGTTATTGGCAGCATAAGTCGGGTAGGGAGCATGATGCGTTTTCGGAGATAGAGGAGATGAAACTGGAGGAGAGCAAAGGCAATTGGTTGCGCCCTGTGGTGGTGCTGTGCAATAGGCATAGTTATTCGGCGGCGAACTTCTTTGTGAGTATCATGCGCTATGCAGATAACTGTTTGGTATTGGGCGGAAAGAGTGGGGGAGGAGGCGGTATGCCGATGAGTTATGAGTTGCCCAATGGATGGATGGTGCGCTTCTCAAGCGTGAAGATGTACGACAGAGATATGCAGAGTATTGAGGGTGGAGTAAAACCGCATCTGCTTGTGAATCAGCACTCTGAAAATAAAGATGATTTGATAGAAGAGGCGGTGGATTTGATATATTCGGCATATAAAAAGGAATAAGAATATGATAGAAGTAAAGAATATACACAAGTCGTTTGGCACGTTGGAGGTGCTGAAGGGGGTAGATCTGACTGTGGAGAAAGGTGAGATTGTGAGTATCATTGGAAAGAGTGGGGCAGGAAAGACTACTCTACTACAGATTATTGGTACATTGGACAAGCCCGACGCAGGTAATGTGGTGATTGATGGGGTGGATGTGTTTGCGTTGAAAGAGAAAGAGTTGGCGGATTTCCGCAACCGACATATAGGATTTATCTTTCAGTTTCATCAGTTGTTGCCAGAGTTTAATGCGCTGGAGAACGTGATGATGCCTGCAATGATTGCTCGTGTGCCAGAGAAAGAAGCAGAGCAGCGTGCGGTACAGTTGCTAACGGAACTGGGTATGGCTGAGCGACTTACGCATAAGCCCAATCAGTTGTCGGGTGGCGAGAAGCAAAGGGTTGCCGCAGCGAGAGCGATGATGATGTCGCCTGATGTGATATTGGCAGATGAGCCAAGTGGCAGCTTAGACGAGAGCAATAAGAAGGAGCTTCATAAGTTGCTATTGCAGATGCGTGAGCAGTATGGACAAACGATAATTATCGTGACACATGATAAGGAATTGGCAGAGATTAGTGACAGAGTGATTGAGATAAAAGATGGAAAGATTTAGGCGATTAGGCGACAAGGCGATTAGGCGAATAGGCTATGGGCTATTGGCTATAGTGGTGATGTGCGGGTGTGGGAATAAGTATCAATATATCCCCAAAGACATTGAGCCAGTGGCGGTGGAGATAGTGCGATTTGATAGCGCGCAACTGGCTGTAAGACCAGATAGTGTAGAGGTTGATATTCAGCATTTATATGCTGATTATGAAGAGTTTATGCATATTTTTGTAGAGGGGATATTGCGAATTCATTCTGAAGATACCGCTTACCTCTGCGAGATGTATGGGAAATTTTTGACCGACACCACAATGGGATTTGCACAAACCAATGCATTGGCACAAGAGAAATTTGCAAACATCGACAACCTGCAAAAAGCGTTGAATATAGGTTTTTCGCGCCTACATTACCTCTATCCCGAATGGGAAATTCCAACTGTATATTTGTTTGTGTCGGGCTTCAATTCATCGGTGATGTACTACGAAAATATGATGGGTGCAGGCATAGACATGTATCTTGGAAGTGATTATCCATATTACAATCAAGTGGTGTACAACTACCAAAAAACAACTATGCGTAAAGAATGTATTGCAGGGGATTTGTTGAGCATGTATTTAGCATATCATATTGCTTATAACAGCAAGTATAACAGATTGTTAGAACAGATGATATTCCGAGGAAAGCAGATGTTTCTGCTCAGTCAATTATTGCCTGATGAACCCGCTTGGGAAGTGATAGGCTACACTAAGCAACAATGGGACTGGTGTGAACAATATGAACAAGCCATTTGGAATCGTATCATGGAAAAGCGGGATTTGTTTAAGACAGAATCCATGCTAATCAATTCATACATGAATGAAGGGCCCTTCACAGCGGAGATTTCACAAGAGTCGCCTGGGCGATTGGGTGTTTGGGTTGGTTGGCGCATCGTGGATAGCTACATGCGTAACAACAAGGATGTTACCCTGCGTGAACTGATGAATGAAAATGACGCACAAAAGATATTAGAACAAAGTTACTACAAGCCATGAGACGAGAAGATTTTCCAATATTGAACAAGCAAGTACACGGACGGGCATTGGTATATCTAGATAATGCTGCAACCACACAAAAGCCACAAGTGGTGATGGATGCTATCATCGAGGCATATAGCCATTGGAATGCGAATGTGCATCGTGGTGTGCACCATCTAAGTCAAGTAGCCACGCAAAATCATGAAGAGGCACGCAAGAAAGTGGCTAAGTTGATTCATGCGCAATCGGAAGAGGAGATTATCTTCACCAAAGGCACAACGGATAGTATCAATATGCTGGCACGCAGTTTTGGCGATGCGATGGTGAAAGAGGGCGATGAGATTATCGTTAGCCAATTGGAGCACCACTCGAATATCGTGCCTTGGCAAATGCTGTGTGAGCGCAAAAAAGCAGTGATGAAAGTGATTCCTTTGCGTGAGGACTTATCTCTTGATATAGAGGCATTTAAGGGTATTTTGAACAAAAAGACACGCCTCGTATCCGTGGCACATGTTAGCAATGTATTAGGCATTGTAAACCCAATAAAGGAGATTGTGAAATTGGCGCATGAGAAGGGTATCGCAGTGTGTGTAGATGGTGCGCAGTCTGTGCCTCATTTGGCGGTAGACGTGCAGAAATTGGACTGCGATTTCTTGGTGTTTAGTGCACATAAAATGTATGGCCCGACGGGATTGGGCGTGCTATACGGAAAGAAAAAGTGGCTTGATAAGTTGCCACCAGCAGAGGGTGGGGGAGAGATGATTGAGCATGTGAGTTTCGAGAAAACAACATACAACGTGTTGCCCTATAAGTTCGAAGCAGGTACACCCAATTATGTGGGCAGTTACGCGTTTGGCAAGGCGATTGACTACATGCAAGAGATTGGTTTAGAGAATATTGCAAGTTATGAGAACGATTTGGCAAAGTACCTTGAGCAGCAACTATCTACACTACCAAACATTCATGTTTATGCCACTAATCAGCCCAAAGCAGGGGCAGTTTCCTTCAATGCTTATCGCGAAGATGGGACATTGATTCATCCGTTCGACGTAGGCGTACTGCTTGATCGACAAGGAGTTGCAGTACGCACAGGCCATCATTGTGCCGAACCACTCATTGACCATCTGCAAGTCCCGGGCACAGTGCGTGCATCGGTAGCGATGTACAACACCAAAGAGGATATTGATACGTTTATCACAGCCCTCAAAAAAGCGATTATGATGTTTCTATAATCTTGAAATAATAATAAAGAATTATGAAGTTTCCACACTTGATATTAATTGTGTTATTTAGTATTGAGTGTGGATTTCTTTTGGCCCAAGACTCGCTGACAATTATCTCCTACAATGTCGAGAATCTTTTTGATAATCAGCATGATTCGCTCAAGAACGACTCTTCTTTTCTGCCCCAAGGCAATCACTACTGGACCTATCAAAAGTACCAAACCAAACTCGACCGCATTGCTCAGGTCATAGTCAATATCTCGGGTTGGGAAAGTGCAGCATTGGTTGGTTTGTGCGAGGTAGAAAATGCCCGTTGCCTACGCGATTTGTGCCACCATCTCAAGCGATTTCACTACCAATATATTCATTACGAAAGTGCTGACGAACGCGGCATTGATGTGGCATTACTCTACGACACCACCAAAGTTAAGATACTCAGCAGCAAACCATTACGCATAAACTTGCACAACGATCATACTCGCGATATCTTGTACGCTTGCTGCCTTTTCAATCACCGTGACACTCTCCACACTATGGTCTGTCACTTGCCCTCTCGCCTCGGTGGAGCATCCACTACTGCTTCCAAGCGCAAGGCCTCCAAAAGGGTCATTCAGCAGCATATCGACAGCATACTCTGCTTGCAACCTCACGCTTCCATCGTGGTCATGGGCGACATGAACAGCCACCCCGAAAACGATTTACAAAATATGCATAATATGATGATTAACAGCGAGAAAGAAGGAAAAGGAACACACAAATATCAAGGGATATGGTCATGCCTTGATCAATTTTATGTTTCTTATTCTCTCAAAGATATAGCCCAAGCAACCATCTTCGCGCCAAACTGGCTATTAGAGGAAGATACCAAATACCTCGATTATCAGCCCAAACGCACTTTTATCGGCTTCCGCTACCACGATGGCTATTCCGATCACTTGCCCGTGGTACTTAAAGTTAATTTATAACTCTCTGATTATAATACTATTTTCACTCGTTCTGCGCCTTGTTCCACTATATAAACGCCTTTCTCTTTAGGCCATTCTTTTCCTACCAATCGTCCCATGGTATCATACACACGCATAGGTTGTCCCACTTCGATATTTTCTACTGCCGACAGGGCTGTCCATTTCGCATACAATGTTCCTTTCCATCCTTCCACAATTTCTGTCATTGGGTTTCCTCGGAAGGTTTTGGTTTTATACCATCCACCGAACTCGTGTCCTTCTTTTCTAGCTGTTGGCAGCACGTATGTTTCTGTCACATATTTTGGCAGTTCCACATCTACTGTTCCGCCGTTCAGTTCCCAGAAGATCACTTGCGGATACTCAAACACTCCCTCGCCCTCATACACTGCCGCTTCATGTTCCTTGCCATAGCGATCGTAGCTGCACACCACAATACTCAACTTACTTATATCCCCCAATCCTATCAGATTAAACTGATTGCCATACACTATCTTCTTCAAATACAACGGGTTACTCATACCTTCTGCCAAGCTTATCTCTCGCGGAAAAGCGTACACCGTAAACCGTTCTGCTTTCGCATGTGTCCACGATAATATACTATCTGTCAGCACAAAACCCACTGGTGCAGTCAAGTGCTCTTTCACTTTCCAATCCATTGCTGGGGGCAGGGCTTTTTGTGTAAAATGCGAGTCCCTAATGTCGCGGAACAGCTGCATGTACGCCGACGTATTGAAGAACACCGACCCCGTATAGCCCGACGACAGGTTATCCCTATTTGCATCTATCTGCCTTTGTATTTCTACCACGCCATCACCATAGCCCGACAATCCCGCATCCGAATCTGTGGCGCCGTAAGCCGCTTGCGAAACAAAGAAGTGTACACGCTTCCCATCCGCCAACTTATTCGAGAAGTTCTCGCACACCGTTTTCGCCCACCAGTTGCACAGCACTCTGTAGTTTTGTCGTTTCACTTGTGTGGACCAGTATATCTGCGGGTTGAGGTAATCCACCCAACCTTGTTTAGTCCATTCCAGCGCGTTACAGTATAGGTAATCATATGATTCCATGGCACTTATGCCTGATGGCAACGATATACCATACGCCGCAGCTGCATTGGCTTTCATCGACCAATTCCCGGGTATTCCCATGCCGAACCGCACCCATGGCTTCACTTCTTGAATCGCTTTGTACAGGTTGCATATCACCGAATCCACGTTTGCGCGTCGCCAATCGTCGTCGGTACTACCATCTTTATCTACATCCTTCACGTTAGACGGTTTGTGCAACGCTTTCGACGCTGCATCTTCGCTATATGTACCGCCATACGCATAGAAATAGTCATCCATCAAGATACCGTCTACGTCATAGTTTTCCACTATTTCCATTATCACTTTATGCACATACTCGCGCGCCTCGGGATAACCAGGGTCGATGATTTGTCCTTTGAACGAACTATTATTGTATTTGATAATCCATTTTCCTGCATTTTTCCATACGAGGTCTGCGGTGTCAAGCGTACCCGAACTAGTCACACGGAACGGGTTAACCCACACGTGCAACTCCAATCCGCGTTTGTGTGCTTCTTCGATCGCAAAGGCCAACGGGTCATATCCTGGATCTCCGCCGCGAGTGCCTGTCAGTTCTACCGACCAAGGCTCATACGACGACTTATACATCGCATCGCTAAACGAACGGACTTGCAAACAAACTGCATTCATATTGCCCTTAGCCATTACATCGAAGATATCGCAAAGAGCTTCTTTTTGCAATTTAACATTTGTCGTATTGGGCCAATCAATACCATTAGTCAGCCAAGTAGCACGAAACTCATACTTTGGGTTCTCCGCATACATACCTACGCAGATAACTGATAATAAAATCGTCAAATACTTTTTCATAAGTCTTTCTATCACAAGTTTATTTTCTTTCTCCTTTTCGCGCCTCATACATTTGGCGCCTACTCCACATTTTACTCGACAAAGGTACAACAAAAAATGCACAAATGCAAACAAAACGAGTAAAAGTTCACTTTTAGATGAGTTTTTGCTTGTATTTGGGCTGCATTATACGACCGTAGCTTCGAGGTGGGCGAGAGAGCACAGCGAACGAGGTCGGTGTCCTCGAAGGTACAAGCGGGTCGTTTAATGCAAGGGCATAGCCCGCATGTTACACTTCTTTTTCCTTTCATTAATTAGTGATTAATTAGTGATTAATTAGTGATTGATTAGTGATTAATTAGTGATTGACATACCTTCATCGTATGAAAACCGAACAAATTGCCAATCTTTTTCTTTCATATTTCCACTTTTCCTTTCTCTTTCCCCGCGCGAATATGCCGCCACAAACGCGACCTTGTCACTTGAAAAAACTCCTATATTCCACTAAATCAACAGAAAAATTGCTATTTTTTACAAAAACATTTGGTTTTTTCAAAAAAAAGTCGTACCTTTGCGGCCTTAATTATGCACATTAAAATTCTTGACTTATGAAAAAGAATATTATTTTGCTCATTTTCTCTTGCCTTCTCATGCCTAACGCATGGGCAGCTATTGATGATGAATTTGATTATGAATACAAAGGCAACACTCTCACATATATCGTTACTGACGATGCAAACAACTATGTTAGTGTTTCTGGAGGTTCTATATCAAATTCCACTCTAATCATTCCAGAGAAAGTGCAAGATGAGAATGGGACAGAATTTTCTGTAACAGCAATAGGTGAGATTGCATTCTATGGTAAAAAAAATATTTCTTCCTTAACCGTTTTTGCAAAGAATATTACAATTCATGATCTTGCTTTTGCCAAATGCTCCAATCTTACTAACATTGAATTCCAAGAAGATGTTGAGCATGTTGGAGTTGCTTTTACGTTATGTAGCAAATTATCTAATGTTGTTTTCAGGAAAAGCGTAAATACTATATCTGATGATGCTTTTTCATCATTAAAAAGTATTACTTATTTTGAAATTGGAAAAGGTGCACCGCCTACATCTATAGAAGGTGACCCATTTATTGACTTCTCTGCAGACTATATAACAAATATCACTTTCGTTATCCCTGATGGATTGATAAACGATTATATCCAAGCATGGCAAAGTCCAGAAAATCCAAAATTAAATATCTACGAAAAATCTGATAACAAATTCTTCAAAGAAGGATTCTTATATCAAATAACTGATAACGTAGCAAAAGAGGTAAGTATTCTTAATCTTCTTAACGGTACTTTTGCTGAAGAAGAATTAAATATCGCTGATAATGTGGCGCATAAAAATGGTAATCAGTACAAAATCACATCAATAGAAGCAGATGCTTTTCTCGAAAAACATGTCACTTCTCTGACTTTGGGAAGTAACATTCGAACTATCGGTAGCAATGCCTTTAAGGATGTTACTGGTGTAAGTGGTAGCACAATAGAATTTCCTTCATCACTCCAATCTATTGGAAATGGTGCTTTCTTAGGGGTTGGTGCTGATACATACAAATTTCTATCACACACTGCACCTACTTTAGGAGGCGCAGTCTATGAAATTTTCTCTCCTAATTCATCATCTCCTACTAATAATGATAATGATGGTGGTAGTACCAAATTTGTTATACCATGTGGTACAAATAACGATAATGCATGGGAATCTGCTAATAATTGGAGTTATACCTTTTTTACCAACAACTTTACCACCGAAGGTTGCCAAGATTTAGATATTTCCAAATCATTAGAAGGAAATTTAGACGGCATACCTGATCCAAAACTAGAAAATTTTGGCAAAATCAAATACACACACTACTTCAAAGCAGGAGTATGGGAAACATTATATCTTCCTTTCGCAATCGATTCAATGCTGATTCAAGGAGAAGATTATAAAAATGCCGTATGGACATCTGCGGCAGATGATGGTACAGCAATCTTCTACTTAGCAAAATTAATTCCTGGTACCAATGAATTCGAATTAGCTTCTTCTATTGAGCCAAACACACCATACATCATACAAGTTGGACAAACGGATCATGCTTGGTATTATAACACTAACCCTATAACCTTCGTTAGTGCAGAAGATTATTATTATATTCCAAATGATTGGAATCAATCTACAACTTCATTGACAATGTATGGAAATACCACATTGCAACCAAAAACTATTACCAATGCTTACTATTTAGGAAACAATAATAGTTTCGAATTAGCAGATACTTACACTCTTAATCCTTTTGAGTGTTATATCTCTCCAGAAAAAGTGAATGGCGTTCAGAATATGCAAGCACGTCGCTTTTCTGTACGCGTACGCCCACAAAGCGATGTCACTACAGGAGTGCCTACTGTTGATTCTGATCAACTATTCTGCCAAATTGTTGGCAACACTCTCACCATCCAAACCAATGGACAACCCGTTAACATCTACAATATCAATGGAATGCTTATCCACTCTTTTGCTGAAGGTAATGAGCAAGTATCTATTGATTTAGACAACGGATGCTATATTATCAATTCATTAGGTTATACACAAAAAATCATATTCTAAATGAACAAAACTAATTTAGTAATATTATTTTTCTTAGCATGGATACTCACTCCTAATATCTATGCCCAATACGAATATCCTACTCAAGGCAATGATTTCTACCAACCTACCATGAGTAGCGATATCAATACGCAAGCTACCTTCCAATCTGCTTCTGCTACTTACTACAACAACACTTATACCGTACCATTTGCAGCAGAGAACATGGAGATTGGTAGCACCAATCCATATAGTAGTTCATCTACACCATCTGGAAGAAGAAATACTCCTCCTCCTACTGTCTCAGGAAATCCAGAATTTCCTGAAGTTCCTGTCCCTCTTGGAGACGGTATTTGGTTCTTACTCATTTGTGCATTAGGAGCAGTACTTCGCATCACTTTCAAGCGAACAGAAAAAGCAAATATACAATAACAAAATAAACAAACGGATATCCCACAAACAACACAAACAACGGATATCCACCATATAACAAACATACGGGGATATTTGGTTTTGACAGCAGGTAGAACAGGTATGTAAGCACGCCGAGCACGAACACCGCTCGTTAATAGGGTTCAACAGTATAACTGGCAACACTAATGTAGCTCTCGCTGCGTAATCGAAGCATAGTAGATTCGCCTAGTTTCGGCACAAGGTGCTGAACCGAGACATCGCTCCAAGCCAACGTCCAGAGGCTCAATGGATCTAGCGGTGCGGAAATATCGGGACTGGCTCAAGTGAGCTGCGACACATGAGTGAGATTTTAGCAGATAAGGCAATGGTTGGTGGCTTGGGTCTTGCCATTGTTCGAAAATGAAGGCCAAGATAAGCGTGTAGAAAGCATATTGGTTCCTTGTTTGGACGCGGGTTCGAATCCCGCTATCTCCACAAGTATTTTGCAGTAGTTGCTAATCCAAGCTTGCTTGAGTAAGCAAACGAATGCAAAAGATTGTAAGGATGCCATCGGCAGACTATCGGGATTACAAAGAAATCCCGCTATCTCCACAAATATTTTGCAAAGAAAGCATTCATAACAATTTGCAAATAAAGCTTTTATAACAAAAATAGTCGCATAAGCGACTATTTTTATTTACCTACATTTTCCTTATCAATCGCCTAAATCGTATATGGAAGCATATAGCCGCTAAAGACAAACCAAAGATAAATCCTATCCATATACCTGCTGCTCCCATGCCCATAGGGAAAGCACAAACCAAACCTACTGACAGTCCTACCAATATATATGCCACAAAAGCTATCACCATTGGCACTTTCACATCCGTTATTCCACGTAGCATAGCAGCACCTACTGCCTGCAATCCGTCTGCATACTGAAATAATCCAGCTATCACTATCAGTTGCGATGCTATCGCTATTACCTCCTCATCTTCTGTAAACAGCATAGGTATATAATTGCGCAAACCTATCATCAATGCAGCACCTATACTATTCATCAGCAGCACCAGATGAATGCTCGCATTGCTTGCCATACGCACACCATATATATTGCCTTCACCCAACTGATGCGAAACGCGAATAGTGGTAGCCGAACCAATACCTAATGCCAGCATAAACGTCATATCTGCTATCTGATTAGCCACTTGATGAGCTGCTAAAGCTTCTTTACTAATCCAACCTATTATCACAAACGAAGCCGTAAATAGAAAAGTTTCTATTAGTGTTTGACCACCAATTGGAAAACCTATCTTCGCCAACTCTTTTATACGCTGCCAAGAGAACCGCGACCACGCCATGCGGAGATATTGCTTCCACTCCTTCTTTAATACCATCACCAACCAAAAGCACAATGGCATTCCTATACGCGACACCAACGAACCAATACCTGCACCTGTGGCACCCATAGCTTCAAAACCCCAGTTACCATAGATAAACACCCAGTTCAGCAATATATTCAGTCCATTCATTATCAGCGTTATCACCATTGCCACCATAGTATTTCCCAACCCCTCAAGAAATTGCTTAAAGAACGAGAAAAACAAAAATGGCACTAACGATATCACTATTAATATATAATAAGGTCGTGCCACCTTAATTACTTCTGGATCTTGACCAAAATAATCCAAAAATGGAATACAAGCACTCAGCAAAATCAGCATCACCAAACTTAGTAAAGTGGTAAATAACATGCCGTTTTGAAAGAGAGAGGCAATGAGAAGATGAGGAGATGAGGAGATGGGGCTATTAGATGATGAGGCACCCACTTGTATACCCACCAACGGAGTTATTCCCATCAGTGCACCCATCGCAAACACCATCACCGTGAAAAAGATTGCATTTGCAAAACTCACAGCGGCCAAATCCACAGTCGCATATCTACCCACCATTATAGAATCAAAAAAGCCCACCAAAGAAGCACCCAACTGAGTCAGCATCACTGGTAAAGCTACTTTCAAATTACGCTTATAATAAGGTAGATATTCCTTAAACTTTATCACTTTTAAAAGAAAAATATTTTTGTCCGAAGAAACTAATAATCACTGTCGCAATAGTAATAATCATCTTCGATGGAGTAGGGTAGATACCACACACTTCCACCAGCAGTTTCAGTCCCAAATAGTTCACCAACAAATTCACTATCACAATCAGTATATACCGCCATAATTGCTTATATCCGCGGAGCGAAGACTGTGTAAAGGTAACATATTTATTCAGCCAAAATCCCGTAAACAACGTAATAGGAAACACTATCAACAACGTCATCACGTGAGGCGTAAGACAAAAAGAGGTGAAAGGTAAAAACTGAAAACTGAAAGGTAAATGAATATACACCAGTTCATGCCCCACTACAAAATTATACAACAGAAAATACAACACCCAATCCAACACCATATTCCCACCACCACAAGCTCCGTAGCGAAATAGTTGTCGAGGAATATATTTGCTAAAAGGCCGATAGAAAAAATCGACTATTTTGGTGATTATTTGAGCTAATGCTTGCATTTTTGAAATAAAAGTTGTACCTTTGTGCCCGAAAATAAAATCGGCGTACAAAGGTACTGAAAAATTTGCGACTATGCAAATTTTGCCGAATATTATTAACCGAATAATAACATTTATGGACGACTATCATCAGCAAAATGCAACAAGTACGTGCCAAGAAGTTTCTAGGTCAGCACTTCTTGAAGGACCTGAGTGTCGCCCAACGAATTGCTGAAACCATCCCCGCTGGTCGTGTCTTAGAGATAGGACCGGGCATGGGTGTGCTCACGCAGTATCTCCTCAAGAATCCTAATCTGCAAACTACCGCTATCGAAATCGATAGGGAGAGTGTGGCGTACCTCAAGGAGTGGTACCCCGAGTTGCACCTCATTGAGGGCGACTTCCTCAAGCTCGATCTTAATATCATTTACCCCGATGGCGAGTTCTGCGTGATAGGCAATTATCCGTATAATATCAGCAGTCAGATTTTCTTCAAAGTGCTTGACTATAAGGACCGTATCCCTATCTGCTCAGGTATGATTCAAAAGGAAGTAGCAGAGCGTATCGCCAGTAAACCAGGAAAAAAAGCATACGGTATTCTCAGCGTACTGCTGCAAGCATATTATGATATAGAATATCTGTTCACCGTGGATGAGCATGTGTTCAACCCTCCGCCGAAAGTCAAGTCGGCGGTAATTCGAATGACAAGAAACAACCGCCAGGGATTGGGCTGCGACGAGGCGCTGTTTAAGAATATAGTCAAAACAGCATTCAACCAGCGCCGAAAGCAGATGCGCAATTCGTTGATGCAGCTCGTAGGAAAAGAGAATCCTATCCTCAACGAGCCCATCTTCACGAAGCGCCCCGAACAACTGAGTGTCGAAGAATTTATCGCACTCACCCAACTAATTCAAAATTCTTAATTCATAATTCAAAATTAGTACACCATGGCAGAACTCAAAATATTCTACAAAGACAAAGACAAAGATAAAATCAAAGTAGGACGCAGTGTAAACATCCTCACCAGTCTTGACAAATCCGATATCATCTGGATCGACCTGTTAGACGTAAGCGACCGAACAGAGG
>JAFTHS010000021.1 GCA_017457295.1 Paludibacteraceae bacterium | reverse complement strand
TGTAATCTCCGCTCTTAGGTTCTGCACCGTTCACGGTGTAGTAACCTTCACCTCCCTCGATAGTCACGGGAACGGTTGGAGATACCAAAGAAGAGGCGTTCAAAGCATTGCCGGTGCTATAGCCGTACTGATTCATTGCTTCACGGTAAACCGCATTACCTTCCAAGAATGCAGAAACAACACCGCGTACCGGAGTCACGCCGACATTCTTATAGTTGCCTGTAATGGTTGAGTCAGAGACCATCAACTTACCTTCTTGCTCGAATGCCAAGATGATACCCATCGGACGCTTAATAACATCCTCTTCGGCATTAACACCCAAATTGATAGCAATGTGAGATGCGGGGTTAGAATCCGCCAAAGGAGCGTTCGAAGTGGTAGGAATTACGACTAGGTTACCATTCAAAGCCGAACCACTACAGCCGTATGTATTTTCTGTATAAGTATCACCGTCTACGCTGATAATCTTATACGCCAGCTTCCAAGGCTCTACGATTTCGCCGTTCTCAAGTTCGTACTCCTGAGGCACCGCCTGAACGAGTGTAACGGAGAACTTTGAAGGGAGTTCGACTACAGATGTTTGACGAAGAACACGGACGAGATTTTCAGATGTCAACGCAATCACGCCTGTACCTGAAAGACCTGTGTAGTCGGTCAACTTCTTTGCATCAAAGGCAGAATCAAAAACAGCCAGGCCAAAGGCGCTACCGCCGTTTCCGTATACCATAAGGGTAGGTTCAAGACTAAGGCCCATTGCGCCCTTACTGATGATAGCACCAAACGGCACACACATGTTTGCGTCCAACATCGCTTTCGTGATGAAGAACTTCTTTGCAGAGCTGTTTTCCTGCACAAACTTGTTGTAGCTAGACTGATTAGCTTTGCGCTCTGTGAAAGACTGCTGAACAATCTGTTTCACGTTTTTAAACAAAGAAATAGGGTTCAGGGTCAAGATACGCTGAGTCATCTGTGCGATGGTTTTCGGGTTCTTGACGTCCTTAATGTAGGTGCGATTTCTTTGTTCCCCACCCGCACGGTAAAACACTGTTTCACCCAACTTACCGCGGGCATTACCGAAAAATAGACTTCCTTTACTCATAATAGATGAAAGATTAAAATAGATATACTACAGAATAAGCACATATTCGCTTTTAATACTAAGCTACGGCGAAGGTGCAAATTTTTCCCGAACGGAGCAAATTCGGAGCGGGAACGGGCGATATTCGAAGGTGATACGGGGTTCAGGTCAAATTGTCAGCCGATTGTCAGGTTTAGCTATCAAATTGTCAGGCGGGGTTCAGCCGTTAACTTGGAAAGATTTAAGATAGTTTAACGGAAAACAAGGTCGGGGCGGGCGGGTGATGCTGTCTCTCTTCACAAAAGTAAAGAGCGCCAAGGCAGAGGCTACGGTTAAGCTCTTTACGTTTGTGACGAGAGGCAGCGAAGTGCCCGCACCGAGGACGTGCCCCGAGGCAGACTATTTCAAAAAGCTCCTGACCTGTAGTCAGCCCCAAACGGGAGGGGGAGCTGCTGTAGCTGCGTGCTGCAAGCCGCGTGCAAACGGTAGAACGCCCCTGACCTGTAGGACGATGAAGCACGGGGCTTGCAGCATGGTGCTACAGCGGCGGGGCGGGCAGTAGAATGCTCCAAAACAGGTGCAGTAGAAAAGCATTTTAAATTGCCCGTGCTCGGTAGAATGTCGGAAACGGGAGGGGAAGCTGCTGTAGCTGCGTGCTGCAAGCCGCCCGCAAACCGTAGAACGCCCCAAATCTGTAGAACGCCGAAGCGGGGGGCTTGCAGCATGGTGCTACAGCGGCGGGGCGGGCACAGCAATGCTCCCAAATCGGGGGGCAACGGGGCAAATTGGGCTAACTACTCCGATATAGCCGTAGAAAGCCCCTGAATAGCCGTAGAGAGCTGAGTTTGTGCGAGTTACTGAGGCTTCCGATAGCAGTGTAGCAGCAAAACGGCGGGGGTTTCTACTTAACGCCCCGAGGCTCGCCCGAACGGGCGAGGGTGTGAGACACAAAAGCAGATGAGGGAGCACAGCCCCACTTTACAAATGTAATTCACAGTTGTAAACGGAATAGTTGCAGATGCAACCATTTTGAGGCATTGTTTCACGTGGAACATTTGCGTGAAGTCACGAAAATGCCCCACAGGGGTCTGTAGGGCACATTTTACAAATGTAAACGGTGCGTCAGCACCCTATACAAATGTAAATAGTTGCAGATGCAACCGAAATTCACAAATGTAAACACTCGCAGCGAGAGGCAGAGCGGGAGCAAGGCGGTAGGGGTGCGGGCGCTGCGCTGCCCGCCTGTAGCTAGCGGCTTGCTGCTGCGAAGCAGCGAACGAAGTGATAGAGCAAGCGGCTAGCTACAGGCGGGCAGCGGTGCGCACGTGCCCTACCGCCTTGCTCCCGCTCTGCCTCTCGCTGCGCGCCGCTAGCTAAGAACATCCGCAACCCCTAACGGCTCATCATCACAGCATAGACATCCCGCTCTACGCAATGCAGCTTCTACTTCCCTAAGTTGTGGGCGCTTTCCGCTTTCAAATAGACACATACAATAGACCAAATCCTTAATCACCTCATCATTGCCCATATCTAGGCGCTGAAAGTTCAAATCATCATCATACACCTCATAGCCTAGCATTATCATACGCCTAGCCACAAATTCAACATAGGCGGCTGTAGGGTTTTCCGTAGGCGGTGCCCATCTGTAGAGAACGAGATTCAAAGTATCAAATCCTTTCCTACCGTAATTCTTGAGAAGCAGAAAAGCCGCTCGGAAGCCTAATTCTGCCGTTTCAAATACACAAAATCCTTTGTCTTGTCCGATTTGCCCTATCCACTGATTATGCTTGTTGTAGCGGATGTTGAGCGGATTGTTTCTTTTAAATTCTGTTACCATAGACTTAATGTTTACGAGAGCCCGACACGGGCTCGGTGTTTATACAATAAGAGATGAGGGAGCACTTTTAGAGACCAAATGGGTCACATCCCTCATTTACTTTCAAGCATGCCAAGTAACGCTGATAAAGCATATCAGGATTTTCTTCTCTCCGTCTTAGTGCTATATCCTCACACGCTTGCATGTATGCAAAATCCTCTTCCGTGAGAAACTTCGAGCCGTAGAACATATCTAGATACATCAATGTTTGTTCTGACTTGTAGCGAGCTGCTTTAATAGACCCTAGATTTTGAATCCATTCCATCGCAGACCAAAGAGAATGCCGCACAGATTCGCTCATATCTACATATTGTCGAGAAAGGCGTTGAAGCTTGTTATAACACATTTTTTCACTTCTTCCGCTGTCACAGCTTCTCGAAATTCTTTTTGGCATACAAGTGACACTAACACTCGAATCAAAAAGATTAAGGCGTGAATAATAGCGACGATTTTTCTGACCTTCGTTAATACGGAAATCAAAAACCTTAGCAGCGTAGAAATGGAATATTTTTCTGATGTTTTCATAAGTATTCATATAATCGGGGTGCAGAGCGAATAGCTGCCCCGTATCTAAATTCAATAAATCCTTACCTTCACATTTAATCGAAATCTCTGCACGCCAAACATGTGTTTTATCATCATTCCGAAGCCCGTTTCTTTCCCACATGTCACGAATCCAAGGCTTATCCTTCACCTCTTTCAGCTCTAATGACTTGTCGTAAATATAGCCTTTCTTTTGGCATGACTTAGCGCCGAACGAAATATAATTTATAGAGCCATCATCACCAATTGATTTTCTACCATGCAAAGCATATTCCCGACAACCCGCAAGATACATACCGCCGAGCTCGCCCGTTCTTTTGGTCACAAAATCCTTTATAAACTTCGAAGGTTTACGCCCGTCATAGAAGCGATTACAATCGTATGCAATATCTAGGCGGGTGAGACCTTTGTATGAGAAGTGCAAAGCCTTGATTAATCCCATGAGGAACGGAATATACTTCTCATGATACAACACACGATTTGCTAGCTTAATACATGTCATGCCCCTATTTACTCGTTGTAGTCGCGGTTCTTGACGGATGTAGGCGTAATCCAATCCTCTGAACTTCACAATGAAAAAGGATTTGAAAAAGGCGGTTTGCCGCTCTTCTCTCACGATTGAATAATGTTTACCATCCACTACGAACGTACCTTCTTGAAGTAATCTACCATAACAACACACCTCAAGCCAATCCACTGAAATACAATAATTCGCCGCCATATCAAAACGCTTTTACAGGGAAAACACTCAATACAGCCATTAAGGCAAAAATCAAATCCAATCCTATTTCGGGAGCACTTGAAACATAGTAATGAAATACATTATCACCAATTTTGGCAATGTCAATGCTATTCCTGTTACGAATGAAGAACAACTCCCTATCCGCATCATAAGCGATGAAATAAACCCGACCCCTGAACAAAATTTTACGGTTTGCCGAGGCATTTTGCAGCGCCCCACAAAAGCGGCACAACTCCGAACGGTTGTATTTACAACTGATTTCAACGTAACTAATTGAATTATACATAATTGTGTGTTTAAATGTTTCGGTAATGCTAGCTATCTAAATGGCGAAAGCCTAGGACTAATCCTAGGCTTTCAGCGCTCCACATCACAGGGATTATTGTTCACGGTTTGCACCACCGCCCCGCTATCTTTCCCCTGATGGCACAAAGATAGAGGATTTATTTCAAACACACAATAGGTAATGCATAATATAGAATAATTCTAAATAGCGCCACCACTCAGAGCGCCTAAGAAAGCGACTAGAGCGGAAATAATTGCTTTTATCCATTCTTGTTTGGTCATAAGGCACGAGATATAAAACGATATACACTAGATTCAGACCCGCTCATCTGCGGAGCGAATCTGATTCATGATTTGTTGCGTTTCTATTGTCATGCGGCAGCTTCTACGGAAATGGAGATACCATCCGATGAAGGTACTACATACGTCCAATCAGAGCCGCTAGTAACTTCAACGGCTGCACCGCCATTTACGGAAATGCTCAAGTCTGCACCCGTATTCGGCTTGAATACAAGAACATCGCCTACCTTGTAATCTCCGCTCTTAGGTTCTGCACCGTTCACGGTGTAGTAACCTTCACCTCCCTCGATAGTCACGGGAACGGTTGGAGATACCAAAGAAGAGGCGTTCAAAGCATTGCCGGTGCTATAGCCGTACTGATTCATTGCTTCACGGTAAACCGCATTACCTTCCAAGAATGCAGAAACAACACCGCGTACCGGAGTCACGCCGACATTCTTATAGTTGCCTGTAATGGTTGAGTCAGAGACCATCAACTTACCTTCTTGCTCGAATGCCAAGATGATACCCATCGGACGCTTAATAACATCCTCTTCGGCATTAACACCCAAATTGATAGCAATGTGAGATGCGGGGTTAGAATCCGCCAAAGGAGCGTTCGAAGTGGTAGGAATTACGACTAGGTTACCATTCAAAGCCGAACCACTACAGCCGTATGTATTTTCTGTATAAGTATCACCGTCTACGCTGATAATCTTATACGCCAGCTTCCAAGGCTCTACGATTTCGCCGTTCTCAAGTTCGTACTCCTGAGGCACCGCCTGAACGAGTGTAACGGAGAACTTTGAAGGGAGTTCGACTACAGATGTTTGACGAAGAACACGGACGAGATTTTCAGATGTCAACGCAATCACGCCTGTACCTGAAAGACCTGTGTAGTCGGTCAACTTCTTTGCATCAAAGGCAGAATCAAAAACAGCCAGGCCAAAGGCGCTACCGCCGTTTCCGTATACCATAAGGGTAGGTTCAAGACTAAGGCCCATTGCGCCCTTACTGATGATAGCACCAAACGGCACACACATGTTTGCGTCCAACATCGCTTTCGTGATGAAGAACTTCTTTGCAGAGCTGTTTTCCTGCACAAACTTGTTGTAGCTAGACTGATTAGCTTTGCGCTCTGTGAAAGACTGCTGAACAATCTGTTTCACGTTTTTAAACAAAGAAATAGGGTTCAGGGTCAAGATACGCTGAGTCATCTGTGCGATGGTTTTCGGGTTCTTGACGTCCTTAATGTAGGTGCGATTTCTTTGTTCCCCACCCGCACGGTAAAACACTGTTTCACCCAACTTACCGCGGGCATTACCGAAAAATAGACTTCCTTTACTCATAATAGATGAAAGATTAAAATAGATATACTACAGAATAAGCACATATTCGCTTTTAATACTAAGCTACGGCGAAGGTGCAAATTTTTCCCGAACGGAGCAAATTCGGAGCGGGAACGGGCGATATTCGAAGGTGATACGGGGTTCAGGTCAAATTGTCAGCCGATTGTCAGGTTTAGCTATCAAATTGTCAGGCGGGGTTCAGCCGTTAACTTGGAAAGATTTAAGATAGTTTAACGGAAAACAAGGTCGGGGCGGGCGGGTGATGCTGTCTCTCTTCACAAAAGTAAAGAGCGCCAAGGCAGAGGCTACGGTTAAGCTCTTTACGTTTGTGACGAGAGGCAGCGAAGTGCCCGCACCGAGGACGTGCCCCGAGGCAGACTATTTCAAAAAGCTCCTGACCTGTAGTCAGCCCCAAACGGGAGGGGGAGCTGCTGTAGCTGCGTGCTGCAAGCCGCGTGCAAACGGTAGAACGCCCCTGACCTGTAGGACGATGAAGCACGGGGCTTGCAGCATGGTGCTACAGCGGCGGGGCGGGCAGTAGAATGCTCCAAAACAGGTGCAGTAGAAAAGCATTTTAAATTGCCCGTGCTCGGTAGAATGTCGGAAACGGGAGGGGAAGCTGCTGTAGCTGCGTGCTGCAAGCCGCCCGCAAACCGTAGAACGCCCCAAATCTGTAGAACGCCGAAGCGGGGGGCTTGCAGCATGGTGCTACAGCGGCGGGGCGGGCACAGCAATGCTCCCAAATCGGGGGGCAACGGGGCAAATTGGGCTAACTACTCCGATATAGCCGTAGAAAGCCCCTGAATAGCCGTAGAGAGCTGAGTTTGTGCGAGTTACTGAGGCTTCCGATAGCAGTGTAGCAGCAAAACGGCGGGGGTTTCTACTTAACGCCCCGAGGCTCGCCCGAACGGGCGAGGGTGTGAGACACAAAAGCAGATGAGGGAGCACAGCCCCACTTTACAAATGTAATTCACAGTTGTAAACGGAATAGTTGCAGATGCAACCATTTTGAGGCATTGTTTCACGTGGAACATTTGCGTGAAGTCACGAAAATGCCCCACAGGGGTCTGTAGGGCACATTTTACAAATGTAAACGGTGCGTCAGCACCCTATACAAATGTAAATAGTTGCAGATGCAACCGAAATTCACAAATGTAAACACTCGCAGTGAGAGGCAGAGCGGGAGCAAGGCGGTAGGGGTGCGGGCGCTGCGCTGCCCGCCTGTAGCTAGCGGCTTGCTGCTGCGAAGCAGCGAACGAAGTGATAGAGCAAGCGGCTAGCTACAGGCGGGCAGCGGTGCGCACGTGCCCTACCGCCTTGCTCCCGCTCTGCCTCTCGCTGCGCGCCGCTAGCTAAGAACATCCGCAACCCCTAACGGCTCATCATCACAGCATAGACATCCCGCTCTACGCAATGCAGCTTCTACTTCCCTAAGTTGTGGGCGCTTTCCGCTTTCAAATAGACACATACAATAGACCAAATCCTTAATCACCTCATCATTGCCCATATCTAGGCGCTGAAAGTTCAAATCATCATCATACACCTCATAGCCTAGCATTATCATACGCCTAGCCACAAATTCAACATAGGCGGCTGTAGGGTTTTCCGTAGGCGGTGCCCATCTGTAGAGAACGAGATTCAAAGTATCAAATCCTTTCCTACCGTAATTCTTGAGAAGCAGAAAAGCCGCTCGGAAGCCTAATTCTGCCGTTTCAAATACACAAAATCCTTTGTCTTGTCCGATTTGCCCTATCCACTGATTATGCTTGTTGT
>JAFTHS010000082.1 GCA_017457295.1 Paludibacteraceae bacterium | reverse complement strand
GTGAACGACACGCTCAAGATTTCCTATGTAATTGTCCCTGTCGGCGTGGCCGTCAAGATCTATGTCGAGGAGGGATTGTCACTAACCGCTAACAGTTAACAGATATGGCAGTAATCAATAATGTAGCATATTCGTGGTCTATGATCACACTCTCTTCGACCGCACTTGGTATCGAGGAGGGTTCTACGACACTCGAAGGCGTATCTGCCATCAAGTGGTCGAAGAAACGAAAGGTAGAGTCCAACTACGGAATGGGCGGTAAGCCCGTCTCCCGAGGCTTCGGAAACATCACATACTCGGCATCCATCACTATGGACTATGCTACGCAGCAGCTCTTGCGTTCGGTCTATGGTTCGTTGTTGGAGATTGGTGAGTTCGACCTTATCGTCTCGTTTGCCAACCCTATGGCATCGGACGACTGGACTACGACTACCGTAACTCTCAAGGGTTGTATCTTCACCGAAGACTGCTTGGAGTCGCAGCAGGATGACACGAACATCACCCACGAGTTCGACCTCAATCCGTTCGATATCCAGATTGGCTCCGGCGATACAATCTAAACTACCACTATCTTAAACAATAAACCGACCTTCACAACGAGGGTCGGTTTGTCGTTTTTTGTTTAATAGATTACAAATACTTATTGAGTTCTTCTACAAGCAGATGTACTTTTGTTGAAGACTCTGCTAGCGCTGGTGAAACACCATCCCATTGTTGCAATATGGTACGGGCATTTCTAATAGCGTCATTCTGTTTAGGTAGTAAAACTTGGTACATCAGCGTACCAATGCCTCGCTCCTTGCTGTATGCAAAATCAAGGTGCTCATTTAGTTTAGAGGCATATTGATTGCGATGCATTGCTCCCTGAATCAAGTTATAATGTAACAGGAACCACAATTCAAACGCTTGATTACTATATGCTACCTTAATGCCATTGTTCTCAGCTAAGGTGATAGCAGTGTTGAAATCATTATTCGGGAAGTCGTCTTTGTCGAATACAACCCAGCATTGGTCATAGCTATTACCTTTGTGACGCTCATCTTCTTTGATGCGAATAGCCTTCTGAACTAAACCGATTGTGCTTATTCCTTGACCTATAGCCTTGATATTTGCAGATGTCAAGCGGAATGCATTGAAATAGTCTGGTTCAGTATTCTCTCCTTCGCAGATAATCAGAAATGATTGTTTTACCACACGAGTAGAACTGATTCGACGAAGCGAGCGCTCCTCACGTGGATTAGGTCTATTTCTCCTTGCCATACTCTCCGTCGTTATTAGTTTCAAACAATCGCTCAAACTGGCCTACCAATGGAATACCTCCATACTTGCCCATCAAATATTCCTTCTCATAAGGGGCACTGTTACGCACTTTATACTCCACAAGCGAATAGAGTTCTGTTGCTCCATATCTATCTTTCTGTGTAAACCAAATCTGGTCTCTACGGAATAATCCAGCATTAAGCAGATTTGTATCGTGAGTAGTAAATATTAACTGTGCCTTGCGAGGATTCGTCTCGGATGAGTTGAACAGCGATATAATCTTACTTGTTAGCAGTGGGTGCATCTTCGAATCAAACTCGTCAATAATCAATCTC
>JAFTHS010000020.1 GCA_017457295.1 Paludibacteraceae bacterium | reverse complement strand
CTCTTCATCGCTGACAGGGGTTGAGCGTTTGCTATAGCAGGTGGTATAGTTCTTGCCCGATTCTTTGCGGTGTGCGAAGCCGATCTGGTGTTTCTTGCTGATACGTCCGTGGACGGCGTCCACAGGGAATGCATATTCTACAGATGCCATTCGTGTTCGGCAATCTCGCGCATTGACTGACGCTGTGCGTCATTGGGCGCTCGATGCCTCCACTCTATCCTCGAGCTCACGAAGCTCTCGGATGTTTTCGAGGGGAGACTCCTCCATGCCGTCGGAGGGGTTAAAAGGTTTAAGGTTTAAGGTGTAGGGTGTAGAGCGTAGGGGTGGGGGGTGAGCAGGGCGCGCGTTGCACGCCCCGAGTACTTACTCTTACTGCATTATGCAGAATAATCAGCCCACTCTTGCGCCCAGATGTACGAGCGGAAGGTGTCGTACTTCTTTTGTGCTTTGAACGCAGCCATATCGGTAGGTGAAGCCGACTTGACGCGTGCAGCGGTGGACGCTGCTACTGCTTTGAACTTAGCCTGATGTGCCAACTCCTGCTCGGAGAAAGGCGAGGTGCGTTTGTTGCATCGCTTTTGGGTGTAGAGGGTGTTGCCTCGCTTTGCAAAAGAGATGTCGGAGTGCTCGCAGATTTTGCCAGACATGGACTTTACAAGGTCCATAGGGGTGATTTTTGCCATATCGTCGGAATTGGCTTGTCGCAAAGAAATCGCTTGGCGATTTAAGGCGACCGCCATTCCTCCTCTTAACTCGAGCCCACGAGGCTCTCGTTAGTTAGCGGCTGGCGCCGCCGTGGGACGGTTTCCCGCCTGTGGGGACTTCGTGGATTTAGAGCGAGGAGGACCTCCATTCCAGGAGGGGGTTAAAGGTTAAAGGTTAGAGGTTAAAGGCTGGTTTTGCAAAACAGCGCAATCCTCGTCGGAATTGCGCTGCAAAGGTAGTAATAAAATCGTTTTTTTGTTGGTCAAGCTTGCCCACTAATGCGAATTATTTGCATTTTGCTTGATTACGCACGATTTTGCGGATAGAATCTTCATCCAAATCATATCTGTGAGCACATGCAGCATACGCCTGCATGGCGGGCATACCGTTGCGGAGGTGGGCGCAAAAATCCGCGTAAATTTCTGTGTTTCTCCATTCTATAGTCTTATTTCTACGGTACATAAAAAACGGTCGGTTTTGTGATACATAAATTAGGGTTATTTTGGAAGGTGGGCTTTGGGGGTCTTTTTGTAGGTGATCTTGTCCACTTGCGTGATGAAACCCGAAGATTTCCATCTCGAAATGACCATATCCACACGCGTACTCTGACCATTCCTTGCGCGCAATGCCATCAACTCGTTCCTCGTAAACTGCTCAGACAACTGCTGCAACAAACTCACCACACAACTCTTGCGTTCGTTCATCACCAACTGACTCTGCGCTACCTCCTCAAACTTACTACCAAACAACTGCATTTGATTCTGGAACACATACTCCGCTACCCAGGTAGTGAACTCACCCACCGACTTCTCATACACACACTCATTGAGCAGATAAGCCAACATACCCGCACGATAGCCAATCACAGCCGCACGCTTACGCAAAGTGTCCACGGCGCGACTATCCTCACGGATAGCAAGCTCGCGTTTCTCATTCAACCAGCGGCGAATACGCACTCCCACATGGGAGCAGGCAATCACACCCGCGGCTTTATCCAAGCCCTCTGCTATATCAATGATCTCACGCTCTTCGGCTTCGGTATAATTCTCAAAGGCAGGGATGTCACTGCCAAACATATCGGGTAGTTGCGCAAAGCAAAAACGGGTGACCAATCCGTCTTCAACATCCTTAAAGAAACGATACATTCCGCCTGGAGTACCAGTGAGCAAAAGGTTATAGAAAACAGGCACATTGGCAGAGAAAGAGTTGTCAGACATGTAATTTTGTCCGTATTTGGCATTGTCAAACCCAAGACGATATATATCTGACTTCTGTGACCAGACCCCTGCACGTTCGGACTTAACCAGCGTATCAATCTCCTCGCCAATGCCGATGAGGTGCTTACCATCGGAATATGCAAGGAGTTGTAGCAGTTTGGCGATGGATACGTTAATACCGTTGTTTCGAGGGCAGGCGCGCGGGTTGGTAGGTTGCATCTTGCTGTTCTTGGCAGCTCGGAGGGCTTCTTTGTACTCCTCCTCTCGTTTTCGTTCGAGTTCATCTTGTCGGTCAATAGGGGTTAGTAACAGATTAACAGGTTTGCGGATGAAAGACTTACCTGTGGCAGCAGGCGCGGTGATACACGACATAAACGAGAAGGAGTGCTCCTGTTTGTCGAGGTACTGAAAGCGCACGCGTGTAGCCAACGCGCCAAGGATAGGCAGGGAAGCAATGACCATAGCAGGGCGAAATGGCTCGGGCAAGCGACGGCAGATCAGTTCGAGTACGCGAGGAAGGGGTGGGAGCGATAGATCGCTGCGCTGTAGTTCGGCTGCGCCTGTAGTTGGTAGTTCGCTCGCTGTGCTCGCTGTAGTGATGGCGCGGTTAAGCAGTTCGGGCAAGTCGCCTTTGCGTGGGCGATTGACAGAAGACAAAGCAGTAGCACAACGCTCTGAAAGCGATAGCCCGAAATCAGGCAGCACACGCACACAAAGGTCGGCATTGAAATTGCAGATATAGCGCATATATCGTACAAGCGTAAAGTAGAACTGGTTGCGCTCTCCCATCTCAGGCTCACCGCCAAGAAGATTAACCAACTCGCGGACAATGGCGGAGTATTCGATACCGCGATAAGTGGTAGCCTCATTTTGACCTGCGGAACTAACCGCAGGCACTGAACCGTTGGCGGGTGTTTCGCTCACATTTTGTTGTGATAGTGTGATAGTGTGATTCTGCGCTTCGAGTTGAGCAAAATGTGATGTGATGACCGCCTCTTTCTCGGCGGTTTCGAAATTGAGCCCTGCGGGTTCGCAATAGAGGACATACGACCATGGCATAAGGAATGATGCGCGTGCAAGGTCTTTGGTAACGGCATCGAACTCGGTAAGCGCAAAGTAGTGCGCCAATCGCTTTTGTGCTGCTGGGATAGACTCTTCGGGCTCGCGCTCGGCTATAACGCGCAAGCCGTGACCGCTGGGGGTGATGGCTACGAAGTGGACCCCCTCAAGCTCCCCCTTCGAGGGGGAGATATTTGGGAAGATATGGGTGGAGAAGAACTCGCGGGGGTCGTCGATATGGTCAATGTCGAGCATGACAAGTCCCGAAGGTACGGCGTTCTCAGACTTGCGCGAGCCATCGCCACGGAAGCGGCATGCGTGAGGAGTGATTACAGGGAGTTGCTTTTTCAAGCGAGATAATTCGTCAGGGTCTTTGCCGTCGAGTAGTTTGATTTGGTCGCAGATGTCTTGCACGCGGGTGTCGCGCATGGCGGCTTCAATGTCAGCCCAGAGAACAGGCGTTGGTTTGCCTGAAGATATAGAAGGTTGAATACAAATACGAGGAAACATAATAGTAAACTTAATAGTTAAACAATAGCGGGAAGTAAATGCGCCGAAGGCTATTCGCTGCAAAGACTTCCCGCTCGGGTTAATTAATCCTTATCGGAATCGTGAGGTGGTAACGCCTTGCGCTTTTTCTTACAGGTAATAGCGAGGACAGCAGCACCAAAAGTAGCAGCGAAGCCCAAAATGAATCCTGCGAAAAATACACCTATCATAGTTCGCCCTCCTCCTCGTTAGATTGTTCGATAGTTTTCCATGCTTCTTGGACGCGAGAGTCTCCCTCTTGGTTGAGGATAGCCGCTATCTCGTCGGATTCGTCGATGATGATATTGGCGAAATTCTGCATGCGCGCTTTGAGGCGCGTAGGGTCGTCGCAAAGTGGGAAAGACATGGTAACCGTTACGCGTGAACGACTGACATTGACACGGCTGTAACGAGTTTCGAGAATTGGCACGGTGGACTTAACTGTATTCTTTTTGTACACGCGTACACACTGCAAAATATGTTTACCATCTTTCGCTTCAGGGTCTTTCTGAAAGATAATTGACCCTTTGAGTGCCTTGCCAAGTGGAAGGTCGAAATCGTCGGTTACTTCCCTCAATTTCTTGGCGGGTTTTCTGAAGTTGAGATACTGCGTTAATTCATCATCCTCTTTGATGAAACACATTGCCGTAGGAATACATTTCCGTTGTGGCATAGCAATTGATTTTTTTGTAGCCATAATTGTGTGCAAGTTTTAGCAAGGCGTTACGCGCCAAGCGGTTAGTTGATTGAAATAGCGTGTGCCCTCTTTGTTTAGGCGTGCGTAGAGGTCGAAACTCACATTCGCGCGTTGCCCAATATTGAGGTTGAAAGACTGGGCAAGGTCGTTACGAAGTGTAACGCATGCCGAACGTGGGTACTGCTCGTCCGTTTCGAGGACGATGTCGCGGGTGTGGCAAACTCTGCCGTCCTTTGTGTCAAACTGCTCGATTTGTCCGATGTGTTTGATAAATCCTGTAAAATCCATGTTGTAAAAATTAGTAGTTAATAATTAATATCTCCCCCGTGGCGCCTTGTGAGGTTTGAAATCGAGTGCAAAAGTAATACAAAAAAAAGGCTTGCCATAGATTTGACAAGCCTATCTAAAAATGTTCTAAAAAACGGGGGGAGTTTTTAGATTTTTAGAAAAAAGTGACTAAAAAAGTTCCAAAAATGCTACTTGGAATAGTTGGCGTAGAAATCTTGGTTTGTAAATGCACTTTTGAAATTTTGCTGCAATTGAAATTCTTTTGTCCACGCGTTGATGATATTTGCTTTTGTAGTATCATCAAAATTATCGAGGTTAAAAAGTGCGCGCTGTTCAAAGAGTTTTTTGCATACAATGGATTTTTTAGGAGATACGGACAAAATGGATTTGAGCAATGCGATAATTGCTTCTTTGTTTTGCTCGTTAGGAAGGAAGATAAGCGGAGTGGGATCAAGTTCGGCAGTTGTTGTTTGCGTAGGTTGCTCCGCTTGCAGTTGATCAAGATTTTGTATTTGTACATTCATATCCTTATCGACACTCATATTAAGCGTATCGACATGGTGGATAAGTGTGCCTACATTACCGTTGAAGGTATATGAAGCGCTGGGTATTTCTCTCTTATTGTCCATAGGTAGTTAGTTAAAGTTAATATTATCTGCATGCCCGATGACGGTGCCTATATTGCCGTTGAGGTTGTATGTGTTTTTTACAAATACAAATGGATATAGTGCCTTTTGGAAATTGACATATTCTTTTTTAATATCTTCCGCACGCATATTGAGTATTCGCACAGCATCCGCAGCCGTACCGTACTTCATATCAATGAGCGTTGGTAGATTCTCCATAGTGAATTGGTGCTCTCCATTCTCAATATATTGCTGCATAAGGAAGTCAAGGAACTGCTGTTGTGCGAGGTTGCGCGTTTGGTAGTAGTCTTGGCGGACTAATTCTACGCGTCGTCTGCGCTCAATAGGCGTTGTTGCGTATGCGAGGTAGTCAAGCACATCGAGGAGGTCGCAGTCTTCTCTTTCCATAACGCGCTGTACCATGCGTAGTTTTTCTTCCGCAAATCCCTCTCGTTCGAGGTGGTCAAGAAGCGCTTGGCGAGTAGATGGGTGCTGCCATTGTTTGTGAAGGTCTTCCTGACTGCTGAAGAACTCAGGCAAACGACCAAAGAGGATTTTAACAAACTCATCAATAGAAATGAGGTCTTCGCCGTATTGGAATTTCTCTGTCCACTTGGTTGAGAGTGCCAATTCGCGTTTGGCTGATAGTCGGACTTTGATAGTGGGCTTGGGTTGTCCACCTCCAGGGCATGTGCATGGCAGGTGTCCGCAAACAGGGCATGGCTCTGGTGGGCAAGCGCATGGCCATTCGCCACATTTAGGGCAGACAGGGTGGTTACAAATGCAGGGATAATGTCCGCACACAGAGCATGGCTCATGAAGTTTCTTCTCGCATGTACATGGGTAGTTGCCACATATCGGGCAGAAGGGGTCGCCATCCCACTCGGCATCTTGGAAATTCTTGTTTGCTCCTACGAAATCGTAAATGGTAAAGTAGAACTTATCATCAAAAAGGCGCGTGCCTCGTCCGATAATCTGCTTGAACTCAATCATATTATTGACAGGTCGGAGGAGTACGATATTGCGCACATTGCGAGCGTCCACACCAGTGGATAGTTTCTGCGAGGTGGTAAGAATGACGGGGAGGGACTTTTCGTTGTCTTGGAAGAGGCGGAGCGTTTCTTCTCCGTCTTTGCCGTCATTGGCTGTTACGCGCTGACAATAGTTGGAAGCAGGGTGCTTCTTGTGCTGATTGACCATATCGCGAATGACATGCGCATGGAGTTGTGTGCAGCAGAAGATAATGGTCTTGTCGGTAGGGTTGATTTTGTCAAGAAGTTCTTTAACGCGGTGTTCATCGCGTTGGCGCATAATGATGTCGCCGTTGTAGAAATCCTTTTCGGTATAAATTTTATTAGGGTCAATATCGCCCTCTACATCATCATCGGGGTCGTAGATATATGTATCGATATTGCTCTCTGATATACGCACGCGGAAAGGCGTGAGGAATCCGTCTGCAATACCCTGTTTGAGGGAATAGGAATAGACGGGATCACCAAAATAGCGGTAGGTGTTGGCATTGTCATGACGGCGAGGTGTGGCAGTCATACCGAGTTGGTAGGCGAAGGAGAAATAGTCCATGAGTTCGCGCCATTGGCTCTCATCGTTGGCACCTCCACGGTGGCACTCGTCGATAATAATAAAATCAAAGAAATCGGCAGGGTACTGTTTGTAGTATGGTTGCCCTGTACCATCATCGCACATGAAAGTTTGGAAAATGGTAAAGTATAGGTGGCGTGAGGTAGGTACTTTATTTTGCTTGGCATCCTTGCTTTTGTCCTTTGTCTTGCGGAGACTTTCTGCCGTAATACGCACCATAGCATCCTCAGGGAATTGCTCGAAGTCATTGACGGCTTGGTTAGCGAGGATATTACGGTCGGAAATAAAGAGGATACGAGGGTGTTGGTCGTTTCCGTGGAGGTTCCATTTGGTTTGGAACAGTTTCCAGCAGATTTGGAAAGCGGTGTATGTCTTTCCCGTGCCTGTAGCCATGGTGAGCAGTATGCGGTTTTGCTCGTTGGCAACGGCGTTGAGCACATTGTTGATGGCGTTGATTTGGTAATAGCGTGGGTCGCGACCGCCATCGCGGTTGAAAGACTGCGCGTTGAACTTGTCGCGCCATACATTGACATCAGGGAAAGTCATCAGCCACAATTCTTGTGGTGATGGGAAGCAGTCGATAAATTTCTCGGATGATGGGATGATATACTCGCCTTTAGAATCTTTGACACCCATGTCAATAAAATAGATTTGGTCGCCATTAGTGGCATAGGTGTAGCGAATTTGCAGCATCTCGGCATACAGCTTGGCTTGTGGCACAGCGATAGCAACATCCGTTTCATCGGATTTGGCTTCGATGACTGCGAGTTTGAGCCCCTTATATTCGAGGATATAATCCACCTTTTTTGGTCGGCGCGCTTTGACTCTCTCCACACGACCTGGAGTAATCTCGTATGCACGCTGTTCGTTGAGGATTTCGCTCTCGGGCACTTGCTCCCAACCTACCGCATATAGGGCTGGGTCGATTTTCTTTCTGCGGGTTGTACTTTCATCCATAATTAACCGAAAATATCTTTAAGTATTGATTGTTTGAGGTCGTTGCAAAGGGTGACGGTGGTGTCAAAATTGGATTGGAGGGATTGGATTTTGGCGGAAATATTGTCCAATTGCTCTGCGATTTGTTGTTGGTCGGAGAGAGAGGGATAAAAAATAGGCACACTTAATACTACGGTTTGTGTTAAACTAGGTAATGTTGTTCCTGTATTACGAGCTTGCCAATCTTCACTTTTTATGATATAAAATAAGAATCTTTTATCTACATTCTCTTTTGCGCAAATGCCAAACGCAGTATCAACATTCCAGAATTTACTATTTACATATACAGGGTTATTTATTGTCCCTTTTCTTCCTAAAATAGTTGTGCCTTCATCACATAAACAGTCATTAGCATATCCCATAACATTACCTCCACTACCATATATTGGATATTTACCTAATGAATCAACAACGTCTTTTTGATTTTTCCCATGAACAATATATGCAATATTTCCTAATATTCCATCCTCCCATCCTTCTTTTGGTGTTAGGTAATCCTTTAGGGCAGATTGGAAAAGAGCTTTTGCATCTTGGAGTTGCTTTTCGGCATTGGCTTTTATGGCGTCAATCTTGGCAAATTCAGCATCTAAAAGAGAAACAATGCGCTCTTGTTCGGGGAGAGGAGGAATAGGGATGGTCACAGAAGCTAAGGAAACTCTTGTAATTTGAGGTTGAGCAGCACCCGTGATTACTTTTGAAAAATCAATAGATTTTAAGGCGTACATTAAAAAATCTTTAATAATGTTATCACTAATTGGGTGCACGACCATTGCATTACCATTAATCCACGATTTAGGTGTTGATCTATTTATATTTCCACATGTCGCACCACGGCAAGTGAGTAATATCTCATCTTCTTCATGATTATACTGATCATATTTACCAATACAACCATTAGCACCAAATACATCATAAGGTGCTCCGGGTATTAATTGGCTAGTTGCAATAGTCTGAGGTTGATATACCTTGCATACTTTTAACAACAAATTCGTTTTCCATCCCTCTTTCATAGCAGTTCACGGATTTCGGCGATTAGACTTGCGGAGTTGGCATTGAGGTCGGCAATGGCGTTGAGGATATCCTCGGTGGTGCGCTCGTCGATTGCCTCCACTTTGTTGGGGTTCTTAACGGACAAGTCGCAGTCTTCGCCAAGAGTAGTAGCGTCAATAGTCCAAGAGTTTTCGCTTTCGCCCTTGGTCTTGTAGAGTTCGACGAACTCGGCAAGGTCGTTGGCATTGAGCGCGTTGGTCTTGCCAAGATTGCGCCCAGGGTTGAGTTGGTAGTACCAGATATTCTTGGTTGGTTCGCCCTTAGTGAAGAAGACCACTACCGTCTTAACACCAGCACCCGTGAACACACCCGAAGGCAGATCGAGGATAGTGTGGACATTGCACTCCTCCAGCAGTTTGCGACGGAGAGAAGCAGCATCGCCATTGCTGAGGAAAGTGTTCTTAATAACAATACCCGCACGACCATTGACCTTGAGCATCTTGATGAAATGCTGCATGAACATATAAGCCGTTTCGCCTGTTTGGATGTCGAAATTCTGCTTTACCTCATCGCGCTCGCTGCCACCAAATGGTGGATTAGCCAGTATAACATGCTTGCGGTCACGCTCTTGGACAGCAGCAAGATTCTCGGCAAGGGTGTTGCCTCGGATGATATTAGGAGCAGCCACGCCGTGGAAAATCATATTCATAGTGGCAATGATATAAGGCAGACCTTTCTTCTCCTTGCCGAAGAAAGTGTTTTGCTGGAGGGTTTTGGCATCGGCAACCGATTTGATTTGCTCTTGCATATAAGTGAACGCCTCGCAGAGAAAGCCCGCCGAGCCACATGCAGGGTCATAGACCGTCTCACCAATCTGCGGATTGACAACCTCCACAATAGCGCGAATGAGTGGGCGAGGAGTGTAGTACTCGCCACCATTACGACCCGCATTGCCCATGCGCTGAATCTTACTCTCATAGAGGATAGTCATCTCGTGCTTGTCGTCGGCAGATTGGAAAGCAAGCGAATCAATCTTGTTAATCACCTCGCGGAGATTATAACCACTATGAATCTTGTTGCGGAGTTCGGAGAAAATTTCGCCAATCTTATATTCAAGCGTATTAGAGGCAGAAGCAGTGTCCTTGAAACGCTTAAGTGCAGGGAAAAGCTTGGTATCAACAAACTCCACAAGATCATCTCCCGTCATAGCATTGATAAGGTCAAGTTCGCCCTTGTCATTCTTAGGCGCAGCCCATGCTGACCAACGATGGAAGCCCGTGATAATGCGCTTATACTCTTTGCCTGCAAGTTCGGCTTTGATCTCTTGCTCAGTCTCAAGGTCATCAAGGTACTTAAGGAATAGGAGCCATGAGGTTTGCTCGATGTAATCAAGTTCGTTGCTACATCCTGCTTCGTTGCGCAGGATACCATCAATGGCATTAAAAGCGGATTCGTATTTCATATTTATTAATAAATTTTAATGATTTCTTTGTTTTTGGGGCTACTTCCACACTACCACACTACCACATAAAAAAAAGTGTCGAATGGCGTATCGGTCGAAAAAAATATAATATATACTATGTATATAATTATATATTACCCCACTAACCCCTAAAAATCGGCGATTTTTAGAAAAGTATGTTTTGGGCAGTTTGGCAGTATGTAGAGAAAATTCACTCATAAAAATATGTGGTAGTGTGGTAGTGTGGTATTGCAAAATGTTAAAATACATTAACAACCGATTAACCACTTGGCTAGTTGAACCGCGCCGTATATGAGGGCGTAAATAGTTACTAGCAAGAGGGAGATTAGAGCGTATGTTAGCGATGGTCTTTTCATGTTCTATCTTCGGGGTATCTTCGGGGTATCTTCGGGATAAAGCGAAAGGTAAATTTATGTATCACAAAACCGACCGTTTGGGTGGTACGTTGAGGGCGCAAAGGTACAAAAAATATCTAATATATGCAAGTTTTTTTGGAGAAGTAATTTGAGATTTTATACAAATAGGTCATTTCGAGTAAAAAAATAAAAAGCTACCCCATTAGGAGTAGCTTTTGATATTTGTAAGTAAAAAATAGATTACTTGCTCAAAGCAAGTGCTACGTTTACAGCGCAAGCTACGGTGCAACCTACCATTGGATTATTACCAATACCGAGGAAGCCCATCATCTCAACGTGTGCAGGAACAGAAGAAGAACCAGCAAATTGAGCGTCAGAGTGCATACGGCCCAAAGTATCGGTCATACCATAAGAAGCAGGACCTGCAGCCATGTTATCTGGGTGCAAGGTACGACCTGTACCACCACCAGATGCTACAGAGAAGTATGGTTTGCCCTTCAATACGCGCTCTTTCTTATAGGTACCAGCTACTGGGTGTTGGAAACGAGTTGGGTTGGTAGAGTTACCTGTGATAGAAACATCTACGTTCTCGTGCCACATGATAGCCACACCTTCGCGTACATCGTCAGCACCATAGCAGTTCACCTTAGCACGTGGACCATTGCTATAAGGTTTTTGACGAACCACCTTCAACTCGCCAGTAGCGTAGTCGAACTCGGTTTGTACGTAGGTGAAACCGTTGATACGGCTGATGATCATAGCAGCGTCTTTGCCAAGACCGTTGAGGATAATGCGAAGTGGTTTTTGGCGCACTTTGTTAGCCATCTCAGCAATCTTGATAGCACCCTCAGCAGCAGCGAAAGACTCGTGACCTGCCAAGAAAGCAAAGCACTCGGTCTCCTCGCGGAGCAAACGTGCTGCCAAGTTACCGTGACCAATACCAACAAGGCGGTCATCAGCTACAGAACCTGGGATACAGAATGCTTGCAAACCGATACCGATTGCCTCAGCAGCATCAGCAGCGTTCTTGCAACCCTTCTTAATAGCGATAGCAGAACCTACAACGTAAGCCCACTTAGCGTTCTCAAAGCAAATCATTTGGGTCTCCTCGCAAGTCATGTAAGGATCCAAACCGTATTGCTCGCAAATTTGATTAGCCTCTTCGATAGAAGCAATACCATGTGCGTTAAGCGCAGC
>JAFTHS010000081.1 GCA_017457295.1 Paludibacteraceae bacterium | reverse complement strand
CTTCAGCATAATGCTGTTAAAGCCGTGCATGATACCTTCTGTTCCGTAGGTAAGACTTGCGGCATGGTCGCCCATCTTAATACCTCTGCCGAGAGGCTCAACACCGTAAATGTCAACAGGGTCACCCAGGAAGCCCGAGAATAGCCCCATCGCATTCGATCCACCACCAACGCAGGCGACTACCGCATCGGGAAGCTCGCCCGTCATGTCAAAAAACTGATCTCTTGCCTCAATACCGACAACGCTTTGAAAATCACGTACCATCATTGGGAACGGATGGGGACCGACAACCGAGCCGATGCAGTAAATGGCATCTTTATATTCCTTGCAATATGCCGCAAACGCCGCATCAACCGCTTCCTTGAGCGTTGCAAGTCCATCTGTTACTTCAATTACTCTCGCACCGAGTATCTTCATTCTTGCCACGTTGGGCGCTTGTTTCTTGATATCCACCGATCCCATATAGATATCACATTCAAGCCCGAAGTATGCAGCGGCAGTTGCAAGCGCAACACCGTGCTGACCTGCACCGGTTTCGGCAATGACTTTCTTTTTACCCATATACTTGGCAAGGAGAGCCTCGCCCATGCAATGATTGAGCTTGTGTGCGCCCGTATGGTTCAAGTCCTCGCGCTTGACATAGAGCTGAACGCCCGTGCCAATGCTGTTTGAAAGTCTTTCAAGGTAGGAGATCGGTGTCGGTCTGCCTTGGAATTCCTTGCGTATCTTGCGAAGCTCTGCGATAAACTTTGAGGATTTGCAGATGGTCTGATATGCTTCTGCAATTTCATTCATCGCGATCTGAAGCTCGGGCGGAATGTACGAGCCGCCGTATTTGCCGAAAAAGCCGTTCTGATCGGGGTAATTCTTAAAGTAGGTATCGAATTCAACGTTATTGTATTTCATAGTAATTTTCTCCTTAAATAAATTATGTTTTGTTTTGTGTTTGACGGTAGATGTGTTACAGAGCCTCTCGCCATCGCTTTGATAATATAAACATATTGACCTCCTGTAAAGAGAAAAACTCCCTTGATTTATCCTATCAAGAGAGTTTATGAAAACAAAAACGCCCTTGACAGAAATATACTATCTGTCAAGGACGAATAAAACGCAATAAGCGAAGCGTTTGCTTTTATCCGCGGTGCCACCTTGATTCACATCCAAATGCGGATGTGCGCTTAGCGAGATACCAACATATCTCCGGCAATTAACGTCTGCCTCCAACGTCGCAGAATACTCGGAACAAGTCTGTTCTTTTGACTGCGCCCTCAGCGGTCCATTTGTAGGACAGTTTCTAACCCGACTCTCAGCACCACGGGCTCTCTGTGTAGTCTTATCTTACGTTATCTCCGCCTCATCGGTTTATGATGTCATATTATAGCACCGTACACCTACCTTGTCAATAGGTTTTTGAAAATTTTTTCAAGATTTTTTACGAGAAGAACGGCAAGGATTTTTACGTCCTTGCCGCAATGCTTTATTCTGTATCTTGTAGTGTTTCCATTGCTAACCGCGCTCCAAGGCGGAATGCATACTCGAAGATAGCTGCTTCGGCAAGGCTTACGTACTCGTCCCAGCAGTCGTGAAACTTTTCGAAGATCTCCTTCTGCTCGTCTGTGAAGGTCTTTGCCAAGTCCTCGTGATGCCTTGCTATGTATCCGAGTAGCTCCTTCATCTCCCTTGAGTTGTTTCTGCTGTCCTCATGAGGAATTATGTTTCCGTGCCATAACTCTTTTATCATACTTTTCATAGGTTGTGCCTCCTGTTAGCACAACAACATACCACAGAAGAGAGAGGAAGTCCAGCACTTTTTCGAAATAAATCCAACTTTTTTTCGCCGGGCGTTTTCTTGACTACAGCGATGCAATTATTGAGGTTTGACACAGCCCTCGCTCCTATCACGAACGAGGGCTGTTTTATCAGTTGTATGAGGATCAATTTACAACTTTTTCACAAACAAAGCGCGAATAGCGTTGAGTACGGCGAGGATCATTACACCTACGTCGGCAAAAATAGCGATCCACATATTAGCCAGACCAAAGG
>JAFTHS010000001.1 GCA_017457295.1 Paludibacteraceae bacterium | reverse complement strand
CTTTCGCAAGATCTCTGCCACAGGGTTATGCCCAACGATTGCCTTACGCACATCAAAACCGTGACGACGACAAATAGTAGCTGCCAACACATTGTTCATGTCTTGGTTGAAGGCAAACCATTTGCGAACGAACGCGTTTTTACTTGTAAGACCTATTTCGTACAGCACCTGCGTGCGCAAGTCGGTTTCAGACAGCACTTCGCGTGCGTCTTCCCACCAGCTTGGCTGATTCAAGATTGTCTCGTCATACTCGGCAATCTTATCCAGCACTTCCTGCGCATCAGATGGCATACGCAACACTGAAAGCAGTTGCAGGTCCTTCTCGGTGAGCATCTCACCAAAAAGCTCCATGAGAGCATCGATACTCATCGGTGCCTCTCCACCCGCTTTCAAGTCAGGCAAACCAGCTAATAAACATTCGTAACCCATTAGAACAACAAATCGATCAATTGTGGACGCAAGAACTCTTTGAAGTACTCTACAAACTCCTTCTCGCCGAAGTTCAACTTGTAGCCACCTTTCTCAGGTACGATAGCGAAGTCGGTCTTGATACCCTTCACCTCGTTGATCTTCACACCTTTCTCGAGCAAACCTTTTGCATTAGCAGCGAAATATGCCTTCAATGCCTCTGCATCTTTTGCCTCGATAGTTACATCGCCATCTTTCGCCATTTGCTCTGCGAGCTTAGCAATCACGCCTTGCATGAACTTAGCATCAGCAGTAGCAGCTTTCACGCTGTCAGCAGCCACTTGCTCGGTGAGCAGATTGGTTACTTCTGTCTTGAGTGCGCTTACGCTTTGCTCAGCAAAGAGTTTCAACTCGGCACGAGTGTTCTTGTCCATCTCTGCCAATTTTGCTTCTGCAGCAGCCAGTTTATCTGCTGCCTCTTTCTCGGCTTTAGCCACGATAGCAGCAGCTTCGTCTTGTGCTTTCTTCACGATAGCAGCTGCCTCGGCATTACCTTTCTCCACGCCTTCCGCGTAGATTTTGTTGGTCAATTCTGATAGATTCATTTTGTATATTTTTTATTAATTATTTCTCGTGTTTTTGCCATCTTTCGGGGCATTTGTCAATAAAACCCCAAATTTCGCACAAAGATACTACAAAAAATCGACATACGCAAATAATAATTAAAAATTATTCTTTTTCGATTTTTTTGTCATTTTCAAGTATCAAAACACTTGCATTTCCGTCCTACTTAATCGTATACCTTTCATATACCTTTGGTATACCCTCACATAATCTTTATCTTTCGCGATTGATGCTTTTCTCAATTGCCATACCCGAAATTCATACCCTAATTTTACCTCTCCTCAAAGGTTCCGTCAGAGTAGAATATCAGTATCTTATCCACTGTGCGTGATGGCGAAGGAGCTGCCGCAGACGAAATATTGCTATTATTCACTACAACAGAGGGTTGTGCTACCTCTTTTGGCACTTCTATGGCTTCGTTTTCACCCCCAAATAAAGTTTGCATACCCTCGTCATGTGCGCCAGACACATACATCGTGCCCACACCCATAATCAGCCAATCACAACTAATACCACGAAATCGACGCAAAATTGCCTGCATTACATCCAAACTAGGCTTATTGCGCCCACCCATGATATTAGACAACGTACCTTGACTAATACCAACCTCTTGACAAAACTGTTTTGCATTCATTCCTTCCGACTGCATAATCTTCAGCACTCGATCTCGCTCGTTCATAATCTTAAAAAAGTTTTATAGTTGTACAATATTCTAAACCTCATACATAAGCGTAGTCCATTTTTCAATTTATAGTTTTACGCTCAGAAATCGACTGCAAAGATATGAAAAATATTTTACATGTGCAAATTTTTCAATTCACTTTTCTTTTAAAATAATTATTCACACTTGTAAATTATTCAAAATTTCACAAAAATTCACCGATCCGCAAAACTCACTATAAATCAATTGTAGCCAATACATAACCAATAGTGCAAATAAATCATATAATTATATTGTAAATAAGTAACTTATGTTTATTATTTACCGCACAAACCAACCTTTTATACCAAAAATCCACACAAAATGCAATATACCATACACTTTTACTTTATATAATCATTATAAATCATTTATTTATAGTATGTTATGCTGATATTTTTAGCACAACGCAACACATGCTTATATGGGTAATTTGTTATTCTGTACACTATTCACATTTAGCAAAATAATGTGCTTTCTTGCTATAAATATTTGTAAAATACAGATTGATTTTTATGTGAACTATTTAGATGTTCACAATTGAATATGTAAGTACAAGCACAATATTTTTGCCTGCCCTACTCCGCTACACAATTAGATATTCAAAAATTTTGGAACGAAAAACAGAAATATTCAATTTTCACGAGAATCGCATATTTTTCACCAACCTGTACTTTTATACAGAATATGCAATTCTCGCAAAACACCCAATTATCCTAAATCTAAGTCAATCATTTGGAATAATTGACGTTTAATTGGGAATGATACCCTATTGGATAAAACAAAATAGAAGCAGATCTCTCTACTTCTATTTTTCTACATCAAGCAAATAGATTAACGACAACCTCAAACTTATTTACCCCTCCAATTCCTTTCGGCCCCATTTCCAACGATTATGTGTCCACAACCATTGTTCTGGTTGGGCATAAATATTCTGCTCAAGCAGCTCAGCATAGCGCTTGGTCATCTCCTTGGGCTGCATCTTGCTCGGATCATCCGTAATCTGCTCAAAACGAATACGATAATATCCACGCTTGGTCGACCAGATATGGGCATATACGGCAGAAAAACCGAATTTATGAGCCAAAACTTCACTACCATCCAAGAAAGCAGTCTCCTGATTGAGGAACTGTGTCCAGGCATATGAACTGCGCTTGGATGGCTTTTGATCAGATAGCATCCCTATCACAAAGAGATGATCTGCACGTCTCAACATTACCAATTTGCGCAATAATTGATTCTTTTCGATGCATTCGCCACCGCGTTTGCTACGCAATTCCAGCATCATCTTGTCTGAAGCGGGATTTTTCAATTGGCGATACACATTATATTCTACCATGGCTGGATTGACAAAGCGTTTGTTTAGATCCACCAGCCATTCCCAGTTGCCCATATGCCCCAAATAGGCTATCACGCCATGCGTCTTACTTGCCAAATCCTCTACCAAATCGACATTCTCAAACACCACACGCTCGCGCATTTCCTCTTCTCCAACACGATAGCCATACACCACCTCGGCAATCAAATCTGCAAAGTGATGATAAAACTTCTTCTCTATGTTTTTCAGTTCGTCATGGCTCTTATCTGGAAACGAATTACGCAGATTCTTACGCACCACCTTCAATCGATACCTCGCTATGTAATACATTAATGGATAGAGCATTACATCCGATATCATATACAATACGGATAGCGGCAAAAGACTGAATATTCGAATCAAAAAACGCATTGCTTGAATAGTATATAGCGTTTCGCTCTATTGCATTTTAGAACATTGTGGGCAAATACAAAAATAAGAAATACACCACTGGTGTCACCAACAACAAACTATCAAAACGATCCAACACACCACCATGTCCTGGCATAAACTTACCCGAATCTTTCACACCTAGAGTGCGTTTCATTTGACTTTCCATCAGATCGCCTAATGTACTAAAGATAGAAACGACCAAGGCCAATAAAATACTATTCAACCATGGATACGCCGTAAGTGTTATCGAAGAAGTCCAACCCACTACCTGAAACACGCAAGCTGCTGCTACTGAGAGAATGATACCTCCGACCAATCCTTCCCAAGACTTCTTTGGACTGATTGCTGGACACATCTTATGGTTTCCATTCTTGCTACGAGCCGTGAGCGACCCAAGCAAATAAGCACCCGAATCATTTGCCCATACCAGAATAAACAAAGCCAACAACAAGTACTTGTCTTCCATCAATACGGCTGTCATCAACGAGAACGGTAATGCAATCATCAATTGACTGCTGCACAAATGCCCCCAATGGCTAAGTGTCTGATTATTTGGGCGAATCACCTCATGAAGCATCGATAGAATCATCACTACCACATAGCCAAACAGCAACGGATAACTCCAACTTACCCCATTATACGAGAAGAACACAAACGCAAATAGCAACACGCTTGCTGCCATGGCATATGCTGTTTGCTTCACAGAACTTTGCACTAATCTATGGTACTCTTTCACAGCCAAAGCCGTGACAACCATAAATACGATACCAAACAAGCACGCATCTACCAAGATAGACCCAATAACAACTCCTGCATATATGGCTCCGAACAGGGTTCGTGTTAACAACTCCTTCATAAAATACTATTTTTGATAATTATTTTCTAAATAATTTGCAAAGGTAAGAATAATTTTGTAATTTTGCAAGCGAAATCAACAAAATCATATAAATTATGAACACAAACATTGAATTAAGCCTTCTCGATCCTGAGGAGAAAGAGCTCTTGAACTACATCTGGAACCTTATTCCCGAGGCCGATCGCCAAGGTATGACCCAAGCGGATGTGCTACTCGTACTCGACTTAATGGATGATTATCTGGTAGAAAACGGATTGCTTGAGGAGGATGATCAAGCCGGCGAGATGACCTATCTGGATGGCGAAATCGACGAAACCGAGCAGCTCAACTTCCTCGTTAATGCCACAAAAGAGCAAGGCCTTGCACTCAGCAGCACACAAATCCAACTCATTATGGATGGCGAGCTGCAATATGGCATCGAAAAGGGCTACTACCAAGAGGAAGAATAATCGCTATAGCTCTTTGACTAGATAGTAACCTGTAATATATATTATTGAGGTGCTATAGAAAGAAATTGTCGCTGCGAACAATCACGCGGCGACAATTTTATTTTTCTATTCGCAAATGGCCATTTCTGCCATTATAAAACTATAACATTCTATATATCAATCGTATACTTTTCCTATACACATGGTATACACATCACTTATAGATGGTGTTGAGCGCTTGTGCCAATTTCACACCTGCCACATATAATTGCCACTCCATTGGCTCCAACCAACGGTATGCATAATGATAGGCATTGCCATTCCATGTGGAGTGATATTGGTATATCGAATCTGTCAGATGATAAGTCTGCAACAATGTTTCTTCGTCCGACATTTTCATGATTTCTTTCTTTTGGTTGCTATATCTATCATGCAGATATTGTACGTATTCAATGTAACTAAATCCTTTGTAATCAATAATTTTAGAATCCCACACTGAATGAAGATTCGTATTTTGTCCAAACCATTTCATTTTTACTGCATTGCCTCCCTTGTCATCCAGATGAGCTACGTGCATAGGGCAAAAACGATCTGCATAGAGGTGCACATAGAAAACCAAGGCGTCATGGCATTGTTTGTCGCGACCAAGCACTACTTCCAAACTATCCAATGCCATAAACAAATCCCCACCCACTTCTGGATAGTCTGTCAGCATTGCCACTACTTGTGCATCACTAAGTCCGCCATCCAAATCTTGGTAATGGCATGTAAAACTGGTTGGATAAATCGTATCGCTCTTGATTTCGTCTGGCCAAGTAGAGAGGTAAATCATCCCTTGTTTGCCCAATACGACATCTACCTGTTTGCGTGCTTTATTGGTCAAGTTATCATAGGCCACTTGTGCCACAATACGATGTCCCTTTTGCCCCCAGGCATAGAGATGGTGCATGCTTGGCACAATAGCCATCAGCATGAAATAAAATGCAAGTAATCTTTTCATTCTATTATCAATCAATATGTTATTATCTATTATCTATCTTATTACGATATACTACATAACGTTGGTACAAGTATTCTAGCGAGAGATTTAGTAGCATATTTATACCCGTTACCAAGTATTCGTTCCAATGCAAATCCTCTGCCAACCAATCGCCCAATATCGTAGTTGAAGGGGTAAACACAGCATAAAAAGCCAACACCAGCAACATGGCGCGGGTGATATTTGCCTTCGATTGGAAGGTAAATCGACGATTGAACGTAAAATTCCAAAGGATACTTAGCAACAACGAGATTAAATAGCATGGCCAATAGCGCCATTCGGTACATTCATTAAATAGCGTAAACGATCCTATCTGAATAATACCTGCACTGGCAGAAAACAATACAAACTTCAGCACTCTCACCCACTCTTTCTTATTCTTCTTTTCCATATGCTTTCCTTTAATCTTTAACCTATCTACTAATACAACTCTATCCACTCCACAGTATTACCTACGCATTCCAGATAAGTCTGAAAATCCTCGCGCTTGATAACTACCGTTCCACGGCAATCGTTTGGGTGAAAACTCAGACTATCAGCATCTTGCAAATTCTTATCAAGAAATAGAATCACATGATGTTCCTCGTCGTTGATCAGTCCAAATGGGCTCACACTACCTGGTTCTAAACCCAAATAACGCATCATACGCTCCGCACTGGCAAACGATAGTTTTCCAGGTGAGTTCTTTCCTGCTGCCAACAACGAAGCTTTGAGACGCTGTTCCAAATCGTGTATCGCCAAATCGTGCTCACAGTCAAAGCAGATCAGATAATGCTGCGTTCCTTTGTGGTTGCGCATGAAGATATTCTTGCAATGCACACTACCATCATCTTTCCACCAGCGTTTCGCTTCCTCTATGGTCTTGCCTTCCGGGTGGATATAGCAGGTATAAGGTATCTGATGATCAGTTAGATAAGCCAATACACGCTCTTGTCGTTCGGAGATAATTTCGCAATCAAAATTCATAACTCTATTTTCCAAATTATGCCTCCATTATTACCTCGCGCAATACTTCACCTACGGTTGGGTGTGGGAACACCACTTGCTGGAACTCGGCTACCGTATAGCCCATACGCACTGCAAAGCTGGCTGCAGCCACAAACTCCGAACATGGATTGCCAATCATATGCACACCAATAATGGTTTTGTTTTTCTTGTCCACAATCACTTTGCACAAGCCCATTTCTCCCTCATTCTCAGCCACAAAACGCCCCGAATAGGTCATTGGCAACTTATGTACCTCATATGGCACAAATGGTTTGTCTGTGGACATAGATGGAGCAAAATCGCCTTCTTTGATATCATTCAAGTCTTTCTCTGTCAAACCAATACATGCAATCTCTGGATTGGTATATACCACACTTGGAATAGCATTATACGCAATGCGTTGCAATGGCAACTGCTTCAGCATACGTCCTACTGCCACCTCGGCCTGACGACTAGCCACATGCGCCAACATAATCTTGCCTGTCACATCGCCTGCCGCATATACGTTTGGCAAATTGGTTTTCATCATTTCATCTACCACAATACCGCCACGATACATCTCTAGGTCGTTCAGGGCCTCCAATCCTTGCATATTTGCACGTCTTCCTACGGATATCAACATATGCTCTGCCTCATATTCTCCGTTGGTAGTTAAAACCTTATTTCCTTGTACCTCAGTCACTTTGGTATCTGTCAGGATTTGAATACCCGCCTTGCGATATTTCTCCAATAGGATCGCCACCACCTCTTGGTCCAGGTTTGGCAAGATCGTTGGCATCGCCTCTATCACAGTTACTGGCACACCTAATTCGTGGTATAGCGTAGCAAACTCCATACCTATCACACCACCACCTACGATAATCATCGAAGCTGGTAACTCCTTGCTATCTAACGCCATCGTAGAATCCCATATCGCAGGATTATCTTTCACGCCTGGGATTGGTGGCACAAAATTGGTAGAGCCCGTACAAATCAACAGGTTCTCTGCTTCGTATTGCTCGTCTCCGCACGCTATCACTACCTGCTCATCGGTTCGGCTCACGATAGAAGCAGCCCCCATGACCACCGTGCAATGCTCATTGTTGAGCTTCTGCTTGATACCTGCAACCAGTTTGCGCACCACTTTGGTTTTGCGTTGTACAATCTTGGTATAGTCGAACACTACATTCTCCGCAGAAACGCCATATTTCGCAGCGTTTTTAGCATTATAATATTGTTTTGCGCTGTATAGCAGTGTCTTAGTAGGAATACATCCTACATTGAGGCATGTGCCACCTAATGCTGTTTGCTCAAAGATTACTACATCTTTACCTGCTTTTGAAGCGATTTCTGCTGCTGTGTATCCTGCAGGACCACCGCCAATGATAGCTAAAAAGTATTTCATATTCTTTTATTTTATTTATTAACAACTCTACCTATACAATCATAGAGTTGATGATTCACTTGAACATATAATTGATTGCCAATTACTATTTTTCGAATCTTATTATCCGTAGAAGGCGTACACATGTCTGTAGGAATCGCTCCAGAAGCATGAGTAAGATAGTTGGTGTAAGTAATCTCTTCGCCCCCAATAAATAGAGAAATCTCATTTATTCCCACTCCATAACTAGCAGTACCATCTACTCCTATAAATTTCAATTCTTTATCTCCAGTCATTTCGGGTGCCTCCCATACATAACGTTGCATCGTATTCGTAGAAGCAGATATTTTCCCCATCTCGTTACCATCTACTACAATAGAAACAGTCGTTCTACTCTGATAACTACGTATTTTTACTGCTACCGAATCTAGCATCTGCATATCAATCACAGGCGAAGTGATACTTGCATCCTTCACCAACAACCAGTATGCTCCATCCGTCTTATTTTGTGCTTGCTTCACATTCACAAGTGTCCAATCGGCTGAGTCTGTTTTGTTGATTGTAATTACCTCATTTATGTTTTCTGGTTCTGTTTTTTGCGCGAATACTGCGTAATATATGGTGTTTTTGTTAATCGCAGGAAAATCACTTGCCTTTACATATAATATGTCTGGTGCATCATCACTAGTACTCGTCATCGGCGAATCAGTCCAACCCATAAAAATAGTACTTTCCTTACTGAATGATATAGGTGATATGGGCAAATTCCGAGGACGACTACCATGGTTAATTGGCGTAAAATCATACTGCGTATCTCCTACCATCCAAAAGATAGTATCCACCAGTTTATCAATTACTTCACCCATATAACCGTTGCTAACACCTAATTGAAAAAGTTCATCCGCCGAGCAGAGAAGTTGATCTAAATCAAGTTGCTCGCCAGACATCTCGCCCCATATATATTCCGCAAGGTAAGGATAGTCGATGAAAGGATTGCGATTGCCTTGTGTCTTCTGAATACCATTATTGCGATCCACTTCTTTTTGCGACACAGGATCTTGGCGGTGCCAACTGAGCATTAGAGCCAGTCCATAGTTGGTGAAACCATAGTTGTTTTCTGCACTATAGTGTGTATCCGCGTCAATAGTAGCATCGAAGATCACTCTACCCTCCGCTACCTTATTAAACGCCCATTCGCCAGCCCACTTGACCATGGTTCCGAAATAACTACGTGCAATATCGCCCTTGTATTCGTCTGCTGGTTCAAACACATTCGTACTCATATTGATACTACCCTCCACATAAGCTCCTGCCACGCTATTCTCTACAAATACACTTGAAACTGACGTACCATACTTGCTGCCATTACCCGAGGTAAAATCCGCTTGTGCCACCTCGCCATACGGACGATTACCACGACGGCTATTCATACCATATGATGTAGGATAAATATGGAATATATCCGAACCTGGCGAGTTCTTTTTGCTGCTACTCATCTCTTTGCCCGCCAAGGAGGTAGTGCCAAACCACGACTGACACATCGCATGTTCGCGGTTATATCCCTTGCATTCACCAGTTTGTGTAGTATTCGAGGAACGATCTTTCTCGTATTCAAACACACAATCGCTATAAATCTCCCAAACATATCCATCAGGACGCATATCGGTATACTTGTATGCGAGCCAAACGCTATCGTAGCGGAAATCTTCTGTTCGATAACCTCTTTTAGCCACTTGTTGGATAGCATCTAGCAACTCTTTTCCGCTTGTACCATCAATTGTTTCGTAGTATTCATGCAACGAATCAACTGGCGTGACAGGCTGATTAAAAGCAAAAGATCGTCCAAAGAAAAACAACGAAAGAATCAAAAGAGTATATTTCTTCATTTTATTGATTGTGCTCTATATGTTCTATAAATATTCTCACGGCACTGGCCACCATCTCAGCACAAGGGCGTTTCTGATAGTAGGCCTCTGTACGTGGTTCGGGTGTTGGATTTCCAAATTGTTGCGCTGTCTCATGCGTTTTAGGCGCTATCCCCAGTAGTTCAGCGCAAATAAGACTGCCGTTTTCTGATTTGAATTGTGCCGCCAGCTCTTGCACGAGAGCATAATTTTGCTTTTTGCCTTCGGCATCATGAGGCGTAGCACTGCCATTCTCCAGCCCTGCCAATAGGAACATACCACATGCAGCGCCACAAGTCTGTCTCATACGACCTATACCTCCGCCAAACGATGCGGAAAGACGCAAAGCAAGTGCTTCGTCGGTGATACCATAGAGGTCAGCACACGCACCAAACACCGACTGACTGCAATTAAATCCTTGATGAAAAAGTTCTTTCGCTTTTTCTACACGTTCTTCTATCTCTTGTTGTGTCATCTTATTATCCTATAAAATTCGTTCTCATTTTTGGTTTCTCGCTTTCGGGGCGTTGCTCTTTGGCTAGATTACGCATCATCCATGCCATGTTACGTGCCAAGGTGCGCATGGTTTGAAGCCCTTCGGCATCTTGCGTTGCTTCACCCTTTTCCCAACCATGCACACTATTCCAGTATTGCGACGAAACAACGGGCATATTATTGATAGTAAAGTACTTATTCAGTCTATCAAAGCATGCACTTGCTCCTCCTCTGCGGCATACTGCCACAGCAGCTGCTGGCTTGTAGGATAGCATCGCTCCTGCAGAATAGAAGAGGCGATCAAGCAAAGCACAAAGCGAGCCATTAGGCCCTGCATAATACACTGGCGAGCCAACCACCAAGCCATCTACTCCTTCCGTCAGGATAGCATGCAATTGGTCATATAGCGGATCTGAGAAAGCACATTTGCCTTTCTTCACATGGCATGCTCCACACGCTACACAGCCACGAACTGGCTGATTGCCAATATTCACAATGATAGTATCAATGCCCTCTGCTTCCAGTGTTTTTGCCACTTCTGCTAAAGCAATGCTGGTATTGCCTTTCACACGGGGGCTACCGTTGATGAGTAGTACGCGCATATATGGTGCAATTAATGGTTGATATCTCTTTTCCGGGTGCAAAGGTAATAAAATATATTGAAATAAGCAAATTTAGTAGCCGAAATAGAAATAAAATAACAGTTACTTTTTTAAAAATAATGTTCACTTTTCTTGCACATGTGCATTTTTTGTAGTACCTTTGCACTCGAATGGAGATAAGGGATTTAGCGCACGTGTTTGCTCTGCATCCCGAGGTGGATGTAATGGCAAATGAATTAAGCAAAAAGCGTGAGAAGCACTTTTTGCTCAGGAATCTACATGCCTCTTCGCAAGCAATCATACTATCTAATCTACACCAACGATTAGCCACCAATGCCCACGCACGGGCCATGCTAATCGTATTAGACAATGCCGACAGCGCACAGTATATGTACGCTGATTTGCGTACGTTGCGCAACGAACAAGATGTGTACTTCTTCCCTTGCTCACACCGACGCAGACAAGGCAAAGATGAGGCAATGATGGTACAACGCACAGAAGTACTGAGTGCACTAACCAAAGCAAAAAAGGTAAACGGAAAGGACAAAACGGAAAAGGGAGAGATAATCATCGTCACCTACCCCGAAGCACTCATCGAACCTGTACCACAACCTGAAGACCTGCAGAGCAAAACCATCCATATCCACACGGAAGAAGAGATTGCACAATCCGACCTAATCAATCAGCTCATATCGTTTGACTTTCAACGGGTTGACTTCGTTTACGAACCTGGTCAGTTTGCCGTTCGTGGCGGTATATTAGACGTGTATAGCTACGCCCACGACTATCCCTATCGCATCGATTTCTTTGGTGATGAAGTGGATTCTATTCGCGAGTTTGATATAGAGACACAGCTGTCTATGGAGCGCACAAACGCCATCCATATCGTAGCACAAGCATCCTCCGAACAAACCACATCGTCGCTCGTAGAGTATCTGAACAATAATACCATATGGGTGAGCAACGATTTTAGTCTGGTGAGATACAAAACATCGGGCAGCGAATTTCAGCTATCGAATATCGAAGCAGGCACGACAATAGAGATTAGCGGAAAAAGCACGTTCGACCGATACGATGCCATAGATTTTGATACACTGCCCCAACCTGCTTTCAACAAGAACTTTGAGATACTAATCGATGACCTACGCGCACGCATACGCGAAGGATATAAGGTGTATATTCTAGCAGACCAAGTGAAGCAAACCGACCGACTGCGGGCCATATTCGAAGACAAAGAATCGGACATATCGTTTGTGGCAGTCAGCCAAACACTGCATGCGGGATTTGTGGATAAAAGTGCAAAAATATGCTGCTATACCGATCATGAGATATTCGAACGCTACCACCGCGTCAGCCTTCGTTCGGAGAATGCCCGACGAGGCAAAGCCATCATCACTCTCAAAGAAATCAATCAATTGCAAATAGGTGATTATGTGGTACATACCGACCACGGCGTAGGTAGGTTCGCAGGGTTGGTGACAACGAACTTCCACGGCAGAAGTCAAGAAAGTATCAAACTGACTTACCGCGGAGGAGATACCATATTTGTTAGTATTCACAACCTGCATCGTATATCCAAATACAAAGGCAAAGAAGGTAGCGAACCTACCATATCACGATTGGGCTCGGGCGCTTGGGAACGAATGAAAGAGCGCACCAAAGACAAGGTGAAAGACATAGCTCGCGACCTGATTCGCTTATACGCCGCGCGCAAGCAGCAAGAGGGCTTCGCCTACTCCCCCGACGGATATATGCAACACGAATTAGAAGCATCCTTCTTCTACGAAGATACTCCCGACCAAGCCAAAGCCACATTGGACATCAAACATGATATGGAAAGCCCTATGCCAATGGATAGATTGGTATGTGGCGATGTAGGATTTGGCAAAACGGAAGTGGCCATGCGAGCCGCTTTCAAAGCAGCCACCGATGGCAAGCAAGTGGCAGTACTAGTACCAACCACAGTACTCGCCATGCAGCATTACAACACCTTCAAAGAGCGATTCAAGGACTTTCCTATTCGCATCGAATACCTCAGCCGAAGCAAAACCCCTAAAGAAGTAAAAGAAGTACTTGCCGACCTGAAAATAGGAAAGATTGACGTACTGATAGGTACGCACAAGTTGGTGGGCAAACAGGTGGAATGGAAAGACCTGGGGCTGTTGATCATAGATGAGGAACAAAAATTCGGAGTTGCTGTAAAAGAAAAACTGAAGTCGCTTCGCACGAACGTGGATGTACTGACACTCACTGCTACACCTATCCCCAGGACACTGCAGTTCTCGCTGCTGGGTGCGCGCGACTTGAGTGTGATCAACACTCCCCCACCCAATCGCTATCCCGTTCAGACAGAGCAGATTACGCTGGATGATGAAGATATAATAAAAGAGGCCATCGAGCTGGAGATGGAACGCAATGGGCAGATATATGTGGTGTGCAATCGCATCGAGATGTTGCCCAGATTGGAGAACAGAATACTACGCATGTGTCCGCAAGCACGCACTGTCATCGCACACGGACAAATGCCAGCAGGCGAAATGGAAGAGCGATTAGAGGCCTTCATCAACTACGACTACGATATCCTCATCTCAACCACCATCATCGAATCGGGTGTTGACATACCCAATGTGAACACCATTATCATCCATTCTGCACAGCATTATGGTTTATCCGATTTGCACCAGTTGCGCGGCCGCGTAGGACGCTCCAACCGCAAAGCATATTGCTACTTGATCACCCCAGACCGCGAATTGCTGACCGCCGATGCTCGCCGCAGGTTGGATGCGCTGACCACCTTTGCAGAACTGGGCTCGGGCTTCCAGCTGGCTATGCAAGATTTGGATATTCGTGGTGCAGGAAACATGCTGGGAGCAGAGCAAAGCGGGTTTATCGCAGACTTAGGATACGAAACCTATCAACGCATCCTGAATGAGGCAGTGGAAGAAATCAGAGAAGAGGAAGGTATTGCCATAGCCACCAGCATGCACGAGGCAGAGAACAAAGGCCATAAAAAATGGTGCAATGATAGTCAGTTGGAAAGCGATTTACCGCTCTCGTTTCCACCTACATACGTGGAAAATATATCCGAGCGAATTAGTTTGTATCGCGAATTAGATAGTCTTAGCGATGAAACTAGTCTTCTCGCCTACGAGAAGCGTCTTATTGATCGTTTTGGCAACCTGCCAGAAGAAGCAGTGCAATTGCTGAATGTGGTGAGATTGAGGTGGTTATGCTGCCAAATGGGTATAGAAAAAGTCATTCTAAAGCAAGACCGCATGTCGCTCTATTTTGTCAACACACCCCGCTATTTCCAATCCAATGTATTTGGCAAAATATTGCAATACGCCTGTTCACGTGTGGAACGTTGCAGGTTGGTAGAAGACAAAGACCGTGATGGCAAACCTACAGGAAAAAGATATGCGGTAATCAACCAAGTCAAAACCATCAGTGGCGCACTGCATCTACTGAACAAAATATTGGAATGAGACGCTTCAAAAAATTGATATTTCAACAAAAAAGTGATATTATTTGCATATTTGCAAAAAAAGCAGTACCTTTGCGGGCTATTTATTATGAATAATAACTAGGCAAAAACATCTACTAAATTGAATAAATTACAAGATTATGAATATATCGTACAATTGGCTTAAACGCTACATCCAGTTGAATGATTCTGCTGAAGAAGTGGCAAAAGTATTGACTTCTATCGGTTTGGAAGTTGGTAAGGTAGAAAAAGTGCAAACCATCAAAGGTGGATTAGAGGGTTTGGTAGTAGGCGAAGTGATCACATGCGTTGATCATCCTAACTCCGACCACCTGCATATCACCACCACTCGCGTGGCCCCTGATGCGGAGCCATTGCAAATCGTGTGCGGAGCACCCAATGTAGCCGCAGGGCAAAAGGTGATTGTAGCCACTGTAGGCACTGTGCTCTACGATGGCGATGAGAAATTCACTATCAAACGTGGCAAGATTCGCGGCGAGGAATCGTTGGGAATGATTTGCGCAGAAGATGAGATTGGTGTAGGTACCAGCCACGATGGTATCATGGTATTGCCATCGGATACGCCCGTAGGCATGCCTGCGAAAGAGTATTTTGGTGTGGAAGATGATACATTGATTGAGGTAGATATTACTCCTAACCGTGCGGATGGAGCTAGTCACTATGGCGTAGCACGCGACCTATATGCGTACTATCAAGCCAAGGGCGTTGATATTCAGCTAACCAAGCCAAGCGTAGATGCTTTCAAAGTAGATAGCCACGAATTGCCTATTCAGGTGGTGGTGGAAAATGCGCAAGCATGCCCTCGCTATACTGGCGTCAGCATCAAGGGTGTCACTATTGGCGAATCGCCCGATTGGCTCAAGAAAGCATTGGGAACAGTAGGTATACGCCCTATCAGCAACGTAGTTGATGCTACCAACTTCGTGCTCCATGAGATGGGACAAGCGCTCCACGCTTTCGATGCTGATAAGATCAAGGGCAACAAGGTGATTGTAAAAAATGCCACTGAAGGGCAGAAGTTCGTTACCCTCGATGGTATCGAGCGTACCCTATCGGCTGCAGACCTGATGATTTGCAATGCCGAGGAGCCTATGTGTATCGCAGGTGTGTTTGGCGGTCAAGATTCTGGTATCACAGAGCAAACCACCAACGTCTTCCTTGAGAGTGCATATTTCGACCCTGTCAGCATTCGTAAGACTGCGCGCCGTCATCAGCTATCCACCGATGCCAGTTTCCGCTACGAGCGTGGTTGCGATCCTAACAATACCCTCTATGTACTCAAGCGCTGCGCACTTCTCATACAAGAGGTAGCAGGTGGAGAGATTGCTATGGAAATCACTGATCAAGGCGATACTCATTTTGCGCCATTCCCTGTAGAACTCCATATCGACCGCGTAAACACATTGATTGGCAAGGAGATAGGCGAAGAACTAATCGCCACTATCCTCCATGCATTAGAAGTTGAGATCTACAGCCAAGAGGGCAATGTATGGCAGATTGGTGTACCACGCTACCGCGTTGATGTACAGCGCGAGTGCGATGTGGTGGAAGATATTCTCCGCATCTATGGCTACAACAATGTGGAATTCCCTGAGAAGCTGAATACCAGTCTCAGCTACAATCCAAAGCCCAACCCAGTGGCATTGCAGATTCGTATATCCGAGCAACTGACCGCACAAGGTTTCAATGAGATACTCAACAACTCGCTCACCAAAGTATCATACTACGAGAGATTAGAAGGGCTCAGTTTGGCTACTTGCGTCAAGATTATGAACCCACTGAGTCAGGACCTTGGCGTAATGCGTCAGACATTGCTCTTTGGCGGCTTGGAAAGCATCCAACGCAATGCCAATCGCAAGAATGCTGATCTCAAGTTCTACGAGTTTGGCAATTGCTATCACTACAATGCGCAAAAGATTACCGACCGCCAAGCCAAGGACCCACATTGGGTCTATGACCCACTCTATGCATACAGCGAAGAACCTCACTTGGCATTGTGGATAACGGGTAACAAAACGCCACAATCGTGGGTGCAAAAAGAGGAGAAATCTTCGTTCTACCAATTGCATGCATATGTGGCTAATGTACTCCGCCGTATGGGTGTACAATTGTTTAAGTTGGCTCCAATGGCTGCGAACGAGTTGTTCGACGATGGACTGACCATCCTCGCACCTAACGGCAAGCAAATAGGCGTAATGGCAATCGTGGCAAAGAAGCAGCTTAAAGCATTCGACATCGACAATCCTGTTTACTATGCCGACTTAGATTGGAATATGCTTCTGCGCCTCAACAAGCAATACAAACCAGTAATCAATGATCTGCCAAAATTCCCTGAGGTGAAACGCGACTTTGCATTATTGGTCGATAAATCTGTTACTTTTGCAGATTTAGCACAAGCTGCATATGCTACCGAGAAGAAACTGCTCAAAGCTGTCAATCTCTTCGACGTGTACGAAGGCAAAAACCTCGAGGCGGGTAAGAAGAGTTATGCACTTTCTTTCATCTTGCAAGATGCGGAGAACACCCTAAAAGATAAGCAAATCGAAGCCATTATGGCCAAATTGCAAAAGACCTTTGAGGAGAAGTTCGGCGCAAAACTCAGATAAAAATGACATACGAGCAATACCTACAAGAGCAGCAGGCAGCATTCGCCGAAGAACATTCGGACGAGTGCTGTTTCGTTGAAAATCAAGCCGAAGGTATCTTCGTTCGTGGACATTGAATAAGTATGAACATTGCCATTTTTGCATCAGGTACAGGTACTACCCTACAGACGCTCATTGATCGACAAGCGGAGTTGGGGTACCATGTGGCGTTGGTGGTGGCTAATCGCGAGTGCCAGGCCGTGGAGCGCGCCCAAAAGCACCATATTCCTACCCTACAGACCAAGGATTGGACCGCAATAGACACTGCTCTAGCCAATAGTAACATTCAATTGGTGGTATTGGCGGGTTTTCTGGCTATCATTCCTCATTGGATTTGCGAAAAATGGAACAAACGCATCATCAATATCCATCCATCACTATTGCCTAAGTACGGAGGCAAGGGCATGTACGGCATTCATGTGCAAGAAGCAGTATTAGCGGCAAAGGAGCAAGAGGCTGGCTGCACGGTGCATTACGTAAGTGCTGAGATCGATGGAGGTAGCATCATTGCTCAAGCAAAAGTGGATGTCCTACCTGAGGACACACCCGAAACACTGGCTCAACGCATTCAAGAACAAGAAAAAATTCTTTTGCCGCGCGTCATAGATGAATTAGCACATTTATAAATTACAGATAATTAACAACATACAATGCTGAATAACACCGAACAACAAGAAATCTTGCGTCGCCGCACCTTTGCGATCATTTCGCACCCTGATGCGGGTAAGACCACGCTCACCGAAAAACTGCTGCTCTATGGAGGTGCGATCCACGTCGCAGGAGCTGTTAAATCCAACAAAATACGCAAAACAGCTACCTCTGACTGGATGGAGATTGAAAAACAGCGTGGTATCTCTGTGGCTACATCAGTCATGGGATTCGACTATAATAATTATCACATCAATATCCTCGATACTCCTGGTCACCAAGACTTTGCTGAAGATACATTCCGCACACTCACTGCCGTGGATTCTGTGGTCATTGTCATCGACTCTGCCAAGGGTGTGGAGACCCAAACTCGCCGACTCATGCAGGTATGCCGCATGCGCAAGACACCTGTCATGGTCTTTATCAACAAGATGGACCGAGAGGGTAAAGACCCATTCGACCTCATGGACGAGGTGGAGAACGAACTCGGCATACATGTACGCCCTCTATCGTGGCCTATCAATAGTGGTCAGCGATTCAAAGGGGTGTACAATATCTTCCAATCTACCCTCGACCTATATACTCCCAACAAAACGCAAGTCACTGAATCTATTCGCTTTGATAATGTCAGCGATCCACAAATCGCACAACTCGTAGGCGAAAGCGATGCGCTAAAGTTGCAAGAGGATTTAGAGATGATTGAGGGGGTATATAATCCTTTCAGCCAAGAAGAATACCTCGCAGGCGAATTGGCACCTGTATTCTTTGGTTCTGCGCTTAACACCTTCGGTGTGAAAGAGCTCCTTGAATGTTTTGTGCAGATTGCACCATCTCCACGTCCTGTAGAGGCTATTGAGCGTAAGGTAGAACCTATGGAAGACGGATTCACTGCGTTTTGCTTCAAGATCCATGCTAATATGGACCCTAACCATCGTTCGTGTATTGCATTCTTCAAGATATGTTCGGGCAAGTTCGTCCGCAATACCTATTATAAACACGTGCGCGAGAATCGTCAGATGCGTTTCGCTGCGCCTACCTGCTTCATGGCACAACGCAAAGAGACTGTGGATGAGGCATTTGCAGGCGATATTGTCGGCTTGCCAGATACGGGCAACTTCAAGATTGGTGATACGCTTACCGCCGGAGAGAACCTCCACTTCAAGGGCCTGCCATCCTTCTCGCCTGAGATGTTCAAGTACATCGAAAATGCCGATCCTATGAAGCAAAAGCAATTGGAAAAAGGCATCAACCAACTCATGGACGAAGGTGTGGCACAACTATTTGTCAGTCAGTTCAATGGCAGAAAAATCATCGGTACTGTCGGCCAATTGCAGTTCGAGGTTATCCAATACCGTCTGGAGCATGAGTACCAAGCCAAATGTCGCTGGGAAACACTACAAATGTTCAAAGCGTGCTGGATAGAGTCAGACAACGAGCAGGAATTAGACATGTTCAAGAAGCGCAAAGCGCAATACATGGCAAAGGATAAAGATGGACGCGATGTGTTCATGGCGGATAGCGGCTATGTGCTACAAATGGCGCAAAATGATTACAAAAACATCAAGTTCCACTTCACTAGTGAGTTTTAGTACTTTTTAAATTATATTTAACTTTCTACATTTTTGTTTGTAAATTCACATTTTTTTTTGTACCTTTGCAGCCAAATTGCGCAATTGTGCAAATAGTAGTATAAGGTACAAGAATTTCAAGATAAAAAATTATGGAACTATCAGAACAAGAAGTTATTCGCAGAGAGAGCCTGCAAAAGATGCGTGATATGGGTATCAATCCCTATCCTGCTGATGAGTATGTAGTTACTGGTTATTCTACAGATATTAAATCATCTTTTGTTGATGAAGCTACAGATGATGCAGAGTGGTACACGGGCAAACCAGTGCGCATTGCTGGTCGATTGATGTCGCGTCGTATCATGGGTAAGGCATCGTTTATCGAGGTGCAAGACTCCAAAGGCCGCATCCAGGTATATGTGAGCCGCGATGACATCCAGGCATCTGTTGCTGAGGGCGAGACGGCTACCACTGTGGAGCAACAGATGTACAACGTGGTATTCAAAAAACTGCTTGATATTGGTGATTTTATTGGTATCGAGGGCTTTGTCTTCCGCACCCAGATGGGCGAGATTAGTGTACACGCACAAAAGCTGACCGTTTTGGCTAAGAGTCTCCGTCCATTGCCTATCGTCAAGTACAAAGATGGTGTGGCATACGACGGCTTCAACGATCCAGAGCAACGCTACCGCCAACGATATGTGGACTTAGTGGTGAACGAGGGCGTAAAGGACGTCTTCCTCAAGCGTGCAACTATCATCCGCACTATGCGTCAGGTGTTTGACGAGGCGGGCTATACTGAGGTGGAGACACCTATGCTGCAAGCCATTGCTGGTGGCGCATCGGCTCGTCCGTTCATCACCCACCACAACGCGCTCGACGTGGATATGTACATGCGTATCGCTACCGAGCTCTACCTCAAGCGCCTCATCGTAGGTGGTTTCGAGGGTGTGTACGAGATTGGTCGCAACTTCCGCAACGAGGGCATGGACCGCACCCACAACCCAGAGTTCACTTGCATGGAGCTCTACGTGCAATACAAGGACTACAATTGGATGATGTCTTTCACCGAGCAATTGCTCGAGAAGATCGCCATCGCTGTCAATGGTACTACCGAGGTGAAGATTGGCGACAATATCGTGAACTTCAAGGCACCATACCGCCGTCTGCCAATCTTAGAAGCTATCCAAGAGAAGACGGGCTACGACCTGAGCACCATGACCGAAGACGAGATCCGACAAGTGGCTAAGAAATACGGTGTAGAGGATACCGACAAGATGGGCAAAGGCAAGCTCATCGATGAGATTTTTGGCGAGACATGCGAGGGCACTTTCATCCAACCTACTTTCATCACAGACTACCCAGTAGAGATGTCGCCACTCACCAAGATGCACCGCTCCAAACCCGGTCTCACCGAGCGTTTCGAGCTGATGGTCAACGGCAAAGAGTTGGCCAATGCATATAGCGAGCTCAACGACCCTATCGACCAATACGAGCGCTTCGTAGAGCAAATGAAGTTGGCTGACAAGGGCGACGACGAGGCAATGATTATCGACCACGATTTCATGCGTGCACTCGAATATGGTATGCCTCCTACATCTGGTATCGGCATTGGTATCGACCGTCTTGCTATCTTCATGACCGGACAACCATCTATCCAAGATGTGCTATTGTTCCCTACGATGAAGCCAGAAAAATAGACTAACGCGTTGTTAAACAACGATAAAACATATTATTGCCTATGAAAGTAGCTATACTCGGTTCTGGCAGTTGGGCAACTGCTCTTGCTAAGATTGTAATGCACAATCTGCAAGATATCAATTGGTATATCCGAAAACAAGAAACCATCGACGAATTTATCGAGATTCGCCGCAATCCAAACCATTTGGAATGGGCATATTTTGATGTATCGCGCATACATTTTTCCGCGGATATCAATCTCGTTGTAGATCAGTCTGACCTGATTATTTTGGCTATTCCATCGCCCTATATCAAGCAGAGTCTGAATGACATCACTATCGATATGTCGCACAAATGCGTTATCTCTGCGGTCAAAGGTATGATACCCGATGAGAATATGTTGGTAACAGACTATCTACACACATATTATCACGTCCCAAAAGAGAATTTAGGCGTTATCACAGGCCCTTGCCATGCTGAGGAAATCGCTTTGGAGCGACTGAGTTACCTTACGGTGGGCTGCAAAGACCCTGTCAAAGCCGACCTGTGGCAAAAACTATTTGACACCCCATATGTTCGTACCACTCCGAGCAACGACGTTGAGGGCCTAGAGTACGCCAGCGTAATGAAGAATATCTACGCTATCGCAGCAGGCATATGCAAGAGTTTGCACTATGGAGATAATTTCCAGGCCGTATTGCTTACCAATGCTATGCACGAGATTATTCGTTTTGCTAAGGCCAAAGCGGATGTTCCTCGAGAAATCACCGACAGCGGATATTTGGGCGATGTGTTAGTCACTGCCTACTCCAATTTTTCGCGCAACCGCCAGTTTGGACAAATGATTGGTATGGGGTATAGCGTCAAAGCCGCACAAACAGAAATGGAAATGGTAGCTGAAGGATACTACGGCACCAAAGCCATTTGGCTTGCCAATCAGGAAGCACAAGTTGATTTGCCTATCGTAGAGGCCATGTATCAGATTCTCTACAATCGCAGATCAGCAAAAGCAATTATCAAAGAACTAACTAAAAAATTTCAATAATCCATTATGAATAATATTCAATTCTCCTATGGTACTGCTGTTTCTGCAGAAGCAATCCATGCGTACAAACAACAAGTAGCTCAAGCACAAGAGCAATTGGTCAATGGTACTGGTTTAGGCAATGATTTCCTTGGTTGGATGAACTTGCCAGCCGACATCCGTCCACAACTCGATGATATTCAAGCCACAGCAGATTTGCTGCGCAAAGAGTGTGAAGTGATTGTATGTATTGGTATTGGCGGTTCGTATCTTGGAGCTAAAGCTGTGATTGATGCTCTAACCAGCAGTTTCGCGTGGTTAGAAGGCGAGAAACCAGCCATCGTATATGCAGGACAAAATATCGGAGAAGACTACCTATACGAGTTGCAAGCGCTTCTCAAGAACAAGAAGTTCGGTATCATCAGCATCTCCAAGTCTGGTACTACCACCGAGCCAGCGTTGGCATTCCGCCTCTTGAAGACTCAATTGGAAGAGCAACAAGGCAAGGAAGCGGCTAAGCGTCTTATCGTTTGCATCACCGATGCTAAACGCGGTGCACTCCGCACTTTGGCTACTCAAGAGGGCTACAAGACCTATGTGATTGAGGATAATATTGGCGGTCGTTTCTCTGTGCTTTCGCCTGTGGGCTTGTTGCCTATCGCTTGCGCAGGATTGGATATCAAGGCGCTCATTGATGGTGCCGAGCAGATGATGCAGCAATGTGGTATCACTACCCCATTCGAGGAGAACCCTGCTGCCATCTATGCGGCAGCACGCAATAGCCTTTATCAAGAGCAAGGCAAGAAAGTGGAGTTGTTGGTTAATTTCCATCCTAAGTTGCACAATATCAGCGAGTGGTGGAAGCAACTCTATGGCGAGTCCGAAGGCAAGGATGGCAAAGGTATCTTCCCTGCCAGTGTAGACTTCACCACCGACCTCCACTCTATGGGCCAGTATATCCAAGATGGCGAACGCCACTTGTTTGAGACCGTGATTTCGGTGCTCGAACCTAATCATACCGTACCTTTCCCTCACGACGATGCCAACCTCGATGGATTGAACTTCTTGGCAGGTAAGCGTGTGGACGAGGTGAATAAGATGGCAGAACTTGGCACCATGCTTGCGCATATCGATGGCGGTGTGCCAAATATGAAGATCACCTTGCCTAAGCTCAACGAATACTATATCGGACAATTGCTCTATTTCTTTGAGCGTGCGTGCGGTATCTCTGGCTATATCTTGGGTGTCAATCCATTCAACCAACCTGGCGTAGAGGCATACAAGAAGAACATGTTTGCTCTGCTCGACAAACCGGGCTACGAAGCTGAATCTGCTGCCATCAAAGCTCGTCTCTAATGTCTGCAAGCAAGTGGATATTTGGTGGTCTTGGGTTCGTGTTAGGCGGTCCCATTGGTGCGCTCATTGGTGTATTCATTGCATCAATGATCGATGGTGCCAGCCAGCTCCTTCTATCTGACAACGATGGCGATGCCCAAGGGCATCCCCATTCGTCGCGCCAACGTACTACACACGCCACGCAAGGCGATATACGCGTATCAATTATCGTATTGCTGGCGTGCGTAATCAAGGCGGATGGGCGCATCCTGAAATCGGAGATCAGTAGTATCAAGCCCTTCCTGGTTCGCAATTTTGGCGAGGAAGGAGCCAAACAAGCTCTGCAATTGCTCAAGCAGCTACTCCAAAAGGACATCAATCCTGCGGAGATTGCCACGCAAATTCGTCAGCATGTCAATTATTCGGTTCGTTTAGAGTTGGTTCATCTGCTCCTGGAGGTGGCCAAAGCCGATGGCGAAGTGGTAGAAGCCGAAACCAATGTGATTCAGCAGATTGCTTTTCATATGGGCATCGCTACGGCGGATTACCAATCGCTCCTATCGCTCTATCGTAAGAATCGAGATGCCAATTGGGCATATACTGCACTTGAGATTCTGCCTACTGCTACGGATGAGGAGGTCAAAAAGGCATATCGTCGTATGGCAATGAAGTATCATCCCGACAAAGTGGCCAATGCGGGTGAGAATATCCGCCAACAAGCCACCGACAAGTTCCGCGCTATCAACGAGGCATACGAGCATATCAAATCCATTAGAGGGCTCTAAACACTAAGCAATACATGACCACCACCCTACTGTTTGTTGGCAAAACCACAGACCCACATATCGACACTTTGTGTCAGGAATATCTGCGTCGCTTGACGCATTATCTGCCTGTGCGTGTGCAGGTTATTCCCGAGTTGCGCAATACCAAGGCGCTCACTCCTGACCAGCAGAAGCAGGCCGAAGGTGAACTGATCTTGCGTGCTGTTCCTCAGAGCGCAGACCTCATTCTGCTGGACGAGCATGGCAAGGAGTATCGCTCTGTAGAATTTGCGCAGCAATTGCAAAAGAAGATGTCTTCTGGTCGCGACCTGTTTTTTGCTATTGGTGGTCCTTATGGTTTTTCTCAGTCGGTGTACGAGCGTGCGAATGGCAAAGTTTCTCTCAGTCAAATGACCTTCTCGCACCAAATGGTACGACTTTTCCTTATCGAGCAAATCTACCGTGCCATGACTATCCTTCGAGGCGAGCCCTACCATCACGAGTAAGTGCTGGGGCTATCAACGGAAACGGCAACGGATAAGGATATAGATTATCACAATTATCATACCTACCCATAGGGCCACTGTGCACCACCGATAGAACTTCGGCACATACCGCTCTGGCGGCAGTTGCACCACCTCTTTCTCCACCCGCACATCTACCACCGTATCGCGTTCCACCCGTGTCCGCCATCTTTCACGCCACTCCACCCGCGTCATATATACGGTATCGCCTTGCACTTTCTCGCTCACGAACACGCTATCCTGCACCACGATGGTGTCATGGCTATGCTCCACCATGCTACACCATTCTACACCATGTTGCACCACTGCCTCATGGCTTTTGCAACTCGGGTTCACAAGGGTGATCATAGCCATACTCAGTACCACGGCAAAAGTCCGTAACATCCAGGATAATCTCTTCATGTTCTTCTTGTGCTTTTGATAGTTTGTTAGTCAATTCTTTTTCCACTTCTTTAGGCACCAATATGCACCCTGTCGAATGTTCGGGCTTGCTGCCTCTGTGTATGCGTATCCCGCTGCGTTGTGGTACATGCTGCACGATAGGCAGCAGCCTACGGAACTTCGGCGACATGGTCACTGCCACATGGTAGCACAGCGCAGGTATCTGATAGCCAACACGTTCCAGCGTATTGCAATACCACCTTCCATCGATCACCAACCGCCCCGTGATGGCATTGCCTTGCGCCTCATTTCGTATCAATCGTATATACATAATTTTTACTCTTTTTAGTTGTGTCACTCGCGATAGCGATATTTGTAATCAATGCCTATGAGCGAGCCCGAGAATGTCAGGATCTCCCCAAACGCTATCAGCAGCGAGTGGTGGATCTCGCCCATAGGCGGTGTCACAAACCCAGCGGTGAGCAATGCGCAACCGAAGGTGCACATTGCCACTGCCAGGATCAATTGCAATCGTTTCATTACGCATTATTGATCTCCTCGCTGCACACATGCCACAGGTATGCACGCAGGGTTGGATACTCCGTTTGCGCTTTGAACGCCGCTTGGTCTTGTGGTTGCTTGGTGGGGTCTTTCATGCGGGCTGCCACTGCCGATGCCACTTGTCCCCAGTAGGTGCGATATTGCTTCTCCTCATCGCTGACAGGGGTACTACGTTCGCCCATCACGCTGCATCCGCGTTGTCGTTTACCTGTTAATCGGCGTACTGCCATCCATTTTTGTTTTTTGCCAAAGATCTTGCCCGATGCATTATCCACGGGTGCTAAATAAAATACACTTCCAGCCATGGTTTTTTAGATTTTTAGTTTTGTTTAAACACTTGCGCCACCACATACCCACGCAGTGTGATGTACTTCTTCTGCGCTTTGAATTTTGCTTCGTAGGTAGCTCGTTGCTCTGGGTCGGCGAGAATAGTTGTCGCTTGCGTTTGTGCTTCTTTGAAAGCGTTACGCACAGCTTGTTGAGCTTCGCTGTTGCCACCATCGTATGGGTTCTTCACACGCACACCAATGGTGGCATTGTCTTTCTTGCGGTTGCGGAAATGAATCTCATCCGAACCCGAGAACTTCTTCTGAATCGAATCAAAAGGAGTCGAATTTTTGATAATTGCCATATCGTCGGCATTTGGCTTGCGAGAAAGAAATGCGCACACGCATTTAGCTCGCCGCCATGCCTCCTCTTACCTCGAAGCAAGCTTCTCGGTAGTTTTTTAAGGAGACACCTCTATGCCATAGAGGGGTTAAGGGTTAGTTTTAATGGTTAGTAACTGGGGTTCATTGTCTTCTGAAATGCGCGCTTTTTCAAAAGACGATGCAAAAATACAACAAACCCACACAGCGTTGTGGGCTTGTGTGGGTTTGCGAGGGAATAAAGTAGAATAAAGTAGCTTCGGAGGGGATTAGAATACCGCTTGTAGGTTTCTAATCAATATTCTAAAATATGGGCATTTGCCATTAATAGAAAGGTCTTTATCGTCATCTCCTTTCCTGAATTTGATTATTTCAAATTGATTAGGGTTGAACTTGTGCAGGAATGTAATGGGGACCCCCATATATCCTGCATAGTCCATTGGTATGTCTTGAGTTTTATTGACATTTATCCCATTATAATTGTCATAACGTTGATATGCTGACTCGTTCCCTATATACCTTTTGGTAAGTACAATTTTCTCATTGCGTTTAGCATTATCCATATTAGTGAGCCATAGACAATTATTTGGTGAAATGATTCTATTTCCGTTCTTATCAATTCTTGCTTCTGTACCATATAATTCATAGTGCTCAGGTACTATAAATCCTGAAATACCTCTACCGAGATTAACGCCTAACCAAACTTGGTTCTCCTTAATCAAATGAAATATTTCTTTATATGTAATGGCATTGATATTGCCAATGATTAAGAATGATTTTTTATATTTAATCAACTGTGCAACGTATTCCCGAAACAATGAAAATGGCGGATTAGTGACAACGATGTCTGCTTGCTGAAGAAGGTCAATACTCTCTTTACTTCTAAAATCTCCATCACCATGGAAATGAATGATATCCGTATCTGTAGGGATAATATTTTCATTTTCAGTCCCAGTGTAGATATAATAAAAGCCAGAAAGGTTATTCTCAATTTCAAATAAATTACGATGCGATTCTTGATAGCATGCTGCAATCAATTTTTTCAATCCTAAACGATGAAAGTTTTCTGCAAAGTATCGATAGAAATTGCTGGTTCTTGGATCATCGCAATTACAATAGACTACTTTCCCCATAAAATGCTTTGTATAGTGTTGCAGTTCGCTCTCTATATCTGGCAATAAGGTATAAAACTCATCGCTTTTGAGTTTTTTAGCCTGTTGTAACAGTGTATTTGTCGCGTTTCTTGCCATTATTATTTGGTATGTGTTAATTGGTTGAACAAATCGCTACCTAATACTTTAAGTGATGTTTTAGCAATATCAAGCATTATTTGTAGGATATCTTCTGGCTTCCATCGTTCTCCTTTACCTTGTGTATAAATTGAAGTGGCTTGCAACATAATATGTTTGTCTCTATGCGCTACAAACTTATTTTCACATAGGTTAGTATTGATAGGCATGCCATAATTCGCTGCGGTCAAACGGTCTAATCGATTCAACATGCCCGAATGGTATTCCAATGTTACTTCTCTACCATCTGGTCGTGTGACAACAATGGTCTCTGTTAGAAAATTAGAACCCTCAAGAAATAACACATAAGGGAAGTGTGATTCACTTAACATAAAATTTGCTATTTCCGAGATGTTTTTATGCGACCTTTCAATAGCATTGCCAGCAGTCATAATGTCTTGATCATTATTTTTGCCGACTAATATACCATTTTTGATGTTTTCAATATCCTTTCCTTGGTGTTTAGCTTCTGATACCAAAATTATTCTCCAATTACCATTGTCATCTTGTACTTCAATAATCCCTCCATCTGGTATAATACTGGAGTCTGACACGAAAAGTGTTTGTCCTAATTCCGAATCAATCTTTTGCAGTGCTTCGTTTATTTCTCGTTTCGTGATGTTATCTCTATATCTAAATGTAAGTTGAGGAAATTTAGACGTGAGAATTTCCATAACTTTGTGAGAAATTTCTCCTATAGCAATGTCATGTTGTTTAGCTTCATCTCCAAAGATACCAACAACTCCATGCGATTGTTTGTGTTGAGTGGTAAGTCTTTTTGATTGATTTTTTTGTGCCATAATTCTGTGCTTTTTATTTCCGTCTGCAAAAGTACTACTTTTTTTTGAGTTATGCAAACAGAAGGGTTAATACTAAGTTGTTTTTTCTGAAATCGGCTGCAAAATTACTACATCAAACTGCTAAAACTTGTCAGCTTGCAAAGAAAAATACACTTTTTTGCAAGAAAAGTGCATTTTACATCTAACCGCTACGCAACACAAGCGGTCTAAATCTCTATATCATACTTCTCACACAAGTACTTCACCACTTTGGGTGGAAATAGTTTAGTGGTAGGGCGGATGCCGTTCGCCTCCAGAAAAGCGCGGTCGGTCTTCAGCCAACGGCGAAAGGTCTCTGGACTCACACCCGCTGCGCGGGAGAGTTCGGCTTTGGTATAGGACTTCATTGCTTCGTTTTTCTATACTGCTTAATAAATTGTTGTTGGTTGGCACGTTCGCGGGGTGTGGGCGTGTGGGACTTGCGGTTGGGACAACGCTGCAAGATGTATTTACCATGCATCTTGCGGATGTAAAACTTGCCATTGTACTCCAATTTGCCAATGAGACCCGCTACCGGGGATTGAAAGGATACGAGCATATTAGTGTTTAGTGTTGAGTGTTTAGAGATGTGGTACATCTATGCCACCGATGTGCTATAGTGGTCGCGAAATGGTCGCGAAAGAGACAAGAGACATCATGCTGCCTTATACATCACCTGAAACACATACCCATACAGTGTCAGTTCTTCGCCTTCCACCGACAATGGTCGTGGGTATATCTTCTCCCATTGCTCCATATACACGCGTGTTAATACTGGGTTTTTCATTACAAGCCATGCAGCGTGTGCTGCCATAGCAAATCGAATTTGACTCTTGTTCATAGTTCTGAAATTTAGTTTGGTTAATATTTTGGGGTTAATTGTTTTGTGCACTTGCGGTATTCCGCGATTTTTGTTTCCCACGAGGGACGGCAGGGACAGCACTTTTCTCTTTCTCGTCCCCGTACGTGCGCGGACGAGTTTATAAAATCTGCTGTCCCTGCTGTCCCTCATCAGTCTTTTAATATTCTCCTTAAAGCAGAAATCTCGTCCGTATCTCTCTGATATACAATCCATCCACGTGTTTGGTTGTTTCCGATTCTCCGTTTTGTCGCTTTGTATCCAGCTGTCCCCAACACCATGCCCAATCGGCTCAACGCCATCGGCTTCTTGATGTTGCCGTAACTCACCAACCGCTCACTTATCTGTGCCGTCGTCATAAACTCTCCTTTGCCCTCGGCAGGCACATCAAAGAGTATCGGCAACAACTGCTCCTCGTTGCTCTCATCGCGGAAGTGCTGATTGTGCTGCTCCAGCACCTCTATCTCGTCCAGTTCAAACCAATAGCAGAACAGCGGATCTTGTGCCAATGCCCATGCTTGTGCATACATCCGCTCGTAGGGCAAGGTGGTGAAAAACGGGTTTTGTATCTCCTCCACCTCAAAGGGTAGCCAACGGCGGTTTCCCGTAATATCTGTGAGAAAATCCCGCCTATTGCCACTGGCGCAGAAGCTCGCCAACCGCACCCGTCGCTCTTTGGTGTAGGCATACGCCGCGCGTTCGTTCACATCCGTGGCGGTAATGACCGATTTCAGTTGATTGAGCTCACGGTTATTCATGGAATCAATCTCATCTAGCGAGATAAGCCCAAACTCCGCAATACGCAGCCGTTCATCTTTGTTGAGGTCGTTGCTATTCGCCAACTTGCAGGCGTATGCCCTCAAATGTGGCGGCATCAGATGTTCGAGCCAAGTAGTCTTGTATATTCCTTGCCTACCAATCAGCACCAGTACCTGATGATTCACTACCTCATCTTTCATCCAACTCGCCACCATCGCCACAAACCATTTCTTGAAGCATGTGCGCCATAATTCCTCGCCTCTCGCCTTATCGCCTTTAGCCTCATCGCCGAACGATTTTACCGTCACCTGCTGCGCGACCCAATCAATCCAATCAGGCTGCTCCTCCGTCCATTCTCCACACGAAAACACATACTCCCTCAGCGGGTGTACATCGGGTATAAGATCCGACTGCAGTGCAGTCATCACCTCTCTACTCGTTATGTTTGCATCGTACTCTTGCGCACAATGACACACGATAGAGTTGATGTCGTGTTTCGTCATCTCCCGCCAGTACTCCCCGCCTTTAACCTCCTCCAAATCCATGCGGATTTGCAGTTTATCTGCAACAATGTCATGTCTCAATCGCCTATAATCCAAGTAATTCTCCGTTATGTACTTGATTGCAGCTTCTTGTTTAGTCATCTTTCTATTTTCTGATTGGGGTTAAAAATTTGATTACTTGTTTGTATATATTGAACGATGGTATTCGTATGGAGATATGTATTGTGTTATTCGGGTCGTCTATACGGAAAATAGTCTCCGTTTCGCTCATTAATGCGATGCGGTCTATCTCGAAGAAAGCAGCGAACTCGTCGATGAGATAAGCGGGAAGAATGGCTTCTCCGTGTAGGATTTTGTTGAGTTGTGAGTGATCTCTATTGATGCCTGTTGCCAGTTGTCGAACGCTAATACAGCGTTCGTTGAGAAGTTGTTTGACATGTTTGCAGACGAGATCGTCTAAGGGTGTTTTCTGTTGATGTTTCATAACTTTATTTTTCGCTGCAAAATTACTGCTTTTGTGGCACATAAGTGTAGCGTATTTCTCCACATTTGCACCTTCGTGTGGTGAATTTCTCCACACAAAGTCAGTTTATTATTCTATGTTTATTGCAGGAAACAAGAGCACGGAGGATATGATTCTGTCTATCCCGAAAATGCCTGAAAAGCCATAGTACTCGGTAGTATATATGCAACACGCGGGAAGTGTAGTATTTACTATGCTTCCCGCGTGAGTGTATTTTTTTTGAAAAAAGTTTTCCTATGCTGAAAAATCGCTTGCGATTAATCGTTTGAGCCCATTGGGCGAGATAAGACGATTGTGCCGAAAGTTTCCTCTGTGCTACGCGACCTGAAGGAGTGCGACGGAACGCACTCCGAGCGCAGCACCCGAAGAGTCCCCACTCTGAGGAATCAGCGCAAGCATAGATGAAGAAGTGCCTTGAATGGCACTTCGAGTATTGCTCCCGAACTATCCCCATAGTGAGGAAGTAGAGCAATACATAGAACAGATAAAAAGCACATCTGTGGGCTAAATGTGCCCTTAAAACTCGTTTTTAGATTCGCAACCCTCTTTGTCATCAGCAGGAGTTGCCTCGTAGGCAATGACAGGTTTGTAGTGGTTTAATTGGGCTGTTTTGTAAGTAGCTTGAAGTACTGTAACTACATTAGCTTCAGTGTCCCAAACATAGACTGTACCATCCATAAAACCAGAATTTTTAACAGTCCATTTCCAGCATTTAAACTCGGTGTTGTCCAACTGAGTAACATCAAGGCTCATGATGTCAATACCTTTTTTCTCGCAGCCTGTCAAAGCGAGAGCTGCTACGGCAAAAAATGCAAATAAAATCTTTTTCATTGTGTTGTTTGTATTATTATTGTAAAGTACTATATATCATTAAGATAGTCGTTGTGTTTGATTAAAAGTGCAAGGCTAGTCCAATGCCGTTTTGGCTGCCTTGGATAGTCCAGTATGCTTGAGATGTAGCTGCTGCCTGAGTGTGATTGAACATATCAATGCCCTCATTCAAGCGAGCGTATCCAATGAAGATAGTAGGTACTGATGCCAGTACGGCCGCTGCTCCTAATCCGAGACAAGTCATACCAGAATAGAGCATTGCGGCGTTTCCTTCCTCTGGACCAAAGGCTATAACGAGAGATCCTATCAAATCCATACCTAAACCTGCGCCAAATAGTCCCCAGCCAGCTTGATAACATTTGTAGCCGCTTTGGAAAGTTTTATAAGCTGGTTGATGACGCGTAGAAAGGAAATCTACACATTGCTTGAGGTTGAACGCTTGATCTCCGTAGTAGATGTAACTACCTGCTGGCTGCAGAAGAGTAGCGTTGTTGTTTTGTGCCTTGATAGTAGTTGCGATTGCAACTAACATCATTAAGAATATAATCTTTTTCATTTCGTTTTTAATAATATCTTGGTTGTGCGAAGATGGCGTCTAACGCTTTTTGGATGGCATAGCGTACATTATCTGCCTCGGTAGAACCAAAGTCCTCTGCTTCTGCGGAAGCAATCAAGTCGTTGGTTTGCGCACGAGGGTCTCTGCTAGTTTGTTTTGGTCGAGTTGAGGCACGACAATAAAGCCTTAGAGCAGGGGATGCACCGTTAAGTACATCCCCTGATTGTGTAGTTATTTAATCTATAAGATTATTTGCGTGCCTTCAATACGAAACTTACATTGATGCTCTCTACGCGTGCTTCCATATCAGCAAACACCTTCGCAATAGCAGCCTCGTCAGTTTGGTTAATCTCGCCCATTGCAATCAAAGTAGCAACTTCCACATTAGCAAAGTAGTTGATGAAAGCATCTGTGTGCATATACATATGCAACTGACTATCATCTTTATCTTGGAACATATGCATCACTACGGTGCGGCAAGCAGGGTTCATTTTGCTCATATCAAGTGTAACCTTGTTACCATCAACAGTAATTGGAGTTGCAAATTCTATATCCATATCATTAGAGCGGAATTTATATGTAAATGAGTTAGCACTAAACTCAAAACAAGAGAGAACTGAACGGAACATCATATCAAAGTTACCCGCTTTAATAGTAGACATATTAAAGACATTCTCACCAATAGTGAAGTCCTCATCTTTACCCTTTGCGTTGCTTACATATGCTGAAATATAATCATATACTTTGTTATCAAGATTGAGATATTGCTTTACACGGAGATAAGACCAACCACTTTCAACAAATTTACCATCAATTTCAATATAAGTTTTAAGGGTTAATATATCACCATAAGCAGTTCCATCAGGAGCATAGGTAAGTTTGTCTACAACATATATAGGCTCTTCTTTACCAATCTTTTCAGCAGGAATTGTAATAAACAACAAGTCTCCAACAACCTTATAGTCAGTTGCTTCATTTTTAGCTTGTTCAGAATCATCTTCCAATGGAAGATAACCTGTCAAGGTGCATTTGCCATTCTTATCGAATGTTTGAATCATCATATCCTGAGCATCAGTAGATGCATCATTGCATACCCACATGCCAAGAATCTCATCGGATAGGTCGTTTTCGCAATAATCATAAGTCAAACGAACGTCATTGTCGTCAAACATAACAAGAGACAAAGATTTGCCTGCTACGAATTCGAGGCGACCTTCAAATGTATCTTTATCACCATCGAATGCAAGAGTAACCTTGTTGTTTACTACCTTGATAGTACCTTTCTCCTCGTATAGGTAACCACCTTTCATAACACCTGTTGTGGTAAACGAACCATCGGCCTTGATTACCATAGCCTCTGCTAAATCGTCTTCCACGAAAGTCCAAGTACCCACGATGTCTTGGGTGAAATCATGCTCGATGAAATCGTGATTACAATCTTTCTCACAAGCTGAGAAACCCAACATTGCCACAAGGGCAATTGCCATTAACTTAAAATTCTTCATACTTTTTGAATGTTAGAAATTATTTATTATTGTTTAAGAATTTGCACACAAAAAAGGCGTTACGCGCCGAGCATACAATATGCCAAGTGGTAACGCCAATATATGACTT
>JAFTHS010000080.1 GCA_017457295.1 Paludibacteraceae bacterium | reverse complement strand
TGTTTCAATCACAAATTTTGTGGGATTTGGTGTTTCTAACATATTTCTTTCTGCTAATATCAAATAATTTCAAGAAAAAGTACTCGTCATCAGGATAACCATATCCCTGCCTTCGAAGAGTCTTAATTTTGTTGTTGATCCCCTCAACTTTTCCGTTTGAAATAGGATAGTCTGCATGTGCAACTATTCCCTCAAAGTTTTTATCTAGTATTTTCGCAAACCAACGCAGATGGATGTTATTGGTCGTAACACAAAGATTCATCACGTCTATTATCTCTTCTGCCATCTTTATTCCATCTCGCAATTTATAGGCATTCTTCAACTTTTCTTTAATCAAATCGCATGTGAATAGCAATTTGTTGTTGCTTATTAACTTTTCATATCGGTTTAAATATGCCGTTCCTATTTTCACGTCTGATGTTTTGAAAAGCAAGCTTCCCTTATGTCGAACTTTCCCTGAAGTGCTCTCTTCGTCTCTCTTCATCAATGTTTCCTTAGAAGACATCAAGATATACTTGCTCTTTTTAAGTACTCTGGCATCTTCATGGTTTCCCTCTTCCAGCAATCTCTTTTGCTCATCCTTGCGTATTTCACTTATGACCTTCTTGTTAAGGTTTTGCATGATGTGGAAATAATCAAAAACAACTGTTGCATAAGGACAACACTCATCCACTGCTTCCTGAAAGTCAGAATTCATATCACAGGCAACAGCCTCTACATTGTCAATCCATTCCTGTCCCACATGTTCTATGAAGCCATAGACTGAAGATTTCTTCTTGCCTTGAGCCAGCCAAAGGATATGCCCTGTTTCAAGGTCAACGATTAAAGTAGCATATTTATATCCATTGTGCAGTTTGAATTCATCAATCCCGATGTATTTTGCTTGTCGTTCAGGTTTCTTTAAGGCAGTACCATCTATCGTGTACTCATCCCTCAGCCTAGCAACATCTATTTCTTTTACCGTGTTTTTTCCTAACCCGCTTATTTGGGCAACGTCCTTGTTGGTAAACCCCAGAGCAAGCAGGTCACGGACGAAGGCAAGTAACTCTTTTGTGATATTGTGATTGGCAGCCTTGAATGGCACGGGCTGGAATTCCGTGTGGGAACACCCTGGACACTTAAAACGTTTTTTAGGAAAGCTGACACAACTGAAGGTAGTACCAAAAGGAAGATGCCTTAACACAGTATTATACGTGCCATGAACATGCATCTTATTTCCGCAGTACGGACAAAATATAGTATTCTTGGTTTCTGAGAGATAGCCCCTGAAGTCATAAACATTATGGTTCGACATAGTATGTTCAACAATGGTATCCGTATTGACGAATCCATGAAGGCTAGAGGGGAGTTTCAAAAAATTTTGCTCACAACGAGCAAGAGAATTCACTAAATGTTGTTTGGTATCTTGTGTTAATTGTCGTGTTTGTATATAATTCATTTTGAAACCTCTGGTTTGATCAAGATGTTTACATCCTGCCAAGATGCATCTTTATCTTACCATGAGGTTTTTTGCTTTTCTTTTATGACTTATAAATCCCACAAGAAAAATGATTGACCC
>JAFTHS010000079.1 GCA_017457295.1 Paludibacteraceae bacterium | reverse complement strand
TGAGCCAACAATCCATCCTACTCAATGGCAAATCGCAAACTCCATGTGTAACACCATCTGCATCACTAGATGCTTCATGGCGTGAGTGGAAGTTGAAGTAACATTTACTTATTATACAACTTTCCGTGTTGAATCGAACCTAATCTTCTCACAATCTTCAGCATTATACTCAGCACACGAAAACTTTTTTCAAAAATAATCACTTATGCGGAAGTTTCTATAAAACAGGAACTTCCGCATGCTACATACACCTTTCATAGCACAACAGTCAGTAGTCTTCAACACAAAACGACCAAAACGCTGAGTACTCAGCACCACTATAACATATAGAGGCACAAATATTTGAAGCTAAAAGACACTGATAGGGCACATTTAGGCAATAGATGTGCTATAGTGGTCGCGAAATGGTCACGTAGCCCGCAGAGAACTTGTGATACCTTCGGCACAATCTTCGCGCGAAGAAACTTTTTTTCAAAAAAATACACCCAAGCGGAAACTCTTGTAACACAGATGTTTCCGCGTATTGTACATACCATTTTACCCTCCAAGTTCTTCCATCTTCGGCACAAAACCCCTTCTGCGCCGAAGATTTTTGCAGCATTATTATAGAGACACGTTTATAGAAAGCTACAAAAAGCCCACAGATGTGCTAGAGATCTCCTATCGTGGTCCCGAAACTTGTAAGGAACGTGGCATAACCTTTGGTACAAAAACACCAAACAATTAGTTTCTTTGCTATTTGCCTTTCGCATTTACATAGAAAGGTATTGGGCAAGATCATCCCATAGGCGAGTGGCATCGGATACGCCCAACTGATGAAGTGCCTGCAAGCGTGCAACGTCTTTCTCCAAACGACCTACAGAGATATTTTCCGATGGGCGAAGAACAAACACCTTGCCCTCCTGCTCCAACCGACGAATCTGCTGCAAACGGGCATTATACCTATCATTGCGCTGCTCAATAGCACGCAATAGCGCTTTGTGGCGAGGATAAAATAGGCGACAAACCCCTGCGATATGGTCGTTGCGCACATAATCCAATGGGCGGGTAAGCACGATAATAATCTTATCGCACCCGAATTCTATACACTTGTCCAATGGGATATTATCCACCAATCCACCGTCCAAGTATTTCTCGCCTTGCCATTCCACAGGTTGGCAGATAATAGGCAGCGAAGCCGATGCACGGATGACATCCATCTGTTGCCATGTATTGGTAATACGCACATACTCGGCTTGCCCCGTGCGCATATTGGTGATGGTGGCATAGAACGCTGCTTTGGATTGCTCGAAGGTCTCTTCATCGAAGGGGTCAAGCTCGCGTGGCAAGAGGTCATAGGAAAAATCGCGATTAATCATATTGCCCGTAGTGAGCCACGAATGAAGACTGATATAGCGTCTATCGCCTGCATAGCGACAATTATAGCGCAACACGCGTCCTTTCTGTTGAGAGAGTAGGTTCACACCAAAGGTGACACCTGCGGAAGTGCCACAAACCACATCGGGCATAAACTGATGCTCCATCATCACATCCAGTACGCCTGCGGTATAGAGTCCGCGCATACCTCCGCCCTCTAAAACAAGTCCTATTTTCATAAATAAAAATCAGTTTCGACGACAAAGGTACAGAATAATTTGCGAATATGCAAGTTTTTCACTACCTTTGCCGTCAAAATAGAATAAACCATGCCAACCGCTATTGTCTTATCATTGACCAAGTACTCCGACACGGGGAGTATAGCGCACCTCTACACTGCCGAGCAGGGGCGTATGCAGTATGCGGTATATGGCAATAAATACAAAGGCAT
>JAFTHS010000078.1 GCA_017457295.1 Paludibacteraceae bacterium | reverse complement strand
GGAGTTTCCCATAAATAAGGATACAGGAATCAATCCACAGACATACATTGCTTACGAAAACTAAAAATGTATGGAGAATTGATACTATGAAAAAATCCTTATTTGAAAACAACAATCTTACCTACCGTGAGGAAAACGGACGCTTTTACCCTAACCTTGAACTGCCTGAGCAGGCTAATTACAATATTGGCAAATACGGCTTGATACATCTTGACTTCATCAAGGAACATCGCAAAGGCAGATATACCTCTATCCTTTCAGAATGCCGCTTGAATGAATATCTTCACACAATCGATATTGAAGCAAACGAAATGCTTGATAGCATCATCCCTCGCCTTGCTACAGAAAGAGGCATTGACGAGAACTTGAAAGCTCGTGATATGCTTCGTTGGGCTGCTGAGATGAACAACATCAAGGCAAGCGCGGAAGAAATCGTTCTCAAGGAGGTCATGTGCAAATGAGATATTCTTGAAGAACTGTTCTACGGTAACATCTGCCCCAACACCGATTGCAGAAGTCACGATAAAGAAACGAAGAAGTTGATGGGTTACATAGCCGATCATCACGATAACTTACTCTCTACGCTGAACGATCAGCAAAAAGAGTTGTTTGAAAAATTCGATGATTGCTACAATGAGTTAACCGATATCAACGAACGCGAGATCTTTGCGTATGCGTTCAAACTTGGAGCCAAACTAATGCTTACGGTTATGCTTGATGACCAGAGACAATAACAAAGATAACAGTTCTTTCCATGGAAGTTATATGTGAATAAACTATAATCACAATTAATAACTACTCTTAATAATTAATATTTTCCTAAACGGGCGGTGCGTATGGTTAATTATGCACCGCCCAACCTGTTGGTATCGCAAATGTGTTTCCAAAGCCGAAAAATGGCTTGATTTATTCATAATTTTGTGATATAATAGAATAATCAAATTTACATTTCAACGAGGAGGTGGACTTATGACAATTGCATATGGCGTCATTTTTGCTTTGTCGCTTTTGTTGCCAATCGGGTATTATCTGTTCGTGCGTAAAAAGCAGAACGAGCCGTGGCTGTTATTTTTGTTCGCTTGCGTAGCAGTAGTCAACCTCGGGTATACCTTGATAGCATTTGGGGACACGGTAGAATTCGCGCTCTTTGCCAATAAGATTACATACCTCGGATAAGTTCTGATCCCCCTGTGTATGTTTGTGCTGATCTCAAAGCTCTGTGGATACACCTATAAAAAATGGGTGATTGGCGTGTTGATCGGCGCGGCGGTAATTATGTTCGCCATCGTCAAGGGCATGAATCTCGAGGAAGGCGCAACGGCGATGGATAGAAACAAGCAGATCGGAGGACATAAGGCATGAGCGAAAAAAACTATGATGATATCATCAATCTGCCGTGTCCAACATCGCCACGGCATCCGAGAATGCCGAGAGCCGACAGAGCCGCGCAATTCGCACCGTTTGCAGCCTTAACAGGATATGACTCGGCAATAGACGAAACGGCAAGACTCACCGACGAAAAGATAGACATCAGCGAGGATATGCGCGAGAAGCTCGACAGAAAGCAATCCTTCCTTGCGGAGATCATTGACGAACAGCCGGAGATAACCGTAACCTATTTTGTACCCGATAACCGTAAGGCAGGCGGCGAATATAAGACGGTAACAGGCAGAGCAACACTCCCAAGTTTACATCCCCAAAATAATTATAGCACACTTTGAAAATGCCGAGATTATTCATAGAGAGAGCGAAAATCCCGCCAAAAAAGTTTATAGTTTCTATTTCTACTAAAATATAAAGCCGATGTGCCGTTAAGTGATACATCGGCTATTTTCATATATACATAAGCGTGAATCAAAAGGCATTGGTTAGTTGTCTTTTTTATCTCCGTGGAGAATCCAATCAACATCGTAACCAAATTCCATAGCAATACTTTTTGCAAGTAGCGGAGATATAGTTTTATTTTGCTTTGTACCAGCACGACTATTGCCCGTGAGAATATAGATGTAATTTTCGGAAACACCAACTCTCTGTGCAAACTCAACTTTTGTAAGTTTTTGTTCTTCGATGATTTTATTCAATCTGTCGGCAAGTGTCATAATATTAACCTCCGTTTTCTTGTTTTAGCAGGGTTGCATAGCGGAGCATTTGCTTTCTGGAAGAAACATTGAGTTTTCCTAAAATATTGTGATTATGGTATTTAAGCGTGCTTTCCTGTATGCCCAATTTTTCCATAATCTCTTTTGCGGTTTTTCCTGACATATACAACTCAAAAATGATCTTTTCAGTTTTTGTGAGAGATTTAATACCATCCTTGAAAGCTTCGTAATCATCGGGATCAACTTCACTCTTGCGAGAATATGCAAGGCGGTCAATCTCGGCTTTTTGGCTTTCAAGAGCATCTGCATTTTCATCACGCTCACGGCGCAGGAGTTCTTTTTCTTTATCATTCAATCGGTCTTGCTCGGCAAGGAAAACAAAAAGGTCGTCGATCTCCACGAAAGTGGAGGTTGCTTCTCGGTGTTCTTGCTTTCGAATCTGATCAAGCCCTCTCAAAAGTGGCGAAAGAAACCGTCTGCTGAAAAAGACACAAAATGTTACGGTAGCGAAAACCAAAAGGAATAGTAGCAACACAAGTGAAATTATATTATTTGCCACCATTCTATCATACTCCGTTTTAGGTATCATAACGGTAAGCGCATATTCGCTATGAGAACAGAGTGTTATATCCCTCGCCATTCCAACGTATGAGGACGAGCCATTCAAACTTACAAGCCCGTTTCCAATATTGTCGGTCGTAAAATCGCCTTTTGGGGCAAGATAATAACCACCGAGAACACCTGCGGAAAAACCTGTTGATGTGTCGAGCTTTCCGTCCTGCTTTTTGGTAAGCATACAAGTCAAATGCGTAAATTGTGTGGGTTGGGAAAAATGTGTTTTGAAATAATTATCGCATATTTCAAAACCGCAAAGACCATACACCGTTCCTTCTGAGCTTATTAGAGGAACAATAACGTGCATTCCACGCTCTGATGTTCCTGTCAAAGTCACCACATCGGAAATAAAGCAGGATTTTTCAAGCGGGAGTGTTGCTTCTGACATATACTTGTCGTAACTCGGTATTAAAGTGGTTTTGAACTCCAGTCTCCATTTTCTGTGAGGCATTATATTGTTTGATTTTCCAAGTTCGGCAATGCCTCGGAATAAAAGTACAGTTTCGTCCGTTTCATCAAGCGTTCCGCGTTGAAAATACAAACCCGTTTTGGATGCAGCTGCTCCCTCTAAAGATGAATTTACGGTAGCATCAAGAATAATGAATGCACCGGAACAATCTGCTTTCAAAAGTTCATCGTGTAAGGTATCGAAAATCGCACCTTGAACACCGCTTATGTGTTCGGGTGAATCGTTCAAATCAACAAAGGAAATATCGTTGAGTTTCAAATACTGTTCTATCTGTTGTGTGGTATCTCGTGAAAGTGCGATACCCATCATTGCCAAGTCTTCATATTGCTCGTCAATCTGCCGTTCATACACATCAAGTTGAAACGATAGATTATCCGAAACCTTTTCTCCTGTTGTTGAGAAGTGACCGAGAAAAAACAAGCCTACCGCAAGAAATAGCAGAAGAATCAAGGCAAGCGCAAGCATATACAAGAATAGCCTACGCCGCATCGGCGTTTTTTTGTTTTTGATTTCAGACAGAATGCTCATAACATTTACCTTATTCAATAGCCTCAAAAGTAGTCCATATTTCCGTTGCAATACTTTCGGCGTTTGCTCCGTTTGCGTATTTTGTTAGAAGATCATTCTGTAATGCGCGAAGCGAAGCGTACAGAGCGTTTACCTTTGTGTAATAGTTAGCAAAAGAAGGCTCGGAAACAAGCGTACAGGTTTGTTTTGTTTCGCCAAGCGCGGCATATAGATTTTCGTAGGCCGGCTTGGTAAATTCGTGATTTTGAATTTTATCAAAAGCACCGTCGTGAACGGGCATATAACCCGTAGAAATGACAAAATCAAAATTACGTTGAGCCTCGGTAAACCACCGAACAAATACGGTAGCTGCCTCTGCCTTTTGTTCTGTGGTCTTATAAGCACAAAGACCTACACCTGCCTGCGTTGCATAATTCGTGCCAACCCCTGCTTGAGGGATGGGACAAACCTGCAAATTCATTGGCTCGGTAGTGTTGTCGGGATAGGTTATTGTATCGTTATAATAAAGAACCGAAGCAGATGAGCCGATACCGGCTATGGTCTCGCCTGTCATAACCTGTGTATTTGAATAAAGATCGGCTATTACGATATGTCCCTTAGCGATCGACTCCGCAAACTCCATATACGAAGCCTTCATAAGCTCGTTATTGAAATCATACCAACCATTCTCGGTGTAAAAACTTTCAGAGGTCGCGCCTTTTGACATTGCATTAAGCTCCACACAACGGAGCAGATAGTCAATAGCACAGAACGGCTTTCCGTCTGACCAAACGTAGTATTTTTCAGCAACATTAAAAAAGCCGTCCCAAGAGGAAAGATCGTCATAGGACACACCCGTGTCGGCACAGAAGCGTTCAAAGACACCGCCTGCAATGTACAAAAGATGTGTAGACTTAGATACCGGAAAGACGCAAAGCTCATCACCAACATATCCGTCAGCGATAAAGTCATCCACATATACCGAAAGTTCCTCAGATGTAAACATATCTTTCCAATCTATTAAATTTTCAGTGCCAAGTAAGGCAGCGTTATTGTTATGACAGAAGAACAAATCAGGCATATCGGGTACGCCCGGTTTGTCTGCTTGCGCCTCAACGAGCTTGTCTCCGATTTGCGAGGCATTGGACATCATTGTTACGTTAATAATAATGCCTTTTTCTTTTCCAACGGTTCGGTTAAATTCTTCTATGTATTTGTTCATAGGCGAATCAGCTTGCTCACCGTAAACGTGCCACATCGTCAACGTAACAGGTTTATCAGGATCAAGCAGGGTGTTGTCGTTTTTGCAGGCGACTAAACCGCAAAGAGAAAGCGCGAGCATAAGCAAAAACGAAAGGATTTTTTTCATAGTAATACCTCCTTGACGGTTTAACCGTCTTTCCCAACCCATTTCCCCACCTTTTTATTTGAATAAGGTAAAAATCAGGAAAAAATCTGAATTTTTTTTGATTTTCCCCGCCTTTTCGGGGATTGGGTGGGGGACAAAAAATTGAGAATAAATTATAATATGTGTGCAGAATGCGAGATGGGCATAGCTTTCTGCCGCTTTTGAAAAAGCGAATGGGTAGCCCTTGCTTCTTTCGGGAGGAGGTTCCCGAGCAAAGCGTATGTGCTATTGTTAGCGCAATAGCACATACCGCCCACCCATAACATTATAACACAAATGCTTGATTAAGTCAAGGTTGAATATCCTTGTTTAATAAAATTTAAACTGAAATTTTTGGAGGAAAAATTCGAAAGGAGGAGTCTATGAGCAAACAGCCTAATTCAACGGCAAAATACAAAGTCATAGCCGATTCCGGGGGCAGGCATTATCAATTTTTTTGTGAAGCCTCCGGGGTGTTAGTACATACCACAAATCCAATTCGTGCGGTTTCGGCAGAAGAAGAATTGAAGCTCGCTTGGGAAACCGAAGGCAGAGCGCATTTCAACCAATGCCAAAAATGCGGAAGGTGGGTAAGTACGGTTATGTATAATGCCGATGTTTTTGAATGCGTGGATTGCACTCCTTGGGAAAACGCTCCCCACTTTTGTAAGCAATGCGGTGTTGAAAATTCTTCTCGTGACACCTATTGTTCAAAATGCGGAACGAAGCTACAATACGGAGGTGATAGCGATTGACCATAGAGTATTTGGAAAGCATCAAGCTGTTGGGAATGAAGCATTACGGCTTCGGTCCCGAAGAAATGAAGAAAATCAAAGTATGCAAGTCCTGTGGAGCAAAATCAGGTGCAACGGAAACGGTCTGCTCAACCTGTGGTGAATTGCTATCAAATAAAACTTTGTATGATGAATATAAAGGAAGGCACGTATACTGTAAAAACTGCGATACCGTTTTGGCAAAAGATTCTCGGTTTTGTCCTCAATGCGGACATCGCATAGAAAAATTGGAAGTTGAATGAAAAAGGAGAAAAAGACAATGAAAACAAAATTTAAGTCAAAGCTCTTGTCGATTCTGCTCGTACTCGTAATGGTGCTTGCACTCGTTCCCGTGAGTGCTTTTACCGCATTTGCGGCAGGTAGCGTAAGAGTAGATTTTTGCTTGACAAACGGCGCATTAGAAAGCAACGTGTTCTTTGAGAATGATTCAAGCAAATACTTTATGTCACAACAAACAAAAGTCGACGGTACGCTTACTTCGCTTGAAGAACTTTATCGTACCGACAGTCTTGATTTAGAGTTTGACGGTTGGTACACCCAAGAAGGCGAAAAAGTTACGTTAGAAACTGTCTTTACGGAATATACAATTCTTTATGACCGTTGGAAAGAAACCACGCTTACCGACGAAGATATTATTTCCACTTTGGAAATAAATACCCCTTTGTTAGAAGTAGGTAAACTTGCAGGAACTTACGATACAAATAGTATAACTTTGACGGATAATAGGCTTTCCGTTCAAAACGTTTCCGTTTACGAAGGCTTAAACGCTTATAGAACGAATAAGTTGGAAGATAGCGACGTTTTAGAAGCAGGCAAATCATACTCGTTGAGAGTAGAATTGCATACGAAAAACGGCGAACTTATCGACGACCAACTGATGAACCATTCTACTGCTACTTACGGCTTGGTTGCAAATATGGTATATTCGCACGATAACAGCGGTATATTTACAACGCAATGGACGAATAGAGAAAATAAGATACAAGTTATAATCAACTACGATTTTGAAAATTATTACTTTACGTCCGATTTGGAAGATAAAGTAGTAGAAAACGGACAATCTCCACAGTACACGGTTTACGTTAGCAATAATG
>JAFTHS010000077.1 GCA_017457295.1 Paludibacteraceae bacterium | reverse complement strand
ATTGCACAGCAAAGTCCACAAGCTCTCTCTGCTTCATAAGCGTTATGGTTGCATTGCCCAATGTGACCTTTTGAACGGAATGACGGTTCTCAAAGGCCTCTCCGATTTCCTCAAAATCCTCACCGTCCACAAAAAGAGTATCATAGGATTTCCAGACCCGCTGACCGTTTTCCATAACGGCACTGTATTCCGTGCTGTTGTGCTTTCCGGGGTAGTCTGCTCTCACATCTGCCAAATGCAATGAAGTGTTCTTATCGTAACCAACGCCGATCAGCAGTACATACCCATCCAGTTCATACAGTTTCCCGATGGGTGAACCCTCCCCAAAGATATTAGAAAGGTCATGATCTTGTGTAAGATACGCAGCATATTTTCCGTTCGCAGCCACTGAACGGGCGGGATGATCGCTACGCAGCGTACCGGGCCACCTGCGGAACATTTCTGCAACAGCCCCCATGGTATTTGTGGGTGTGATATCCTTGTTGTACGCAGGCCAATTGTCCCGGATGATCTGCCACCATTCCTCCGGTTCTTCCCAGTGAACGCCAGCGGTGGGATCAAGATTCTTCCATGATTGGGTTGGCATCAAAATGGTTCCGTCTGCGCCTACACTTTCCAGCAAGGCTTCAATGACAATCTGTGCGCCACCGCAAACAAATCCCATACTGCTCAGCGAGGTATGAACCATAATCGTCTGACCTGCGGTAATACCAATCTTCTTTAGCGCAGTCAAAATGTCCTGCTTTAATACGATTTTTCTCTCCATTTACAAAACCTCGACAAACTACATTTACGCTTTCAGCTTCTCTTCGATTTCCTTGTCCGGCCAGTAGCCCCAGGATTCTACGATCTTACCGTTCATAACCTTGAAATTTTCCAGCGCTTCGAAGCTGACCCGTTTGCCGGATTCATTGTGAAGTCCATCAAAACGCACTCTGGTGGCAACCATTCCCCCTTCTGCGAAAGCATCAATTACAGTTGCATTCAGATAAGCATACTGCCCGGCAACGATTTTCAGAATGCCCACCGCATCCGCATTGCTCCTTGCGGCAGCAGGACTGTTGTCAATATAATCCTCTGTCATACAGTCCATCACAAAACCATAATTTCGGTTCGTATAGCCTTCTTCAAAAAAGCGGATGACCAGTTCTGTTGGTGTCATGGGAATAACCTCCTGATTTTTATGTTTTCATTTTATCGCAGATAAAAGCAAATTGCAAAGGTTAACACCGTAACCCTGCACAAAAAGAAATTGCGGCATTTATGTTCTCTGCACAAATGCCGCATATAAGTTATGTCCTGCTGCTTCTCCTGACCACAAGCTGCACCGGAAGCCGGATTTGTGTTTCGGTCTGTCTGCCTTCCTTTAATTCCCGGAGTTTCTCTATGGCAATCCTTGCCCGAAGTGCGCCATCCTGCCTGACTGTGGTAAGAGATGGAGATACCATCTGGCAGAGAGGTGTGTCATCAAAACCTACAACAGCAATTTCCTCCGGAACCCGGATTCCCTGCTCATTCAGAAAGCCGATGAAGTCAACCGCATAGTAATCTGAAACTGCAAAAACCGCAGTTGTATTCAGAATCCTGTTCAGATGTTCTCTGTAGAATTGCCAACGCTGCTGCCGATGCATGGGAACCAGTAGATAATCCGCAAAGCCGGGAGCAAAACCTGTCTGGAAGCCCTGTACCCGCTCCATATCCACACAGATGTCATTGTCGGCAATACATAAAGCCCGTTCGTGACCATTCTCCCGGAGATAACAGCCTGCCTGATGGCCGCCGTCATAGTTATCGATGGTGATATTCACGATCCTTTCCGGGTTTTTACAATAACCGTCATAGACCACAAAAGGAATCCGCATATGATTTCGAAGATACACATAATCCTGATCGCAGAAGCCGATCACCACGATTCCGTCCAGATTCCACATGGATGCAAACTGAATGATTTCTTCTGCACTTTTTGCTTTCTTCACCATCATAAATTGCCCGTTGGCTTCGATTTCGGTGGACAGATAATTCAACGAAGAGGAGATAAAGAAATCATCCAGCGTGTGCCCTTCGTATTTTTCATGGTCATTTACGAACACGCCGATAATTCTGGAAGAGTTCCGGGCCAGCAAAATACCAGCCATGCTGGGAATGTATTGCTTTTCTTCCAACAGCGCCATGACCCTCTTCTGGGTTTCCTCAGAAATCTTCTTTGTTTTTCCGTGAATCACATTGGAAACCGTGGCCGTACTAAGCCCCAGCTCCTGCGCAATATCACTGATTCTAACCCTCTGGTCCTCCATTTGAGATGCCTCCTGTCAGCTGAATCTGAGATTAGTATATATCCATCCGGCAGGAAGGTCAAAGGTTAATCGCATAACCCACAACAAGAAT
>JAFTHS010000019.1 GCA_017457295.1 Paludibacteraceae bacterium | reverse complement strand
CCCAATCGTACTCCACGGTTCTTCTTCAGTGCCACAAGAGTATGTGGATATCATCAACCAATATGGTGGTAAGTTGCCAGACGCAGTAGGTATTCCAGAGGAGCAACTCCGCAAGGCATCTGAGAGCGCAGTTTGCAAGATCAACATCGACTCTGATAGCCGTTTGGCTTTCACCGCTGCTGTTCGCAAAGTGTTTGCTGAGAAACCAGGTGAGTTCGACCCACGTAAATACTGCGGCCCAGCTCGTGACCTCATGACCGAGCTCTACAAGCACAAGATTGTAAACGTATTGGGTTCAAACGGTAAAGCTGAGTAATAATCGCAGAGCGATTAGATAGTTGAAAGAGTTTTAATCGCACCTGTGGTGCTGTTTTAATAGTTTTAAAGGTGAGATTGGTTTCGACTGATCCACCTTTGAAACTCCTGATATCCTTAAAACTTTTAAAACTCTTAAAACCTTTTAACTCTAAAAATTTCCATGAAAGCAACAAGTTTTGAGGACTTGAAGATTTGGCAAAGCGCACGAGAATTGTCTAAAGAGATTTATACGGTTACTCGTTTGCCAGAATTTAGCAAGGACTATCGATTTGTTGGACAAATCACGGCTGCTATGGGTTCTGTGATGGACAATATAGCAGAAGGATTTGAGCGAGATGGAAACAAAGAGTTTTTACAATTTCTATCAATCGCAAAAGGATCATGTGGCGAGGTTAGAAGTCAAATATACCGAGCATATGATGTGGGGTATATAAATGAAGAAACCTTTCAAATACTATTGAATAAAATTAAAATGCTAAGTTCTGGCATTTACCATTTTATACAAAGTTTGAGAGTTTCTGAAATAACTGGCAAAAAGCGCAAGGAGATAGACACTCCTACTATGCTTGACTATTAAAATCTAATCTCACCCTTAAAACTTTTAAAACTTTTAAAACTTTTTCACATGTTAAAATACATGACCGCTGCTGAAGCAGCGCAACTCGTGCCTCATGGAGCAATATGCGGCATGGGTGGTTTCACCCCTGCCGGCGCTCCAAAGGATGTGCCTTCTGCTATCGCTGCGATGGCTGAAGCACTCCACGCTGAAGGCAAACCATACAAGATTGGTATGTACACTGGTGCCTCTACTGGCGACAGCTGTGATGGTGCACTTGCTCGCGCACACGCTATCGAGTTCCGTACCCCATACCAAGGTAACAAAGACCTCCGCACCGAGCTCAACGCTCAAGGTGCACACTACTTTGATATGCACCTCTCTGAATTGGCGCAAGACCTCCGCTACGGCTTCATGCCAAAGCCAGACTTCGCTATCGTTGAGGCATGCCAAGTAGTAGAGAAAGGTGATGAAGTAGAGATCGTACTCACTGCGGGTGTAGGTAACGTACCTACTTTCTGCCGTTTGGCAGACAAGGTAATCGTAGAGCTCAACGAAGCAATGCCTGCATCCATGCGTGGTATGCACGATATCTACGAGCCAGCCGACCCACCTGTACGCCGTGAGATACCTGTATATAGCGTATCAGACCGTATCGGTACAGACTGCGTGACTATCCCTGCTGAGAAACTTGTTGCTGTAGTAAAGACTAACCGTCCAAACGAAGTGGGTGGTTTCACTCCACTGGATGAGACTACTGCTAAGATTGGTGCAAACGTGGCAGCTTTCCTCGAGAACGAGATGAAAGAGGGCCGTATCCCTGCATCATTCTTGCCAATCCAATCGGGTGTGGGCAATATCGCCAACGCTGTGTTGGGTGCTTTGGGCGAGAACAAGAACATCCCTGCTTTTGAGATGTACACCGAGGTGATCCAAGACTCTGTAGTGGGATTGATGAAAGAGGGTCGTGTGAAGTTCGCCAGTGGTTGCTCACTGACTATCGGTGCAGACAAACTGCAAGATATCATCGACAACATTGAGTTCTTCCGCGATAAACTCGTGCTCCGTCCACAAGAGATAAGCAACAACCCAGAGGTGGCTCGTCGTTTGGGATTGATCACCATCAACACAGCTCTCGAAGCAGATATCTTCGGTAACATCAACTCTACCCACGTTTGCGGTACCAAGATGATGAACGGTATCGGCGGTTCGGGCGACTTTACCCGCAACGCATATATCAGCATCTATACTACTCCATCTACCGCTAAGGGCGGTGCTATCTCGGCCTTCGTGCCAATGGTTAGCCACCACGACCATAGCGAGCACTCTGTGAAGATCATCATCACCGAGCACGGTATTGCTGACTTGCGCGGTAAGAGCCCTATCCAACGCGCTCACGAGATCATCAACAACTGTGTGGACCCACAATATCGCCCAATGCTCAACGAGTACTTGGAGATGTCGAAGACCGCACACACCCCTCACACTTTGAGCTGCGCATTGGCTATGCACGAGGAGTTCCTCAAGTCTGGCGATATGCGTAACACCAAGTGGGAGAATTATAAACGATAAGATTGCGTTGTAGATAGTTTGCTATCAATAATTTATGATAAAAACGCATTTCTCTTGCAGAAGTGCGTTTTTTTTTGTACCTTTGCGGCCTAAATTGCCTTATTTTCTGCCAAAGTGGCAGGAAACGAATTCTTTGGCAAGGAATTTGTAGAGAAAACAGAAAAGTCAGAATTTATAATGAAGAAAGAAGTATCAACCAAGAAATTAGTAGAAACGATTGTAGAAGGTATTCAAAATCGTAAAGGACAACGCATTGTAACTGTAGATTTGCGCAAACTGAAAGAAGCACCTGCAGAGTATTTTATCATCGCTGAAGGTGGTTCTAATACCCAAGTGGTGGCTATTGCAGATGAAGTGGATAGCTTTGTTCGCACACAAACACATGTTCACCCACTTGCAATAGATGGCAGAGATAATGCCGAATGGATTGCTATGGACTATGGACATATCTTCGTGCATATCATGCAACGCGAACCACGTGCCTACTACGATATTGAGCACCTGTGGGCAGATGGCAAGATAACCGAAATTGCAGATGTGTAACAAAATATAATGAAGAAAATGCCTAAATTTAAAATAGAAATAGAACGAAAACCTATGCCAGAACAAAAGCAAAAGAACCAAAATCAACCGAAAAAGCCAAAACGCTCGCCATTGAGTTGGTTGTATTATGTCATAATGATAGGCTTATTTGTATTCCTATTCTTCCCTATAGGAGGCGAGAATGGTGCAGATAAAGACCTCAGTTACACCAAGTTTACTGCCTATATCGACAATAATGCAGTGGCTTCACTGACTGTGTATGACGACAATACCGCCAAAGCCAAGATTCGTCCAGAGAAATATGCTCTGGTATTCGGCAACCAAGAGGCAGGTGAGAAAGCAAAAGGCGAACTAAAAGCCCTGATTCCTTCGGTGGAGGAGTTTGCGAAATACATCGACCTAGTGAATGTAGAACGCAAAGAACAAGGGTTAGCAGCCATAGATGTTAGTTACGCTAAGTCAAAAGACTATTGGTATCTAATATTGGTGAATATATTGCCTATCGTGCTCATTGTATTATTCTTCGTATGGATGAGCCGTGGCATGGCTAATGCTGCAGGCGGAGGACCTGGCGGTATATTCAACGTGGGCAAAGCCAAAGCAGAGGTGTTTGACAAAGATAAGAAAAACAAAGTAACCTTCAAAGACGTGGCTGGCTTGGCAGGCGCTAAACAAGAGGTGGAGGAGATTGTCTCCTTCCTCAAGAACCCTACCAAATACACCAACTTGGGCGGTAAGATACCCAAAGGCGTGCTACTCGTAGGCCCTCCCGGAACAGGTAAGACCCTGCTCGCTAAGGCCGTGGCAGGAGAAGCCAATGTGCCATTCTTCTCAATGTCGGGTAGCGACTTTGTGGAGATGTTCGTGGGTGTAGGCGCTAGCCGCGTGCGCGACCTCTTCCGCCAAGCAAAAGAGAAAGCACCTGCAATCATATTCATTGATGAGATTGACGCAGTGGGTCGTGCTCGTGGTCGCAACAACATGATGGGTGGAGGAAACGATGAGCGTGAATCAACCCTCAACCAATTGCTCACCGAAATGGATGGTTTTGGTAGCAATTCGGGGGTAATCATCTTGGCAGCCACTAACCGCGCAGACGTATTGGACGCTGCGCTGCTCCGTGCAGGGCGTTTTGACAGGCAGATACATGTGGAGTTGCCCGACTTGCAAGAACGTAAGGAGATTTTTGGTGTGCATCTCGCACCTATCAAAATCGACAAATCGTTGGATATAAACTTCTTGGCTAAGCAAACGCCTGGTTTCTCGGGTGCAGATATTGCTAACGTATGCAACGAAGCAGCATTAATAGCTGCCCGCAATGACCATAGCAAGGTGACCAAACAAGACTTTATGGACGCCGTAGACCGAATCATTGGCGGTCTAGAGCGCAAGAACAAGATAATGACCGAAGAAGAAAAACGTTCGGTGGCATATCACGAAGCAGGACACGCTACTATCTCGTGGCTGTTGCGCTATGGCAATCCACTCGTGAAAGTGACCATCGTGCCTCGCGGCGTGGCGTTAGGTGCTGCGTGGTATCTGCCAGAGGAGCGACAACTCACCAACAAAGACCATATCATGGATAATCTCTGTTCGCTATTGGGCGGTCGTGCTGCAGAGGAAGTGTTCCTGCAACAGACCTCCACAGGTGCACTCAATGACTTGGAACGTGCTACCAAACAGGCATACGCCATGGTAGCATACTATGGTATGTCCGACAAACTGAAGAACCTCAGCTACTACGATTCTACAGGTCGCTACGACATGGGTATTACCAAACCCTACTCAGAGAAGACAGCAGAAGTGATTGACAGCGAGACCAGTGCAATCATCGCCGAGCAGATGGCACGCGCGAAAAAGATTCTGCAGGAGAATGCCGAAGGACACAATAAGTTGGCAGAGATGCTGATTGAGAAAGAAGTCATCACCTCCGAAGATGTGGCTTCGGTATTAGGTCCACGCCCTTGGACTAGTCGCGAAGATGAGATTATTGCTGCCAACGATGCGCTGCAAGCGGAAAACGAAAAGGCGAAAGGCGAAGAAAAACCCAAAAAGAAACGCGCTCCACGCAAGAAGAAAGCGGAAGAGGTTGCAGATCTACCATCTACAAGTGAAACGATCCAATAAAATATATTAAGGTTATGAAAAAGTTTATTCTTAGCACCTTGGTGCTAGCGTTGTCGCTCACGATGACAGCGCAACAACCACAACCACTGCCTATCGACTCGGCAGTACGCGTGGGCAAGTTGGAGAATGGTCTAACTTATTACATCCGTCACAATGAATATCCTAAGCAACGTGCCGAGTTCCATATCGCACAGGCGGTAGGTGCTATCCTCGAAGAAGACCACCAAAACGGTTTGGCGCACTTCCTTGAGCACATGGCGTTCAATGGTACCGAGCACTTTGCTGGCAAAGGTATCATCGAATACTTTGAATCAATTGGTGTGAACTTCGGTGGCAACATCAATGCATATACCTCGCTGGATGAAACGGTTTATCGCCTCAGCGAAGTGCCTACTACTCGCGAAGGCATCATCGACTCGGCATTGCTCGTGATGCACGACTGGGCATGCGGTTTGCTGCTCTTGCCCGAGGAGATTGATGCAGAGCGTGGTGTTATCCGTGAGGAGTGGCGCACGGGCGCGCAAGCTAATCGCCGTATGTGGAAAGCCATCAATCCACTGAAGTATCCAGGCAGCCAATACGCTAAACGCGATGTGATTGGTGATACTGCTGTAATCAACAACTTCGCTTATGATGCGCTCCGCGACTACTATAAGAAATGGTATGGTCCAGACAACCAGGCCATCATCGTGGTAGGCGATATTGATGTAGATCAAATCGAACAAAAGATCAAAGCCCTCTGGGCAGATGTGCCTGCACGTGCCAACCGTGGCGAGCGTCCATTGTACTCAGTAAACGACAATGAGCAACCTATCGTGGCTATCGTGCGTGATAAAGAGGCACAAAATACTCGCATCGAACTGGAGTTCAAGAAAGGCAAACTGCCACAAGCACTACGCGGTACAGATGCTGCCTATACCATGAGTTTGGCCATGGACCTCGTTTGCAGCATGTTCAACAATCGTCTCCAAGACTTGGCAATCAAACCCGAAGCATCGTTCGTAGGAGCAGGTTCATACTACGGCGAACTGGTAAAGGAGAAAGATGCGTTTGTGGCTATTTACTTGGCTAAGCAAGGTCAAGAAGTGCAAGCATACAAAGACCTGCTAACGCAGTTGGAGAAAATGCGCCGTTACGGCTTTACTAACGCAGAGTTAGACCGCGTGAAGAAAGAGTGGTTGGCTACCTATGAGAAGTCCTACAACGAGCGTACCACCGTACGCAATATCCGTCGCGCACAAGAGTGCATCCGCCACTATCTGGATGGAGCACCTATGACCGGCGAAGCATGGGAATATCAAATGGTACAACAGATACTGCCAATGATTAGCGTTGAGATGCTCAACCAGATTGCTCAGCAGTTGGTTACCGATGAGAACCTGATCATCTCCTTCCAAGCACCAGAAGATAAGAATGTGGTGCTTCCTACTCAAGAAGAAGCAATTGCGCTTTTGGCAGCAGTAAAGAACGAGGAGATCGAAGCCCCCGTAGAAGAGGCTATCCGCGAGAACTTAGTAGAGACAGCTCCTAAAGCAGGCAAAATTCGCAAGACCAACTACAACGACCATTTGGGTACCACAGAATGGACTCTCTCTAATGGTATTCGCGTGATTGTGAAACCTACTACATTCAAGCAAGACGAGATCTTGTTCCACGGTTTCTCTGCAGGTGGTGCATCGCAAGTGGCTACCGAAGACCTACCTTCATCTATGTTGGCAACCACCATCGTGGACTTCAGCGGTTTGGCAGATATGTCTATGACCGATTTGCAAAAAGCATTGACTGGTAAGAATGTGTCACACTCTGCTACCATCAACAGCAATACCGAAGTGGTAAGTGGTTCTGCTTCAGTCAAGGACTTGGAAACATTGCTCCAACTCAACTATTTGGCATTCACTGCTCCACGTCGCGATGAAGAAGCATATCAAACCCTAATGAGCATCCTCAAGAGCCAATTGGCCAACAAGGATAAGAATCCTAAAGCAGTATTCATGGACTCTGTACAAATGATGAGCACCAACTATTCTGCCCGTACAGTATTGGAGGATATGGCATTGATTGATAAAGTGAACCTCGACAAAGCATTGGATATCTATAAAGCACGCTTTGCCAATCCTGCAGACTTCGTATTCACCTTCGTGGGCAATGTAGATCCAAACAACAAAGAGTTCCAAGACATGGTATGCACTTGGTTGGGCGGCATGAAGACATCAAAGAAGAAAGAGAAAGTGGTGGATCACAATGTACGCGTGGCAAGTGGCATACAAAAGAACTATTTCACTCGCAAGATGGAAACCAAGACTGCCACCAACCGCATCCAATACACCTCCTATGATATCCCTTACACATTGTCGAATGACTTGAATATGGAAATGATTGGTCGCATCCTTTCTACTCGCTATTTAGAGTCTATCCGCGAGCGTGAGGGAGGTTCGTATGGCGTAGGTTGTGCAGGTATGATGGATATCCGCCCCGTACCATGCGCTCGCTTGCTAATGCAGTTCGATACCGATCCTGAGAAACAAGAAAAATTAATGAACATTATCCACGAAGAGGTGAATACCATCGTGGAGAATGGTCCTTTGGCAAAAGACCTAAACAAGGAGAAAGAGTCTATGCTCAAAGACCTGCAAGAGGATTTGGAGAAGAACGGATACTGGCAAACAGTATTATATATGAATTATTTCTATGATATCGACTATATAGCAGATTACAAGTCAGCCGTAGAAGGAATTACCGCCGAGAGCGTACAATCTATGCTAAAGAAGCTAGTTGCTTCAGGCAATATGTTTGAGGTAGTGATGCTGCCATAGTGGGATTACATTCATTAAAAAAATCCTGCTCATAGTTAGCAGGATTTTTTTATGTTATTTAATGTTGTAATTGTGTAAGCAAAGCCGTGCATCCTTCCATAAGGTCGCGATAGGTGGCTTCGAAATCACCCGTATACCACGGATCGGCTACGTCGCGATTCAATAGACGGCGAATCTTAGGCATCGCTAAAGCAGCATCGCGCTGCATGATCTCCTCACCCAATACGCGGCGAAGATTGCGGATATTATAATCCTCCATACAGAGGATTATATCAAACGCTTCATAATCATTACGGGTGATTTGACGTGCCGCATGGCGTGTAAACGGAATATTATGTGCTGACAGACAGCGTTTGGCAGCAGGGTAGATATCATTACCAATTTCCTCGCGCGAAGTGGCACACGAGTCAATCAAGAATCTTGAATCTTGTCGGTAACCACCTTCTTGCGCAACAAGATACTTCATAATCATCTCCGCCATCACACTGCGACAGATATTGCCATGACAAACAAATAAAATCTTTTTCATTATTTGAATTTACTCATTAGATAAAACTGCGTATATCCACCAACTCCTGACGTACCCGCTGCAATATATCCGCCACACGTTGGCGAAAATCTGCCTGACGTTTCCCTTGCCCAAGCTCTTGGCGAATTGCCTCAATACGAGTGATATGCAACTCATCGCGCAAATAACGAATCTGCTTAATCAGTTCAATATCAGTCATCGTATAATAGCGATTACCATGCTTATCCTTTCGCGGAGATAACTGAGCGAAATGCTTCTCCCAATACCGCAAAGTGGTAGCTGGCAATCCTGTGATAGACTGCACCTCCGAAAGCGAATAGTAGATTTTTTCAGATACCATATCAGCCATATACCTATACCCTACCTATTTTCAGTGTTTTACCCGCACGAATAACATCCGACTTTAGCCCATTCCACGCCTTAAGCTGCTTGACAGACACACGAAACTTAGCCGCAATACCACTGAGAGTATCTCCAGACTTGATTTTATAATAGGTGACTCCATTGACCGTATAGCCACCATGAATAGAAGTGCGCTGCATGAGGTCAATCTCCGCACGGCGGTTATGAATGAGTTCGTTGGCCTGGTAAGCAAGAATCTGCTGTATGCTATCAATATATGCTCCCGAATGCTGAATAGGCAAACACAAAGCATATGCCTTGCCCCCAGGAATAATATCATGCGCATACTGAGGATTGAGGCGGCGCAATTCATCAATAGAAATATCTAAGTTAGCCGCAATCTGCTTGAAATGTTGGCGGTCAGTAGTAATAATAGTATCAGTGACCATACTATACTCGATAGGCGCAGGACAAATACCATGCACATCGGCATAGTTCATAGCATACGAAGCCGCTATGAAAATAGGCAAATAGCCACGCGTTTCACGCGGCAAGAAAGGATAAATAGACCAAAAGTCGCGCTTTCCACCCGCACGATGAATGGCCTTGTTCACATTGCCTGGGCCACAATTATAGGCAGCTATCACCAAATTCCAATCGCCAAACACGCTATACAATGCCTTGATAAACCTACATGCCGCTTCAGTAGAGCGAATAGGATCCATTCGCTCATCAATGAGCGAATTGATCTCTAGCCCATACTTCTTGCCCGTAGCAGGCATAAATTGCCACAATCCAGCCGCCCCCATAGGAGAATGTGCCTGAGGATTAAGTGCCGACTCTATCACAGGCAAATAGCAGAGTTCGAACGGCAAACCATGCTTTGCCAATATATCTTCAAAAATAGGGAAATAGTACTGTGCCTTGCGCTGCAAAGAAGCCAATTGGCGAGGGCTGTGCTTGACATAGCGCAAGATATAACGACGCACTACCTCGTTGTAAGGCACTTCAATCACAAAAGGCAATGCTTGTAGGCGTTGCTTATACACGGAATCGGGCAACTCCGTAATGATAGTATCGGAAGTGCACTCCGTAGTATCCAGATAAGCCAATGCCTCGTCGAAATAGATAGGCAACTCTAAGTCCTGAGGCAGCGAATCCGAAAGAGCGTCGGATACAACCATAGTAGTATCCTGCGCAGCTACTGAAACTGCGAAAAGAGACAATATGATAGATAAAAACTTTATCGGCATAAATACAATAGGTTAAAAAGAAATAGCAAGTTTGACTTCGGCAGTGCGCTGGTTGTGCATGTCGTAATAGAGTTGAGGAGTAACATCCAAAGAAAGGTCGTTGGACATATCAAAATTAAAGAGCTGCGCATCGACATAAGCATCGATGAGGGACAAGGCATATACGGCAATAGTGACAAGAATAGACAAGTCGCGCTGGCGGTGCGAGGAGTTTTGCCACTCCTTAAGGCGGCTTTGATAGGTGGAAGCCCCACCCATGCTGGCAATATTGTATCCCTCGGGTAGAATGGCTATGTAGGATTTGTCGGGGGATTCGCTCAGCGTACCATTCTGGATATCGTAGTAAATATCACGATATGCTTGCTTATAGCCCTCGTACTGGCGATTAGTCCATGAAATGGCATAGATACACCCCATGAAACCTCCATAAACAATAGGCAACTTCCAATAACTGCGATTATATATCTGTCCTGCACCAGGAATCACAGCACCTAACCACACTGCTCGCATAGGATCAGGTTGCCAGAAAAGACGATCTATCTCCTTCTGAGTAAGAGGCAATGTGTCGGTATCAGCTACGGGTGAAGATGTTTGTGGGGCTTCTATCTCCTCAATAGTGAGCCACTCAGTATCATCTATCACATCTGTAGCCTCTTGCGCATGTACAAGGGAGATACCCAAAAATAGCAATATGTAGAGCAAATAATGCTTCAACTCAGTCGATTGATAATATTATTTAGTTCATCTTCGTTAGCAAAAGTGATGGTAAGTCGTTGTCCAGATATCTTGACTGGTGCACCCAACTTCTCTTGCAAAATGGCCTGTTGTGCTGCATACGAAGGAGTAGTATCTTTTCGCTCTTTCTTCTGCGGTTTAATCTCGCTAACCAGTTCCTCCACCTTGCGTACCGATAGCCCATTTTGCAAGATACGCTTGTATATCGAGAGTTGTTGCTCAGGCGAAGAGGAACCCAAGATAGCACGAGCGTGCCCCATATCAATCTTCTTTTCCTTGATGCCCAATTGTATTTCAGCAGGCAACTTCAGCAAACGCAAGTAGTTGGCTACCGTAGCACGTTTCTTGCCAACTCGCTCCGACATACGCTCTTGCGTAAGGTTGTATTCATCCATGAGGCGTTGGTATGCCAATGCAATTTCAATAGCATCTAGATCCTCGCGCTGGATATTCTCGATCAAAGCCCACTCCATTACCTGCTCGTCTTTGGCCGTACGGATATAAGCAGGTATGGTAGAAAGTCCCGCCATCTTGGCCGCACGGAAACGGCGCTCACCTGCAATAATCATATAACGATTGTGGTCATCCTTGCGCAAGGTGATAGGAGAGATGACTCCGTGTTCGCGAATAGATTGCGACAATTCGGTCAACGCTTCTTCATCGAATGTATGACGAGGTTGGTTGGGATTAGCATAGATGCTATCCAACTGAATTTCGCTGATAGATGATGACCCCGCCGTGGCAATATGCGTGGTGTCGATTAAGGCATCTAGGCCTCGTCCTAATCCAAGTGTCTTTTTCATGCGTTGCTCCTCCTGATTAATTCTTTAGCAAGGTTGATATAGTTCTTCGCCCCTCGGCTATGGCGATCATACTCCAGCACCGACATTCCATGACTAGGCGCTTCGCTCAAACGCACATTGCGGGCAATCACAGTGTCGAAGACCAAATCGCCAAAATGGCGACGTACCTCATCGTGCACCTGCATAGAAAGACGCAAGCGACCATCGTACATAGTAAGCAAAAAGCCCTCAATACGCAAAGCAGGATTAAGATTAGACTTGATAATCTTGATAGTATTAAGCAGTTTGGCAATACCCTCAAGAGCAAAAAACTCGCACTGTACAGGGATAATCACACTATCACTAGCGGTAAGAGCATTGATGGTAATCAATCCTAACGAAGGCGAACAGTCAATGAGAATATAGTCGTATGACGCACGTAATTTGGATAGCACACGTTTGAGAATATTCTCTCTGTTTTCGATATTCAGCATCTCAATCTCAGCACCCACCAAGTCAATATGCGAAGGGATAAGTTCTAGGTTAGGCAAAGAAGTAGGCACAATAGCCGACTGAGGATCGATATCAGAAACCAGACACTCGTAGATAGTATGCTTCAGTTCGCGTATCTCAATACCCAGACCCGAAGAGGTGTTGGCTTGTGGATCGGCATCAATAAGCAATACATGTTTGCCTTCTGCCGCGAGCGCAGCTGCCAAGTTGATGGATGTGGTGGTCTTGCCTACACCACCTTTTTGATTGGCTAATGAAATGATTTTTCCCATTTTTATTTTCGTTATTATTAGTTCAATTGTATTGGTGCATCAATCTATCTTAATCTCCCACATATAAGCAAAATTGATGCTGAGGTTCATTGCATTGGATTGACTGAAATAATCCACTTTCCTATTGTTGTAGATAGTACCCATACTGTAGTTAAAACGCGCTTCCAACTGAAATAGGCCTATCTTTTTTGTGCGATAGTAGCAACCTAATCCACCAGCAAGCCCCCAATCGAATGGCTTGTCGATGGGCTGATGATGAGGCGCAGACGAGATAACCATCTCATACTGCGAAGGGTAGATGGCTATATCGCGGAAGCAATAGCCAATCTGAGGACCCAGATTGAAGAAACCACGAAAACGTTCCTTGCCAAAATAGAGATGCATTAGCAATGGCACCTGAATATAATCCAATTGGCGCACATAATCAGCAGTAGATGCTTCGCTGATGGCCACAGTCTCTTTCCAACCACGCTGCATATAGTTGATTTCCGCCTGAATAGCACACACCTTGTGCCCTGCATAGCGAAACACTAAACCACCATTCACACTCAAAGGCGATTGCATAATATCAATATCTGCTACGGCTGGCTTGAACGTCATGGTGGATGCCATCACGCCTGCATGAGCACCCACATAAATCTCGGGGCGACGCAAGCGGGGCTGAGCCAACATAGCAAGAGTGGTACACAACCCAATAATCAGCAATATGTAACGGCGATGCAATATCATTGATGAATAATATGTACGTTATGGTTTTCCAATCCTCCGTTATCATTCACAGGTTGATAAAGAATAGTAGATTGGGCTCCCTCCCACTTCTCGTTAGCAAGATTAGGCACAGTGGTAATGGTATCACTATCGTTGTTGATTAGCGCATGCAATAAATGACCCGTCAGATCGTAACCCAACAAATCGTATCGAGGAAGTTGGGATGACAACTCGTGATTGAAGTAGGTACGGAAAAGTTCCTCATACTTATCGGAAGGTTGAGGGTCCTTTGCAAAAACTGAAGTATAGAGCTGAGGTAAAATAATCTTCTCATTTTGCCATGAATAGTGAGAATAGAGCGTAATCTTATATTTGCCATATGCGCTCAACAAGTGCGGAAGAACAGTATTGAGATTGCTAAATTTCTCAGTATTGAATACTACTACATTCTCTTTCGTAGGATGAAAACTACTCTCTAGCGAATCAGTAAGAATAGCGCGCAGGGTGATAGTAGAAGTAGGTACGCCATGCTGCTTCAGTGCCTGGTGCAAAGCATTTATACCACCCGGAATAACTTCGCTCTCTTTAGCCTCCAACAATATGCACTGGATACTATCTTTGCGTTCAGCCAAATAACGCGCTAATGTGTCGGCTTCGATTTGGGCAGAAGGATTAAACTTAATCACATACGGATTTTGCTCAATCTCCTCTACACGTGATAAGAAAGGAACCAACATAGGTATGCTATCCTTGGCCGCAGAATCAGCAGCCAATGCCACTTGTTGTGAATATACAGGGCCTATCACAGCATCTACCTCGTTCGCCCTCAACTCTGGCCATACCTTGGTAATAGCATGCGCTGACTTACCCACATCGTAGGTAAAGATTTCTAGGGCTTGCCCTTTGGCTTGAGCTTCGTAGATAGCTATCAACGCACCTGCATAGAAATCATAGAAACGATCCATATTCTTGTCGCGCTTCACAGCATCAGCTTGCAATGATAGCATGAATGCTACCTTGAGAACATTGCCCTTCACAACTGAGTCAGCCGCAAGGGTATCTACTGCTTGCACTAGCGTATCAGGTACGACTTGCTCTTCCTTAGCACCCCATCTCTCCCACTTCAATTGTGGCAGGATAATACGCCTTTTTCTCTTCTCCTTCACTTTGTCTTCTAGCGCAGGTTGAAGCGAGTCGTTCTCGGGTTGCGCGGGAGCAGATGGCGCAGGTGCAACAAATGGTTGCTCCACGGGGTCTACCACTGGAGCAGGGGTTGCCACGACAGCAGGTTTGACCTCTAAGCCCTTAGCGGGAATTAGAATCACTTCATCGTAGCGCAGTCCCTTCTCTTGGATAATAGGGTTAGCACGCAAAATCTCCTCCTGGCTCACACCAAAATTTACACTCAGGCGATACAGTCCTATGCTGCGCTCCACCGTATAGCGATAATATATTTTACCATCAATTGTATCAAGGGGATATGCTAATGGCTGCTGCCCTAGCAAAAGAATAGGCATAAATGCAAAAACAAGCAATAGCCCAATATGTACAAAAATCCGTCTCATTGTTTTTTTGTGTAACGATGTTTACGTACTCCTATGATTGTGCATCCCACAATAGCCAATATCATCAATGGCACTACGATACAAACCACCTGTGCCGTAATCCGATAATCGCGAGCTCGTTGGTCGTTCAGCAATCGTAGTGTCAGTTCTTTTTGGCGCAATGACATCCATCCCGTATCATCAGTCAGATATAGTACTGCATTCACCATAAAATCGCGATTGCCGAACTGCATACGGGTAAATTGGTCGTAGCCCAAAGGTAGCGGTTGCCCATACTGCCACTCGTTGCGAATAGTACTACCCGCCGCTACCACAATCTGCTTGGTGGGCACACTTCTCTTGGTTTGCGGAGCATGCAATTCTAATCCTTCAGGAGGCAACAGATGAGCATATAACGAAGAGAACTCGCCCGATATACTTGCCGCTACAGGAATGAAAGCATGCTTAAAGGTGCTTTCGTCGCCACTAAACATGCTCAAATCCACTTCAGCGGGGGCACCCGTAATGCGGCTCGCCGATGATGTAGCTAGTAGCACCTCCTTCTGCAAGCCATCCTCTCCTCCTACGAAATCAATACACGAAGCCATCGTGGCACTCACTTGCGCCACATTGCGCGTGATAGGTGAAGCCTGCGACGTCAGCAATAGCGGAGCATAGGTCCATGGCATAGGTTGCCAGTTGGGTTGCTGAGGATTGGTGGACACATCCACAGGCATAGGCAGGCATTGCAAATCTTGTACCAGAGCAGGATTGATGCGAATGCCGTAGCGGAATAGCATATCATTGAGATTCAAGTCTAACCCAATAATTGGCGTCACTCCCGTAGAAGAAAGATGCTCCTCCGAGAAACGCACTCCATTCACCACCCACAAGATACGGCCACCGTGCATTAGATACTGATCAAGTATGTATTTATCCTTATCCGAAAATGGCAACTGAGGATCAGCAATCACCACCGCTCGATATTCGTCCAGCACTCCCGTTTCGTTGCCTAATACGCCGCGATCGATTTGATAATAGTACGACAGTGCTTGACTGATATCATACACATCCTTCTCTACCAATTCGCCATGCCCCTCTAGAAAAGCTATTTTCTCTACCTTGTCACGCGTGAGCAAGTGGATAGCCTCTACAAAGGCATACTCTAGATTCTCGATACTATGATTCAAATTCTCCTCGCCACTCAGCCCTCGCATGTTGCATAGTAGTTCCACCACTGCGGTCTTGCCTTTATAGGTAACCAAGGCAAATGGATATACAGTAGTTTGGGCTGTCTGCCCCTTGTGTGTACGTTCGTGAATGACTGTGGGCTCGATTCCTTGTGGTACATTTTCTGCAGAGACATGTACATCAAAATCATGCTCTGCATATACACGCAGCTCCTCGGTAATCTCTATGGTAGCACGTTGCAAACGCTGAAAACCCGCATTCAGTTCTCCGTCTAACAAGATGGTCACTTGCACAGGAGCATCCAACGACTGTATCAGTTGCTTGGTAGTGGAGGCAATGCTATAACGATGTTCGTCGGTCATATCCCAACGAACCACAACATGCTGCACCAATACTTGAACCAGTATTAGGGACAGCACTATCGCTATCAGCGTTCTCCACTTCATTCCTTGCCGCAAAAATACTATTTCTTCAGTGCCTCAAACACCTCCTGATTCACCACTACTGGATACTTCTCGCGAAGCACTGCTACCCATTGCTTTTCCAAATAGTCTTGATAATCGGTAGTCACTTTGCCACGCTCGTCGGTGTACTCTTGTGGCGCTTTAATCACCTTACCCACAGGGATTACCAATGGGAATTCCTCGGTAGGAGTATAGTCCACGTCCTTCAGTTTGAAACCATATTTATCCACCGCAGCATTCTTGCCCGCAGTCCACAAACCACGCTCCACCTTCACGTATGTCACACTGTCCACATTCACGCGTTGGTTTAGATAGCTTATAATGCTATCAGGGTCTGCACTCTTGATAATCTGCTTAGCAGTATTGGCTGCCACTTTGTTCTTTGCATAAATCATATATCCCTTGAAACGTGGCTCGTCCCATGTATATTCCTTCTTATGCGCTTTGAAGTAGTTAGCCAAGCCCTCTACATCTTGGTTTGCCTTATCCCACACTTCGCGGAGCGATACGTCGAAGAGCAAAATACCATCGTGGTACTCGCGCACCAAGTGGCGAAAATCCTCGTACTTCTCCTCCAAATGCGCATCGGCATATGCTTTCACATCAGCATCGCTCATGCTAGCAGGCAAGTTGTACTCGGCACGAGTCTTATTGATAAAGCTCTTCTCTGCTTCAGCAAAGCGAGCATCGCGTTTCACTTGGGTCATCAGAGTGTTGCGCATGCTATCCAATGGCTGAATACCACGTCTATCGTAAAGCTTCACAAAGTGCCAACCAAAGCGAGTTGGGAATGGCTGACTTATAGCTCCGATCTCCATACCAAAAGTGATATTTTCGAATGGCTGAACCATCATTCCTCTGCCAAACCAGCCCAAATCGCCACCACGCATCGCAGAACCCTTATCGTCAGAGTGGGCAGTAGCTACCTCAGCAAAATCGGCGCCAGACAATACCACTTGATACAGACTATCAATCTTATCCTTAGCTGTAATAGCCAACTCAGCATTGCCACGAGGCATCATCTTCATGATATGTGCAGCATGCACCTCCTCGAAGTCACGCTCTTCTTCCACCAAAGCAATATGGTACCCAAACGGACTCTTAAATACTTCGGTCACTTCACCCACAGGAGTGTTGTACACAGCATCCTCAAATGGATATACATAGCGGAACACTTGTATCCAACCCAATTCGCCGCCATTTTCTTTTGCAGATGGGTCTTCCGACATTTCTTTTGCCACTGTAGCAAAATCCTCTGGCTCTTGCACCGTCACCCATTTGCGACCTTTCTTCACTTTCTTTGCTACACCAGTGGTTACACGTTCGCGAGCTAGATTGATCTTGGCTTCCGCAGCTGCTAACGTAGCCGAATCAGCTGCATGGTCGCATTGAACCGCAATATGAGCAGCACGACGCACATGAGCCATGCGATTGTAGCTCAATTGCAACAAACTATCCACAGCATCGTTGTCTTGCAAGTACTTAGGAGTAGCCTGAGCACGGTATCCTGCCAACTCTTTCTTAAAGGCCTCGGTAGTGTCCACACCTTGCGCAATAGCTTCGGTCACTTTCAGTTTGAAATTGATGAACAAATCCAAGTATTCTTCCATTGACTTCTTCTCCAGACTGGTCTCTTGGTTGTTCTTTTCATAGATGTACAAAAACTCTGACGCCATTACTGGATTGCCATCGATGGTCATCAGCACTTGGTCGTCTTGGCCGAAACTCAGCAAACTGGCACCAAGCAGAATGATTGATAAAAATGGTTTTTTCATTGCTATAAAGTTATTTGTTTGTATTCACTAAAAAGCTCTTCATCGTAGCCAATTATTCAATACAGCATAATTAGCGTGCAAAGTTACAACTTTTTTTTTATATATACAACTTTTTCATTCTTTTTTATGTGATAGTGTGGTAGTGTGGTAGTAGAAAAATTAGCATGTCTGCTCCACTATCTGTAGCCGAAGATATGCTGATGATATGCCGAAGATACCCCGAAGATAGGCTGATGTTACGCAAGGGCAACATACACAAAAATTGTACTACATATTGCGTATGTGAAAAAAAAGTAGTATCTTTGCAGCCGATTTCGAAATTGGGTAGTATGCTCAATTCGCTTTGTTGGGTAATTTTTCAAACAAAACGATAATAAGATTATGATTAACTCTCAAGACGTAAAGAACGGTGTATGTATCCGCATGGACGGCCGTTTGTATTTTGTAATTGACTTCCTGCACGTTAAGCCAGGAAAAGGTAACACCATTATGCGTGTGAAATTCAAAGATGTTGTTGATGGTCGCGTATTGGAGCGCCGCTTCAACATTGGTGAGAAACTTGAGGATGTTCGCGTAGAGCGTCGTCCATATCAATACCTCTACAAAGAGGGTGAGGACTATATCTTCATGAACCAAGAGACTTTCGAGCAAGTGCCTATCGGTCACGACCTTATCACTGGTGTAGATTTCCTCAAAGAGGGTTTTGTTTGCGACGTTGTATCTGACGCTTCTACCGACACTATCCTCTTTGCTGAGTTGCCAACTAAGGTTGAGTTGGTAATCTCATACACCGAGCCAGGTCTCAAAGGCGATACCGCTACCAACACCCTCAAACCTGCTACTCTCGAGACAGGTGCTGAGATCCGCGTTCCTCTCTTCTGCAACGAAGGTGAGACTATCCGCGTAGATACCCGCGATGGTAGCTACTGCGAGCGCGTTCGCTAATCGTTAAATCAGCGAGTTTCAAGATAAAAAAGTTTCAAAGGTTTCAATCATTCAAATACTGAAGCCCTTGAAACTTTTTGCAATATTTAACAATTATGACAACGAAAGAACTCAAAAAATATATTGCATTATGCGCAGCTGGTGCTATTGCTGGATTATTGCTTGCATGGGGTATTTTTCGTTGGGAATTTAAAGAGTTTCTATTTAAAAGTGTCATATTGCTAACCCCCCAAGTTATCATGCTAACTATGTTGTATCTTGGGCATAAGGAAACTCACAAAGAAGAAAAATAGTGCTTGCCTCCCATCCTAAAATAGACTTGCCTATCCTTCACCTTGTGGGTGAAGAGGCCGACAAACTCGGCTTGGAGTGCTATGTCATTGGCGGTTATGTACGCGATATTTTCCTGCATCGCGACAGTACCGACATTGATGTCGTTGTGGTCGGTAAGAACACCCTACTTGCCCACGAGGCAAGTCAGGGAACCCGTTGTGGCATTGAACTCGCACAAGCCGTAGCCAAACGCCTTGGCAAAGGGGCACACCTCAGCGTCTTCAAGACCTATGGTACTGCCCAAGTGAAGCGTGGTAAAATGGAATTGGAGTTTGTCGGGGCACGCCGTGAGAGTTATCAGCACGATTCACGCAACCCAATTGTGGAAGACGGCACGCTGGAGGATGACCAAAATCGCCGTGACTTCACCATCAACGCCATGGCTGTCTGCCTCAACCGCGAACGCTACGGCGAACTGCTGGACCCCTTTGGCGGCATACACGATATGAACGAGTGCACTATCCGCACACCCCTCGACCCTGATATCACCTATTCCGATGACCCACTTCGTATGATGCGTGCCATCCGCTTTGCTACCCAACTTGGCTTCTACTTAGATAGAGAAACCTTCGATTCCATCGAGCGAAATGCCGAACGAATCAAGATCATTACCAAGGAGCGCATTGTGGAGGAACTCAACAAAATCATGCTCTCGCGCAAACCATCTGTAGGATGGATCTTGCTCGATAAAACTGGACTACTTCCGCTAATTTTCCCCGAACTCAGCGCACTCAAAGGCGTAGAAACCAAAGATGGCAAAGGACACAAAGATGTGTTCTTCCATACCCTGCAAGTATTGGATAATTTGTCGATGAAATCGGACAATTTGTGGCTTCGTTGGGCTGCATTACTACACGATATAGGCAAACCTAAATCCAAAGCATGGGACGACCATGCGGGCTGGACTTTCCGCAACCATAACTATCTCGGCGCTAAGATGATTCCTCGTATCTTCAAGACCATGAAGATGCCGCAGAACGAGAAGATGCAGTATGTCATCAAGATGGTGGATCTGCATATGCGCCCAATCAATCTCATCGAAGATACGGTCACCGATTCGGCAGTACGCCGTTTGTTGTTTGAGGCGGGCGACGACATCGATGACTTGATGTTGCTTTGCGATGCAGATATCACTTCCAAGAACGAAGAGAAAGTGCGTCGCTTCCATAAGAACTACGAACTGGTACGGCAGAAGATGATTGAATTGGAGGAGAAAGACCGTATCCGCAATTTCCAACCGCCTGTGCGTGGCGAAGAGATCATGCAACTGCTAAATCTCGAACCTTGCTCGCGCGTGGGCGAACTCAAGAATGCAATCAAAGATGCCATACTCGACGGCATTATCCCTAACGAGTACGAGGCAGCCAAAGCATATTTAATGAAGATAGCTAACCAAGAGTAGTTATGAAAAAGTATGATTTTCTCATCATCGGTGGCGGTGTAGCGGGCATGAGCTTCGCGCTCAAAGTGGCTCGTACCCAGAAGTATCGCATTGCACTCTGCTGCAAGACGACCCTCGAAGAAACCAACACCAGCCGTGCACAAGGCGGTATCGCCAGTGTGACCAACATGCTCGTAGATGACTTCGAAAAGCACATCCACGACACTATGGTAGCAGGCGACTGGCTCAGCGACCCTGCTGCGGTGGAGCAAGTGGTGCGCCAAGCACCTAAGCAGATAGAGGAACTGGTCAATTGGGGTGTGAACTTCGACAAGAAGGAGGACGGCACGTTTGACCTTCACCGCGAAGGCGGACACTCCGAGTTCCGTATCCTCCACCATGCCGACGACACGGGCGCGGAGATCCAACGCGGACTGATGGCTGCGGTGCGCGCCAACCCATACATTGATGTGTTGGAGAATCATTTTGCCGTGGAGATTATCACCCAACACCATTTAGGTGTGCGTGTTACTCGTCGTACACCCGATATTGAGTGCTATGGTGCGTATATCCTCAACCCCGAGACGGGCAAGATTGACACCTATCTCAGCCGCATCACCCTTATGGCTACTGGCGGCACAGGAGCAGTGTATGCCACTACCACCAACCCTAATGTCGCTACGGGCGACGGCATCGCGATGGTCTATCGTGCCAAAGGATTGGTCAAGGATATGGAGTTTGTGCAGTTCCACCCAACGGCACTTTTCAACCCTGCCGAGCGACACCCTGCTTACCTCATCACTGAGGCGATGCGTGGTTACGGAGGTATCCTCCGCCTGCCTAATGGTGAGGAGTTTATGCAGAAATACGACCCACGCCTCTCGCTTGCGCCACGCGACATCGTGGCACGCGCCATTGACAACGAGATGAAGATCCACGGTCTCGACCATGTCTGCCTGGATGTCACACACAAAGACCCCGAAGAGACTAAACACCACTTCCCAAATATCTACGCCAAGTGCCTCAGCATAGGCATTGATATCACGAAGGAGTATATTCCAGTGGCTCCATGTGCGCACTATATGTGTGGCGGTATCAAGGTGGACTTGGATGCGCAATCCACTATCCGCCGCTTGTATGCGGTGGGCGAGTGCAGTTGCACGGGCTTGCATGGTGGCAACCGCTTGGCAAGTAACTCGCTTATTGAGGCAGTGGTGTATGCTGATGCGGCAGCCAAACACTCGCTCAGTGTGATTGAAACTTACGATTTCAACGAGAATATCCCCGACTGGAACGACGAAGGCACCATGACCAACGAGGAGTATGTCCTCATCTCGCAAGACATGCGTGAGGTGGGTCAAGTGATGTCCACGTATGTGGGTATTGTGCGTAGCGACTTGCGCTTGCGCCGTGCCTGGGAGCGATTGGATTTGCTCTACGAGGAAACGGAGGATTTGTTCAAACGTGTGAAGGCAACGAAAGACATCTGCGAACTGCGTAATATGATCAATGTGGGTTATTTGATTACCCGCCAAGCTCTGGAGCGCAAAGAATCTCGCGGCTTGCACTACACCATCGACTATCCCAAAAGCCCCGACACCAATAACAACGAAGTGTGGTAGGAACTAAACTATAGTCCATTATGAAAGAGTTTGTAGTTAATCATTGTACAGTGACTCCTGTGCGCCAAGAGCCATCCGAAGGTAGCGAGCAATTGACCCAATTGCTCTTTGGTGAGGTATGCGAAGTCCTAGACCGTCTGCCCCGCTGGACCAAAATCCGCTCTACCATGGACGGACAAGAAGGATGGGTGGATTTTAAGATGCTTTCTCCTGCCTGTAACCTATCACCTTTAACCTCTCACCTACCAGCCACCGTGGTGGCTATCCCACTGGCAGTAGCCACAGACATGGAGACGGGCGAGGAAGTGATGCTCACTCTTGGTACACGATTGCCTAATTATGCGCATGGTACTTTCGAGGTACTCCAGAAAAAATATTTGATTGACCCTGCTTGCGTAAACAATACCACACAAGTTCTGAACAGCGATCTTAGTCGTGCTGAACTTCCGAACAATGTTTGCGCAGTTGCGCAAACATTATTGAACGCCCCCTACCTCTGGGGCGGAAAGAACATGATGGGCATAGACTGCTCGGGATTTACGCAGGTGGTGTACAGCGTCTTTGGCGTAAATCTGCTGCGCAATGCGCGTGAACAGATAACACAGGGCATTGAGGTGGCATCTCTGGCAGAGGCGCAACCGGGTGATTTGGCGTTCTTCGACCACGCCGACCGCGATCCGAAAGCCACCAATATCTCGCATGTGGGCTTGCTGCTAGATAATGAACGAATCATTCATTGCTCAGGTTGCGTGCATATTGATACCATTGATGAGATGGGTATTCATCTGCCCAACGGTGAATTGACTCACCATTTGGTACAAATCAAGCGTTACCTATAGCAGTACAACTATCTGTTTCTATTCTTAAGAATGATTATTTAGGGAAAGTGAGCTTTCTGTGGCTATTAGTTTTCCGTTTTCAATTTTCAGTTTTCCAATTTTGATGCGCCTCTATAATAATGCTGCAAAAATCTTCGGCGCGGGAGGGGTTTTGCGCCGAAGATTGAAGAAGTTGGAGGGTAAAGTGATATATACAACACGCGGGAGGTTCTGTGTTTATAGGGCTTCCCGCGTGGGTGTATTTGTTTGAAAAAAAATTCTCTTCGCGCGAAGATTGCGCCGAATGGCTTGCCAAAGAAACAAAAAGCAGCGCGGGTATTGCTACCCGCGCTACACTCTAAATGATACTCAGAGAAGGTGCTCTAAACCATAGAACTTATTGAGCGCGTCCTCTAAATATAAAGTTACAACTCCTGTCCCATGGCATTGTAGGTCTTGCCGTCACGGAGGATGAGGAGTTGACCATCGCGGAGGAGTTTTTTAATACCAGTGTTGCCATTGGTCAGTGTGTTCTCAACTGCCGTAGGCGCATTGCTCTTGCCAATGATGTTGAACTCTTGCCAATATGGGTCAGCTTTGTAGGCTTCTACAGCATTGTCTGGCACATACACAGGTATTTGGCGATTTACGTCGAAGAATGTCTTGGCTTGGATAGTAGGAGGCGTAGTGGCTTTTACATGCATCTTTTTGAGTTTTGCACAAAGGGCAAAGCCATTGTCCCCAATCTCTTGGATTGTGCTTGGGAGTACCATATCCTCAAGATATGTACAGCCATAGAATGCTGCATCACCTACTTCTGTCACTCCCTCTGGGATAGTGAGGTTTTGGAGTTGGTGGCAGTTGTAGAACGCCCAACTACCAATACGCCAAAGCGATGTTGCTGTGGATGAATGGTTAGCCCAATAGTTGACGCCATCGGATGTCCCCTGTGCTTCGTTTCCGTTGGCAATGTACATGACATACTCATCCATATCCAGATTGTAGAAGTACAATCTGTAAGCTCCTTCGGGCAGGTCGTTTTGCACGTGTTTGTCATCGCCGCTTCCGTCATTGGTATTGGTGATGGTAAAATATGTAAAATTGGCATAATCCGGAGCCTCGCACTTCCACCAGTTTGTTCCCTGGATACGGTCAAACTGCTTGCAATAGACATGATTGCCGCGACCGATACGCAGATAGACATTAGTCCACGTATTGTCGTGATTCTCGAAATAGATCCAGTGACCTGAGGTACTGTTATACGCCTCTACTCCCTAGCAAGACAAGGCAAGGAGAATAACAAAAATGATCTTTTTCTTTGTATGTTTATCTTTTTAATTATTCGATTTTGACAGCATATCCTCCCCCCGCGGCGGTGTAGAGCCGAAGTTTGGTCTTGCTGGTCACAGTTTTGGTAGTGATGGTGTATGCTTGCGGATTGCTTTTGTAGTGTGCATCCTTGGCATCAGCATAGATAGTTGCGGTAAATTTCTTTCCGGCAGGCAGGAAGGACAGGTCCAGAGTAGAGATTCGCGGATCATAGCCATTGGTTGATCCGACGAACCAAGCGTCCTTGTCTTTTTGTTTGCGTGCTATGGTGACATATTCGTAGGGTTCAGCCTCGAGGTAGTAAGGCTCATCCCACTCGACCGGCACATCCACAATGAATTGGAAGGCGTCCGTGAACCGCTCGTAGGTTTCGGGCAGGTCTGCAGCCATTTGAAGCGGGCTATATAAGGTCACATAGAGGGATAGCTGGTTGCAGATGGTTGTATTGACCCATGCGTGGCGGTCAGGGTTATACTTGGTTATGTCGTTCTCAAAGAGTCCGGGTGTATAGTCCATCGGTCCGCCTATTAGTCGTGTGAATGGCAACATGGTGGTGTGGTTGGGTGCCGATCCGTGGAAGCCTTGGTATTCGGATCCCTGTGCCGACTCGTTGCCGATAAGGTTGGGCCATGTGCGGCATATACCCGTGGGACGCACCGCCTCGTGTGCATTGACCATGATGTGGTACTTAGCCGCCTTTTCGATACAATACTGGTAGTGGTCAATCATCCGCTGGGAGTAATGATGATCTCCCAGTGGCAGAATGTTTCCCACGTATCCGGACTTGACTGCGGGATAGTCGTATCTGTTCATGAACTGATACGCCGAATCGAGACATCGTTCGTAACTACGGATTCCTCCGGAGGTCTCGTGATGCATGATCATTTTGACGCCTTTGCTCCGTGCGTAGTCGTGAATACCCTCGACATCGAAATCGGGATAGGGCGTAACGAAATCGAAGACATAGTCTTTCTCGTTGCCGAACCAATCTTCCCAGCCGATGTTCCATCCCTCGACGAGCACTCCGTCGAAGCCATACTTGGCAGCAAAATCGATGTACCGTTTGACGTTTGCAGTGTTGGCTGAATGACGTCCGTGGGGTTTGGCTGTACTGTAGTCGGTTTTGCCGATGTGTATGGATGGAAAATCCCAGGTGTAGGACCAATCGCCCTTGCCTGTGATCATCTCCCACCATACGCCGACATACTTCATTGGTTTGATCCAAGAGGTGTCCTCAATCTTGCAGGGCTCGTTGAGATTGAGCACGATCCGTGAGGCGAGGATATCCTTAGCGGTCTCGCCAACCATGATTACTCGCCACGGACTGACGGCATCGGTTTGGATATGTCCTTTTGTGCCATCGATATCTGGTGTGAGATGCGAGCGGAAGACAAACCTCTTGTCATCGAGGTCAAGGTGCATGCATGAGTAGTTGATTAACGCTGCCTCATGGATGTTAATCCACAGTCCGTTGCCGGTTTTGAGCAGCAGTGGTGTCTGCACTCCGGTTGGCGAGAATGCGGTCTGCGACAGGTTGGACTTACGTGTGGACTCATTGAGGTTGCGGATTTCGCTGAGTCGCGAACGCGTATATTCGTACTCTTGTGTATCGTAGTCACCTGATATCCAATAAGCGGTTATATCGCCTTTCATAGCAAACTCCGAATGCTCTTCTTCGATTACGAAATAATTGAGATTAGGTTGTTGCGGAAAGATATACCGGAATCCCAATCCGTCGTCGAAGAGCCTGAACTGGATTTGTATGTACCGGTTTTTCTCCGGTTGGCGAAGCGTGATGAGCATCTCATGATAACTGTTATGAATGCGTCGTTCTTCGCCCCATACAGGTTGCCACCAATCGTCGTGTATAAAGCGTTGTGAACCGCCCATCACGAAGCCACTCATGAGTCCGGTTGCGGTTACGGCGTTAGCGTTGAACTCATTGAATTCGCTGCGAGAATGTTCACCGCGCAGGGATAATCCGAGAAATGAAGGGCGTATGACTGTATCGCCCTTGTGGAGGAGCCAATAGACAGGTCGTCCGTCCTGCACGTCAAAGTACGCTGTGAGGTTGCGCGACGGAGATTCGACTTTCTCAATAGCACTTGCAGAAGCAAAGCAATAGGAGCAAAGAGCGAGGATAAAAAAATACTTCTTCATATTGTATTGTTTTGTGTTTGGGTAGTAAGAGACTATGGACTTATTGCTCAATGACTATCATTGTCCAATATTGGAGTGCCGGGACGGTGATTGTAAGTGTACCATTGTTGTACTCCCAGTCGGCATCTTCAGCGGTCGCATGTTGCCAGTCAGGTGAAGCTACCCATACGCGATTAGGTTTGCTATTGACGTTGAAGGAGACAGTCAGGTCGTTGATCATCGTTTGTGCGCCTTGGTTGGCATCGGTGTCACACCAATCGAGATGTGTAGCGTTGCGGTATGAGAGCAGATGTATGACATCGCGGTTTCCGACATGCCGGCCGACCGTAGCAATCTGCCCCATTTTCGGTCCCCATTGGTTGAATTTGCAGCGATCATCCTTGGTTGTCACATCCACTCCGAACCAATCGGAGTTGATACCCCCTGCAGGTACATCGGGACGTAGTAGGTTCTCGTAAGCGACGGCAAAGTCATAGTAACGAATCATAGCCCGCTTGAGTTCGCCATTCATGCTCAGATTGTTGTTAGGGAAATACTCGTTGCACAGCATGTGTTCGCCTAATTGCAAGATTGTACCGCCCCAAACCGAAGCTGCGGCAGTAGCCATGAGCACTCCAGGAGTATTGAACAATCCTCGTCCACTCCTGCCGTGGTTGTAATTGAGATATGCGGCAAGAACAGTCTGTTTGCCAGACGACCATTCGGCATTGTTGGTGAGAATATCCGAGAAGATTGTATAACCGTTGCTGTTGGAGTGATTCCAGACCTCGGTGTAGCAGAAGTCAACAGGTGCTGTAGCTATCTGATTCTGTTGTCCGAATTGTCCGACAGCGTTCATAACAAGCCTTTTGTCGGGGCGTGCTGACTTTTCGTTGCTGATGAACTGTCCGAACGTAGCCTCCAGATTCACGCTGTTGCCGTTGTAATCATAGACGGAACCTCTACCTCCCAGTTGGTCGATTTGCCATCCGTCGAAGTCAAAGACGGAGTAGACCTCGTCGTTTTGCTGACGCAGATACGCCTGCCAGTCGGCATTACCGGGATTGGCGAGATAAATGGAGCTTTTGAACGGCGAAGAGAGCGAATGTACGTCAATGGTGCTGTGGTTTTTGTCGGTATAGATCAGCCACTCACGACTTACGCCATCGTTCTCATAGTCCTCCAGCACGCCATAGGCAAGATTGTAGAACAGGGTAGCCATTCCATGGCTGTGCGCTGCGCGGATATATCCGTCCACTGTGCTGCGATAGCAGTTGCGTGAGATAATGTCAGTCCATACATCCATAGGCTGTGCTGCCGTACCTGCCAAGGGGCGATGGTGTTTCCAATGCCAATCCTGGAATTGTACATAATTAATGTGGTATCGGCACAGGTCATCTATAACGGCATTGATCTGTTTGTCCATCATCTTGTCGTACTTCGACAGGAAGCCGTTGCGCGGGAATCTGGCCGGATCGGATGAGACATCTATACCGATAGCGGCATACACGGTATCACGCTTATCGTCAGTAGTGCCGTGGATCTCTGCCATATATCCGCAGAAATCGTTGTTAGGCGGTTGCCATGTCCACTGCAGGGCAGTAAGCGGATGCTCGCTCAATGTCTGTCCGAGATGTTTGTAGCGGACAACGGCACTGCTTTCCGGCAAAGAGTTGATGGACAGTGTGACCTGTTGACCGGGCGCGTAACATGACTTGTCGGTACGCAACATATTCGGTATATATGTATCGCCATAGGTAACAGGGTCTTCTATAGGTTGGATGATATTGCATGACGTGAGACCGCATGCACTAAAAGACAAAAGACCGCTAAAAACACACCACTTCATGATATTTGCGGGGACCCTGTTGACGCTAAAAGATAAAAGAATCCTTCTCATAATTGCTTAAATGAAATAGTTGTGTTCTGAATATCAATTCGTATGCTCCAGTTTCCGGCAGCAGGTATAACCCACTTGTTGTCAGGATCTCCCTTATGTGCGACAAATGTGCCGTTTTCTGTCGGTTCGCAGTTGGGTTCGGGTGCAAAGAGCATCTCGCCCGACCAATCGGACTTGAGTTCGGTAGGGAACTTTATTTCTCCTCGATTGAGCATTCCTTCGTAGGTGAATATATCTTGCTCGGGATGTTGCATTTCGGTTATGTTATCCCAACTCCATCCTCCCGGTGTAGCATCGCCAATCATGTAGATGGCAGAATACGTTTCACCGCCTTTACGAGTGATGGAGATTGTGAGTTTTTCCACATCGCATTGTATCGAGTAGTTGCCTGTGGAGGCGATTAGCCACTTGAGGTCGGGATAATCGTCCTCATTTTCGCGGTAAACCATTTTGCTTTCATCTTGCTCGTTGCGTACATAACAAGGTAGCCAATCGGCAGTGGTGGTAAGGAGTTTGAATTCTCCTGCTCGTAGCGTGCCGCTCCATGAGAAGAGGTTGGGATTGTCGTAATCCTGCTGCATGAGTGTAGCTCGGTCCTTATCCCATCCGTTGGGAGTAGCATCCCCGACGAGGTATATAGTCCGCCGTGTGGAAGCATATCTGGTAATGACAACGCAGGCAGGTTCAGACACCTGCTGTTCGCCGGTCATCAGGATGGTGGCCTTAGCGCTAACGCGGAAGGTCCACGGTTCGCCGACAGGCATATCGGGGAAATGTGTAACAAGCGTATCTGCGAGTGACTGATACGCCAGAGTGATTGTGCGGTTCATGGTTCGCCCGATGTACCAAGTGAGTGTATCTAATGACTGCTCGGCAATAACCGAGAGGGTATATGCGATAGCAGATCCGGTGCCATGATTTGTGCCGCTTGTCCAGGTAATTTCCAGCGCCACCTGGTTATCGAGATCTGGATTGCAGAACACTGAGTCGGCAGACAGCGTGACGGCGATTGGTGTATCGCCTTTGTTGGTTTCGACGGGTTGCTCGCAGCCGGTGAGGACGCACAATGCGAGAGCTGCCGTAGCGAATAGATATTGCTTGATTATATGTGCCATATTAGTATCCCGGATTTTGAGTTAGTAATTCGTTAGCCTCAATCTCTTGGGAGGGGATAGGGAATAACAGATGCTTTTGCGAAGCGGCAGACTTACCTATGGAGTGCAAGAAATTGAGTGCGTAATTGTCTTTGTAGCGGATGAGGTCAAACCACCGATGTCCCTCAAAAGCCAGTTCGATGCGCCTCTCATGAATAATCGTTTCGCGCATTTGATCCTGTGAGAGATTCTCGATAGCAAGTCGGCTGGTGAGTCCGGCACGCTTCCTAACCTGATAGAGCGGAGCTTCCGCCTCGGCAGTGCGGCCAAGCTCATTAAGTGCCTCAGCCTGCATGAGCAGCACATCGGCATATCGCGTGACCACCCAGTTCTGATTGCTGGTGTTGTAGTCGGGCGATTGAGCCTTGGTGAGCAGGAACTTGCGGACATTATATCCTGTGGTGGAATACGACGAGCTGTATGTCATGCCGTCGAAAGTCGGGCAACCGGCATAGAAGACAGTCTTGTCTTTTCGAACATCACCGGGTTCATACTGACTGACGAACTCCGCTGTAGGTTGATTCCAGCCGTAGCATCCAGCCGCCATGTTTGAGTTGCGCGGTCCCTGGAAAGTACTGATCCATGAGCACTGGTTCTCGTTCGACCAGAAATCGTTGTTTGTCTTGCCGTAGTATTGCACCTCAAAGATGCTCTCTACGCCATTCTGTTTTGCAGGGTCAAAGTTGTCGGCATAGTCGGCAGCAAGCCGGTATCCCATAGCTCCAATATCCTGACAGAGCCTAACGACCTCTTCGTAACGTGCCCTGTCGGGCAGGTAGGTGAGATAAACACGTGCCAGTTCAGCCATAGCGGCTTCGCGGCTTGCGCGTCCTATATCGGTGGCACCATAGGTACTACGTGCCGGCAGCATGGCAATGGCTTGTTGCAAGTCATCGGTAATGAGGGAGTATATCTCGTCAACCGAGGCACGCGGCATCTTCAGATTACTTTCCGACGTGAGCGGTTCGGTTGGCATAGGAACCCCACCGAAGAGCCGGACAAGGATAAAGTAATAATGTGCCCTCAGGAAATGCGCTTCGCCGAGCATTCGGTTCTTGAGCGCATTATCAATCTGCATACCGGGAACATTCTTGAGCACAAAGTTACATCTCAAAATACCGGGTGATGGTCCTCGCCAGAGGTCGAGTGCAGCAAAGTTGTCGGCATTAGCAATGAAGTTGGCAAGGTCAACTGTTTCTATACCATCTTCGCCACCTCCGGCACCTACCACACTTTCGCCGGCAATGATATCCAGCGTCCAGATGCGCATGTTATAGAGTTTAGCCCACTGCAACGGCTGATAGCAGGCGTTGACTGCTGCCTCGGCATCAGCCGCAGTGTGAAACCCATTGGTCGTATCCACGGAATCCCAAGGCTGTCGCTCAAGGAAGTTGCATGATTGTAATCCTGCCGCTACGAAAAGGAGAAAGGCCGTTACGCGGAACATTCTTTTCGTTGAAAGCCGAATGCCGTTGATTGATAATCTATGATTGTTGAGTGATTGATTCATATCCTGTCCTCCTTGTTAGAATGTTATGTTAACTCCAAAGGTGAAGTTCCGTGTGAGCGGATACACATTGCTGTCGATGCCAGCACCTCCGACTTCTGGGTCGAGACCTGTATATCTGGTGAGTGTGTAGAGGTTCTGTCCGGAAACGGAGAAACGCACTTCGCTCATCAGCGCCTTTTGAGTCAGGTGTTTGGGTAATGTGTAGCCTACAGTGATGCTCTTGAGGCGCAGATAATCACCCGGTTCAAGGAACCGATCACTGACGCGGTTGTTCTTGTTTGGGTCGGAGAACACGGCGCGTGGCATAATGTTGGACGGGTGATCGGGTCGCCAGCGGTCGAGCACAGTGATGAGTTGATTCTGAGCGACAGACATTGTCTCCAGAGTGGCACGGTTACCATTGTAGATCTTGTTACCGGCAGCCCCTTGGAGATAGACTTCAATATCCACCCCGTAGAATTCCAGCCTGTTACTCATGGAGAATGTCCATGTGGGTGTAGGTGAGCCGAGTACAGTCCGGTCATCCTCGTTGATAACGCCATCGTTGTTTAGATCGCGAAATCGTATATCTCCCGGCTGTGTGCTGCTATATGCGTCGCTACCGATGGTCTGCACGGCATGGTTGTCGATTTCGGATTGAGACTGGAAAATGCCATCGGTCACATAGCCATAGAATGCACTGACAGGGTAGCCCACAGCGTGTATGTTGTTGCCAAAATACATAGGTACATCATCGTTGAGAGAAAGGATACGGTTGTGATTGTAAGCGAAGTTAACAGTCGTTGTCCATGTGAAGTTACTGCTCTTGATATTCATACTATTAAGACTAACTTCAACACCTGTATTACGCATCCGTCCGGTATTGATATTCGGAACGGCTTCATCGGAATATCCGCTACTGATAGGCACTGACATCGGGACGAGCATGTCGTTAGTGTTCTTGATATAAAAGTCGATATTGGCATGCAACCGCTGGTCGAAGAACGCCCAATCAGTACCGACGTTATATTGTTCTACAGCCTCCCATCGCACATTGGGATTAGGCAGTACCCATGGTGCAAGTCCCGGCACTTGCTTATCGGCAAAAACATATTGCACAGTTTGCAGTTGACTGGCATAAGCGTAGTTGCCGACACTTGCCTGATTACCTGTCTGACCATATCCGGCACGTAGTTTGAGGTCGCAGAGCCAGAAGGACTTTTCGAACCACTGCTCCTCACTCAGTCGCCATGCTGCCGCCACGGAGGGGAATACTCCCCAACGGTTCTTTTTACTGAATCTGCTTGACCCATCAGCACGCACGGTAGCTGTGATCATGTAGCGGTTGTCGTAGCTGTACGTAGCACGTGCCATGAAAGACAACAGAGCCCAGTCAGACTTGTTTCCTCCCAGGGTTGGTTCGAGCAGACCGTTACTCAGTTGACTGGCTGTTTTGGAAATGAACCCTTGCACTGCACCGCTCATGTACTCATAGGTGTTGGCCTGCATACTCTCGCCAATCATTGCAGTGACGGAGTGTTTGTCAAAGGTCTTGTTGAATGTAAGAGTATTGTCCCAGAGCCATGTGACGCTTTTGTAAAACCCTCGGCTTTTCTCAGACTCGGGTTGTGCAATCGGTTGCCAATCGTACTTGGGAGTCCATCCTTCAGTATCCCAGAACAGGAGTTGCATACCGAATGTCGAACGGAAGACGAGCCAGTCAACGGGTTTGATTTCGGCATAGATATTCCCCAGAAGGTTGTAACCTTTGGTAGTGCTGGAGTTCTCCATCATCTTGCCGATAGGATTGGCGATATCTCCCACGAACATAGCCAATCCAACAGGTCCCGCCCATGAACCGTCTTCGTTGGTGACGGGTTGTGTTGGTAGAGCGCGCATGGTGTTTTGTATATTATAATCGCCTTGTGATTTGATGTCGTGATTAAGGCTGAGTTTGTTACCAAACTTTAGCCACTTGAACAGTTGCGTATCATGATTGAACTGCAGTGTGATACGCTGGTAGTCGGTAGTTTTGATTATACCTTTCTGATTGAAGTATGCTCCTGAGACGTAGAAATTCGACTTCTCGTTACCGCCGCTGTAACTGAGAGCATAATTTTGTGTGGGTGCATACTGATAGAGTTCTTTCATCCAATCCGTACCCTCTCCCAAAGCAAGAGGGTCGGCAAACGCCTCGTACTGTGGTTGTCCGGCTGCAGCCATCATCTCGTTATGCAACGAAGCGAACTGTCGAGCGTTGAGCAATGGCAGCGTTCTCTGAATCTGATCGAAGCCATAAGAGGCTTTCAGACTGATGTGTCCGTTATCGTTGTTGCCTTTCTTGGTTGTGATAATAACCACGCCGTATGCGCCTCGTGAGCCATAGATGGCAGTAGCCGAAGCATCCTTGAGCACATCAACAGACGCCACATCGTCCATGTTAATCATATTGAGCGGCACATCGGTAGGTACGCCGTCGATCACAATCAGGGGTTCGGAGTTGTTAATGCTGCCCACACCCCGGATATTCAGACTAACGTTGCTACCCGGTGCACCTGATCCTGTGACTTGCAATCCGGCAGCACGTCCCTCGAGTGCAGCACCGAGAGATGGTGAAGGTTGCTTTTGCAGATCCTTGTCGCTTACCTGTGCTATACTGCCGGTCAGGTCACTCTTCTTCTGCACGCCATAACCGATAACCACAACCTCCTCCAACAGTTCGGTGCTCTCCTTGAGTGTGATATTGACTGGTGAGGTTGAGTTGACAGTGAGTTCCTGCGTATCATACCCCATGTAACTGACAACTATCGTTGCGGGCGGTGCGATGTCAATGGTGAAATTGCCATCGAAGTCAGTGATAGTTCCGGTACTTGTACCTTTGACCATCACATTGACTCCAATAAGCGGTTCACCGGTATTATCCACTATCACCCCGCTCACTTGCGCCCTGATGGACAGGGTGCAAGCAAACAGAGCTACGGTAATGGAGAGACAACGGAGACTCTTCATACTTATCAGAAAATATAATTAGCGGTAATAATACCGATTATCGTATGACTACCTTTTGTATAATTTGAGCAGACTTGAAAATGTAGATACCTGCTTTGAGCCCGCAACTACCTACATAACTGTTCTCGATACGTGTAACAAACGATCCGGTAATGTCATATACATCAGTCATACCATCGAGCAAAACGATATCACTGAGTGACGTGACGTCTTTAGCCGATGTGAGTTTCATTGTTTTCAGATTGACCGTCAGTGTGACATTATTAGCCGGAGCGATGAACTTGTTATCGTTGTCTGTTAGTTTGACGATGTCGTATTCGCCGTCCGCACTCATAACCTTGCCAGCCTCAGTGGCTCCATAAGCAACTGCCCCGAAATCGGGTTGCTCGAAGAACTTCATCTCACCGGCCAGAAGCTTACCTGTCCAGGTATAAACACCTTCTTCCAATGTTGTCATTTCCAGACCATTGTCATCCCAACTCCAACCTCCTACAGCCGGTCCGATGATATACAACTTAGCTGGATAAACGACCTCTGGTTCCACACCGGTAGCGGTGAGGCTGAGCGATCCAGCAACGATGTTGGCTGTTACGTCAAACTCAGTGGCTTCGTCCAGTGTGACAGCGAACTTTAAGTCGGCCTCATCGAGCGCCTTGAGCGTGTACACGCCTGCGCCATTAATAGGATCGTTGCTGACAGAAGCACCATAACCTGCTCCCAAGTCTTTTTGGTTGAGGAATTTCAGTTCGCCCGAACTGAGGGTAAGTGTTCCGTTGTAAATGCCACTGTTGCATGCGGACTCGTGCATCTCAACGGCATTGGAGGCCGTCCATCCGGCGGTTGTGGCACTGCCGATAGCATAGATAGCTACCGGATAGTAAGAAGACAGTCCTTTATCCGGCAGTTCTGCACCGTTAGCAACGGTGAGTTGCGGTGTATCGCCTGACAGGTCGATGGTAAGCGCATAACGTCCGGCTGTAACGGCAAACGCGTTATCGGGATCAGCATAACTACTACGCAGTTGCAAGTCAAATGTTCCTACAGTCAAAGCTGTGTTGTTAGTTGTAGGTCCATACGACGGTACCCAATCCTTGTGGGTGAGGAACTTTAGTGTTCCGTCATTCAGATTGCCAACCCACTGATACACGTTGTCACCAATCTGCTCCATGAGTGGAGCGGCATCCAGAGACCAACCGGAAGACGTAGCGTCACCGATAAGGTAAATACGACCGGCAAATACCTGAACGGCTGCCAGCATAATCAAAGAAAGGGAAAATAAACGAGTTTTCATAAAGTATGTTTTTTAATGGTTTTCGGTGCAAAATTACAAGCTTTTGCGTAAATATGCAAGAGCGCTCAGTAAAAAAGTAGTGAATTAGAAATAAGAGAAAATCTCTTTGTGCTGATATTCAGTGATATATAGATTTACTTGTGCGTCAAACAAAGTAGTCAAGAAAGGAGTAATTTTGAAGGCGATTTAGAGGTTTTCAACCCGCTCTTCAAATTTGTCACGATTACCTTTTGCCAAATTGCGCATCCGCGTACGCGAATTATATATTGTTGAAAGGGAGTATCGAAGGAACGATGCAATCTGGGTGCTGTCGGTGATTCCCAGTCGAATGCAACAGAGAACGCGCAGGTCGGTGTTGAGTTTCTCTCCCGGTTTTGTCCGAAATACATAATTGTCTATCAGCAAATCCTGCACTTTGTCAACAAAGTCAGGGAAGATATTAAGGAACGCCTCGTCAAAGTCTTGATAGAAGGCAGCCAGCTGCTCTTGTGTAAAACGTTGCGAAGCCAGTTCTTTTTGCACCGGTTCAATGTCATTGCTTTTGATCTTCTGGTTCAGTTGTTTGCGCCATGCATCAAATCGCTCTATCAACAGTGATGTCATCATCATATAATGGCCGACATACACAGTTTTTATATGGTTGCTCTGCTTGAGGTCGATATTAGCCTCTTTAAGTTTTGAATTAACGATTGCCAATTTTTTACGCTGGCGTGCATAATAGACTGAAAACAGCACTGACAATGTCGCAATCAATGCGATGTTGGCAATTAAGCCGTACAGCAGCCGCTCACGCATAACAATCTGCTTCCTATAGGCACTTTCGACAATAGGATAGATCATACCGATCTCGAGCGTACGTCCGCGCATATTGCCGGCATTGGCATCTTCGATAGCACATGTCATATAGCGATACGCACGCTCAACATCCCCCTCGTTATAGAGCAGTACTGCCAACTCGCGCAAGGCTATATACTCGCGCAAAGCCTTTTGCAGGTCAGCGCATGCGGAAATTATGAGGTAACGTTTCTCCTCCTTGTGGTTACCCATGGCCCGATATATCTGTGCTTTTGTTATTGAACGGATATTTACAGATTCTGTTTCGGCTCCATTGGCAGCTTCGTAGGCTTCCAGGACCTCAAGTGCTTGGTTGTACTGTCCGACCGCATACAGCGCATCAGCTCGAACGAGTTCGTGAACAAAGCTTTTCTCTGGCTCCACAGCGATGATGGAGTCGCGATAGTCTTGCGTGAGCTGATGATAGTGCAACCTCTCCTGTTCTGTGATAGAAAAGTCTTCCATCAATCCATATAATGTCCGGCGTAAATGGAAATAATATGGTCGTAATACAGGTTCGACGGGCGAGGCTGCAACCATATCCATCCAACTAATTGCCTCATGATACATTCCTGAGCGCATCAGCACTTCGGCATTGTTCAGTTGTGCTACTTGCTTATGCTCGAGTATGTCGGTTTGCGAAGCCAGAGCAAGACGCTTCTGCACAAAAACCAACTGAGAGTCAACATTAAACCCTCTATACATATCAAACAATTGCCCGTATCGTTCAAAACTCTCGTCATCACTCATGTTTGCCGATGATATGACCAGTTGTAGAGAGTCCAACTGCTTTTGATAATTCGTCTGGGTAGATTGATGGAGTTCGATGAGGTTGTCTACTTTGCTTAGTGCTAAATCCTCATTACTACATGATAGTAGTAAGGCGGAAGCGGTGATTAGAAAGAGACTGATATTGGAAAGTTTGAGTGTCATTATGGTAAACGTTGAGATTGTTAAGTACAATTCCGCATGCAAAATTACGAAAAATATATGATATATACAAGAGTAAGTGAATGTTTTTTTTGCATTGCTGTCAAACTTTTTCTGTTATTCGGACTTTTGGCCCCTCTGTTCTGGCTGTTTTGGGTACCCTCAACAACCAGAACAGAGGGTGTAATATACTGCTAAAAATTGCGTTTCTAATATGGAAACTTTAAAAGTTTTAAGGGTAAGTCTTGTTTAGAGAACGGTGCAAGGCGCCTACTGTTTAGGGTTTAGAGGCGGGGATTACTCGCGGGGAAATCCGCGAGCACTAAACTGGTAGCGGAAAACAGAGAAGACACCAAATAGCATTCGGGGGAATGAACATACAAGAACATATAGTATGCGGAAGGGTGAACAAACACAAAATTCCCCAAAAAACTACGAGATTGGTGCGGTTTTCTTATGATTTTCTTAGGATGAAGGTAGGATAATCACTAACTAATCACTAATTAATAACTAATTAATCACTAATTAATCACTAATTAAAGTCAGGTAATTGGCAGCATAAAAAAAGTGACAACCAGATTAGCACTCGGGAAAAGAAATAAATTGATTGAAACAATAGACAGACAATAGACAGACAAAAGACAAGACGGAAAAAGAAAAAAATTTGCATATATCACAAAAAAGCAGTAATTTTGCACGAATTTAGCAAATTGTATCAACAGACCATAATAGATAACCCATTTTTCTATATACATAACACCGATTGATACACACATAAACAACACTACAAACACATCAGACAAACATAAAACAATACCCCTATGAACGAACAAAATACCCATTACGTATATCAAACAGCCGCTGTGGAATTTGTGACAGTAGCCGTGCAAGTATGCCTCTACCTAGAACAGTCAGCCGAACAAGAGAAGAAAGACTTCATAGAAAAAATGCTGTGTCTGCTCCCCCTGTTATACCTGAAAGCACGATTGCTGGACAAAGGCGAAGAAGAACTGGATGGCTATATGGAACGCTATGTGACCGAAGATGAATATGATCAACTGCGACAAAGCATAGCACAAAAACTGGGAACCGATGACGCCTATCTGGAAGTGTATATGGAAGATATGCGCTACTCAGATGAGCCCATTACCGCCTACATATCCGAAGATATAGCAGATATCTTTCAGGAAATAAAAGAATTGGCATGCAACTACCAAACAGGCGAAGAGAGTTTGATGAACGATGCACTGGTGAACTGCCTGGAGGCCTTTGAACAACACTGGGGACAAAAACTGCTGAACGTGCTTCGTCCGCTACATGCCCTATCACAACTCTGCGATGAATAGTTATATAGAAAATACATTTGCACAACATATCACCAAGACCGCCATTCAAGGTATGCCCGTAGTTTACTTTGAAGGAGAAGTGATAGTGGTAGATCGCATGGAGATGGTGGCCGAGGCCGCAGCATACCTGCGTAGCCATACCGTATTGGGAGTGGACACCGAAGCACGCCCCTCCTTCAAGCGTGGAGTGCACTACCCTACTGCATTGGTACAAATAGCAACAGAAGAGCGTTGCTACCTATTCAGACTGACACATATCGGGCTGCCCGCAGAGATAGCAGAGATATTTGCCAACCCCAACATATGCAAAGTAGGACTGGCATTCAAAGATGACATAACAGGATTAAGACGTCGGCGAGACTTTAAGCCCGCCAACTGCATTGACCTGCAGTCGATAGTGTGCAAATATGGAATCATGGAACTGGGATTGCAGAAGATATTTGCCATTATCTTTGGCAAAAAAATAAGCAAAGCTCAACAACTGACGAACTGGGAAAATAGTCACCTGACTCCAGAACAAGCCAAATATGCTTCGACAGATGCATGGGCTACACTGCTTATCTATCTAACCCTTCAACGCACTAAGCCACTATCCAAACGAGCCGTGGAAGCCCTGAAGCGAGCAGAAAAAGAAGCACAAATACAACGCCAACAAGAAGCTATGGCGAAGAGATGCACAGAGAACGGCGCAACAACACCTAACAGTTAAGTGATTAGAAAGTATGACAACGGTATATTTGAAACCTCATAAAGAAGATTCGCTATTGCGTTTTCACCCATGGGTGTTCTCAGGGGCAATCCGCAGTATTCAACTGGATGCCGACTATCCATATGCCCAACTTCAGGAAGGCGAAGTGGTGCAAGTGGTGGATAGCAAAGGAAACATACAGGGCGTTGGACACTATCAGATAGGTTCGATTGCCGTGCGGATATTAGCGTTTGGAGTAGGAGAACTACCCGCGGATTTTTGGCAAGAGCGTATAGGTGCAGCATACGAAGTGCGACAGACATTAGGACTGATAAGCACAACCAACAACAGCTATCGATTGGTACACGGCGAAGGGGATTTTCTGCCAGGATTGATAGTGGATGTATATGCCGACACAGCCGTAGTACAAGCCCACTCCATAGGCATGCATTGCTCGAGAAAAGAGATAGCAGAAGCCATAGCAGAAATAGTGCCTCAAGTAAGCAAAGTATATTACAAATCCGACGATACCCTGCCACACAAAGCCCCTATAACAGGCGAACGAGTGGGCTATCTGATAGGAGAAGCCACCGATACGAACGAAGACTTTTGGGCAAAAGAGAATGGGCTGGACTTTCGAATAGATTGGCTTCGCGGTCAGAAGACGGGTTTCTTTATTGACCAACGCGATAACCGCTCGCTGCTGGAGCATTACGCCCACGGCAAAGAGGTGCTGAACATGTTCTGCTATACAGGAGGATTCTCGGTGTATGCGCTGCGAGGAGGAGCAAAACTGGTACATTCGGTGGATGTGAGCCAAAAAGCCATAGAGCTGGTACGCAGCAACGTGGAAAGGAACTTTGGCGCAGATGCTCCGCATGAAGCATTCGCCGAAGAAGCCTTTGAATTCATGGCCAAGAATGAAAACAAATATGACCTAATCATATTGGACCCTCCTGCGTTTGCTAAACATCGTGATGCCATAAAGAATGCCTTGCGCGGCTATCAGCGACTGAATGCGAAGGGGATACAAAGCATTCGTCCTGGGGGTATTCTCTTTACCTTCTCCTGCTCGCAAGCAATTGATAAAGAAATGTTTCGCTTGGCCGTGTTCTCCGCCGCAGCACAAGTGGGGAGAAAAGTGCGCATCCTACATCAACTGCATCAGCCAGCAGATCACCCAATCAACATATACCACCCCGAAGGCGAATACCTGAAAGGACTGGTGCTACAAGTAGAATAACCATGACAATACTGAACATAGAAACATCAACCTCGTGCTGCTCCGCCGCCATCACAATAGACGGCAAAGCAGTGGCACAAAAAGCCAATCTGAACGGAGCAAATCACGCTAGCGAACTGGCCGTATTCGTAGAAGAACTGCTGGAAACAGCAAGCAAGAACGGTTGGACATTGGACGCAGTAGCATTGTCGGAAGGGCCCGGCAGCTATACAGGATTGCGGATAGGAGCAAGCTTGGCAAAAGGAGTATGCTATGGTAGGAACATTCCGCTTATTCCCGTAGATACACTGCAGATACTATGTGCCGCAGCGCAGGCAGTTGCCCCAGACATGGAAGAGAATGCCATACTATGCCCCATGATTGATGCCAGAAGAATGGAAGTATATACCGCTCAATATCAACCAACTAACCTGCAACGAATAGGAGATATAGAAGCGAAAATAATAGACACAACGTCATACGGCGAACTGCTGGAGAAAGGTAAAGCATATTTCTTCGGCAATGGTGCAGCCAAATGCAAAGAAGTAATCAGCGCAAAAAATGCATGCTTTGTTGATGACGTAGTGCCTCAAGCAATATACATGGGGCAACTGGCAGAACAACAAGCAACGCAAAAAATATTAGACGTGAAACAAGTGGCATACTATGAGCCATTCTACCTGAAAGAATTTGTAGCCGCACCAAGCCATATCAAAGGATTAGAATAGATATGAAGAGACACATTATATACATACTACTGCTGTGTGCATATGCCACGATGCATACCGCATGCTCTACGCAGAAAAACACATGGGCAAGTCGCAGTTTTCATCAAACGAAAACCAAATACAATATTTACTACAATGGTAATATTTCGTTTGCAGAAGGCGAAGATGCGATTCGTGAAGCCAACGAAGATGACTATTCTACCGTACTGAATCTATATCCCGTGTCAAATCATGAGGCCGCTAAAGCAGCTACCTCTCAGATGGATGGAACCATAGAAAAATGCCGCAAGTGCATCAAACTACATAGCATCAAGGCACGACCAAAAGTGAATCAAGAAAAGCGCCGCAAAGATCCAGAGTACAAAGCATGGTTGGAACAAGAAGAATTTAACAACCAAATGGGCAAGGCATGGCTACTACTAGGCAAAGCGGAATTTCATAAAGGCGACTTTCTGGGTAGCATTAGTACGTTCAACTATATAGCTCGCCACTATGCCTATGACAAAGACATAGTAGCACAATGTCAACTATGGTCGGCTCGAGCGTACGCGGAGTTGGGATGGCTGTACGAGGCAGAAGATGTGCTGAGAAAAGTGCAAGTGGACCATTTGAGCAAAAATAGTGCGCCACTCTATTCGGCTGTGAGTGCAGACATATTGCTGAAAACCAAACAATATGATGCCGCTATACCATTTGTGAAAATAGCAGTAAAAAACGAAGATAGAAGAGGCAATCGTCCACGCTTCTACTACGTGCTGGGACAACTATACCAGATGCAAGGCGATAAATCCGCCGCACGCAATGCATATAAACGAGTATTAGACCTGCAACCCGATAATGAAATGGAATTTAATGCCCGTCTGCAACAATCGCAATTGGAAGACGACATTCAGAAGTCGATCAATATCCTACAAAAGATGGCGCAACTGGATAAACACAAAAATCGACTGGACCAAATATATGGTACTATAGGAGATATTTATTTGGAACATGAAGACACAACAAAAGCATTAGAATACTACGAAAAAGGTATAGAAAGTAGCACAGAGAATGGAATAAACAAAGCCGTGGTACTGGTGAATGCAGGTGACATATATTACAAACAACGTGACTATGTAAAAGCTAGTCCATGCTACAAAGAAGCAACACAAATACTCTCCGTAGAAAACGAACAATATGCTCGTATACAACGCCGTTCAGAGACCTTGGATGAACTGGTAGTAGAACACAATATAGTAGTGCTGCAAGACTCGCTGCAACGCTTAGCCGCTCTGAGCGAAGAAGAACAACTGAAAGTAGTGGAGAAAATAATTGCAGACTTGATTCAAGCAGAAAAAGACGAAGCCGAACGACTGGCTCAAGCAGAACGTGCAGCAGAAAATGACAATGGTCCACGCAGCGTGAATACCCAAAACATGTTGGGTGGAGGAGGCAGCGGAGCATGGTACTTCTATAACCCTCAACTCATGCGTTCGGGTAAACAGACATTCCGTACTCAATGGGGTAATCGCATATTAGAAGATAACTGGAGACGCCTAAGTAAAGCTTCGACAAGTTCGTCCTTCATGGCCACAGAAGAAGAAATACCAGAGGATTCGATCACCAATGAGGAGACCATTAGCAAAGCAGAACAAACAGCAGAAATAGATGACCATAAACCTGCATTCTACCTGCAACAAATACCTAAGACTGCAGAAGATATAGAACGCTCGAATCAACAAATTGCTGATGCACTATACAATATGGTATATATATACCGTGACCGCGTAGGTGACCAAGCATTGAGCGATGCTACCTTCCAAGAGTATTGCCGTCGCTTCCCAACGAACGAGAGATTGGTGGAACTGTACTATATGCAATATCTGACTGCGCTGAAAAACCAAAATAAAGCAGATGCAGAACAATACAGAAAAGCTATTATCCAACAATTCCCAGAATCTAAAGAAGCAACAATCGTGTCACAACCAGACTATTTTGAACGATTGAAGAAGATGTCTGCGGAGCAAGATTCGCTGTACGAAAATACATACTACAACTACCAAAACAATAATTTTGCAGCAGTAAAAGCCAATAAACAGTATGCGGAAGAACATTATCCATTGACGCCGTTGATGCCCCGCTTCCTATTCCTGAACGCCATAGCAGTAGCTAAAACAGAAGGACAAGAGGCCTTTACACAAGAATTGCAAGATATGGTAACCCGCTATCCAGATAACGAATTGACTGCGATGGCAAAAGATATGATTGCGCTGATGGGACAAGGAGCAGAGAGCCAAGCAAGCATAGGCACATCGCTACAAGACCGTCGCGCAGTAGAAACGACCGAGAACATAGAGGAGGGAGATAGCGTATTAGCATTTAGCACAGAAACTAATATGGCTTCGATAGTACTAATGATTGTGCCTAACGATGAAAAGATACTAAATACACTGCTCTATCAAGTGGCCTTGTACAACTTCTCGCAATTTATGATTAAGGATTTCGACTTGAAGCAAATACCACTGTTCTCACAAGGACAGAGTGCATTGCAAGTATCTGGATTTGATACCTTGGAAGAGGCAAAATGGTATCAAAAAATGCTGCAAAAGAATAACGAATTTATGAACTGGCTCAATAGTAACCAAGGACAAATTATTCCTATCACCGAAGAAAATGCGACCAAACTAGGTGCGTTGAGTATTGAAGAGTACTTGAAAGTAGTTGGCAGATAGGTTAATCTAAAACATAAAATAAGAAAGACTGCATCGCGATGCAGTCTTTTTTGTAGCGGGACCCAGGATTGAACTGGGGACCTCATGATTATGAATCATGCGCTCTAACCAGCTGAGCTATCCCGCCTTTGTCGGAATGCGCTTGTCGCTATGACTGCCGCTCTACGGCATTAGGCGACCGCCACTTTTCCGAAATGCGGGTGCAAAGGTACAACAATTATTTGGATTGACCAAATTTTCAGGCATTTTTTTGCATTTTTATTTAGACAAAGTGATTTTTATAGTCACAAAACTGGTACTTTAAGCCGATTGTATATCCAAATATGTGACTATTGATAGAGGTATAAACACAAAAATGTAGCGCTGTTGCGCTACATTTTTGTGATATATTCAAGATACTTATTTTATTCTTCGTACTCAACAAAGTCGAAACAGAGAGGATCTTGCTCACGTACCCCCTTATTAACAACTTGAGACACGTAATCAACTCGACCAACAAAATCCTTCTTGAGTTGCTCCTTGATTAATATTTCAAGATTTTTGTCAGATGGGTTAGCAATATACTCCTTTATGCTGCCAGGAACCGCATTAAGTGCATCCGACTTAATAACAGTACCATCCTCTAAGGTTACGCTATTGATAGTAACATTCATTGTATAGCGATCCCAGAACGATTTATCATCAATATTAGAATAATAACAGCTGGACTTTCTGCTTCTATGCTTTTGGAGCTCTTTAAGATTGCATTTGGTGACAGCAACGCCAGATGGTTTTCTTCCATTCTCGTTGAGAGGCACGTAAGAAATATTAGCATCTACCACCTCGCTGATAGGCTCTCTGGTCGAGAACCAATATTCAGGACGATCATAAGTGTAATACCAACTCTCTTCTTCATAGATGTCTGTATAAGTTTTAACAATCAAATAAGAAGCAGGGTCATGTTCCTCGATATACACTTCCCACAGTTGAACAAGACTGTCAACTTGCGACATAATTGGTTGGATTTGCTGCTCATCATATGCCTTGTGAGCTTGCTCCTCTAGCTGCTGCTTGTACTCATCGTTGAAGTAGTAGTCTGTCAAGAAAGCATGGAGACGCTTGTAGTTGATTTCTTCAAATTTAGCAGTATCTTTTGCTAACTCACATGCCTCTCTAACGTCATAATAGAATGAGTTGAAGTCTTCGTAATCCGCATTCAATTTTTCGATTCGGCTTTCTTTCAATGGTTTGTAGATTGACTTGCTCATTGCGATTGTATTAGAAATAGAGATGTAGAATGCAACTCCCAATGCAACTACAACAGCAGCAAGAAGCGAGAAGAGAATAACCTTCAATGGAGGTGTGGTAGGTTGCTCCAAAGCAAATGAAGCATAAGAAGGAGTAGCATCTTCGGTTTGGATACCTGTTTGGATGCTATGCACATCATTGCTGATTTGAGGCAAAAGACGGATACGCTCGCAAATGAAATGAATAAGCAACAGATACAAATAAGCAACCACAATGATTGCAATCACTGCTACAACAAACGCAAGTAGATAAATCAAGAAGTTGAAATCCTTATAAATATCAAATCCATTCGTAAGCAAACATGCCACGTAAGCTAATAAGCCCGCAATAAAAGGAACAAACACCATGAAAATGCTGATTATTTGTCCTTGGCATTGAAGCAAATCACTTACTAATGGAATAGCTACGATACGTGAGTTATCGGGTATGATATTGTCAATATTATTCTTTCTATTTAGCCAGAAATGCCATCCAATCAAAGCAAAGATTAACAATGCATAAACAAAAAGAATCAATACAAAAACGCTAACGAAATTGTTCCAGAAACCATTACCCAATAAAGTAATAACTTCGTCCCACATCGCAATAACGCCTCCAACAAAGGCCAATAAAGGCAAGAAACACAATGCACCCGATAGTACATACAGCCATTTGTAAGGCGACTTTAGCAGTTTGCCACTATCTACTAAATGCAGAAACTGGTGAATAAAATTTTTAATCATGATATATAAATTTTTTGTTATACCTACTCCCTTCTCAGCGTTTCGGTACTCTCTGTTTTTTTATATGAATATATTATGTTTCCTTACATATATTTATTATGTATCATCCCACTTGGCTACCATTCTTGACGGGAGCAGTAACCGTGGTGACAACCAACTTGCCATCGGCATCTACTGCCGAAAGAATCATACCTTGTGACTCTATCCCCATCATCTTACGAGAAGGGAAATTAGCAATATACAATATCTGCTTGCCTATCAACACCGATGGATCGGGATAACTTTGTGCAATACCAGAAAGAATGGTACGACCACCCATTCCATCGTCTAAACGGAACTGCAATAGTCGTTCGGATTTCTTAACCGGTTGGCAGTCAAGCACAGTAGCCACACGGATATCCATTTTAGCAAATTCATCGATATTAGTAGCTTCTTTGATAGGTTCTGGTTGCCAATTACGGAGTGCCTCTTGCTTCTCAGCCTCTTCGTTGGCAGTCTTGATAGCAGCAAGGCGATCAAGTTGCGCTTGTATAGTAGCATCCTCAATCTTCTCGAAGAGCAGACTGACTTCGCCCAACTCTTGCCCCTCTTTGAGCAAATCAATATGGCCTAATTCTTCCCACCTCAATTCGGACATTGAAAGCATTTGACGTAGTTTAGCCGAAGAGAATGGTAAGAATGGCTCGAAAGCAATACTCAAGTTAGCAGCAATCTGCAATGCAAGATGCAAAATGGTAGCAGTACGCTCCATGTCGGTTTTTGCCACTTTCCAAGGTTCAGTATCTGCGAGGTATTTATTGCCGATACGTGCGAGATTCATAGCCTCTTTTTGTGCATCGCGGAAGCGGAAATCGTTGAGCAGTTTCTCCAGTTCGGCTTTTACATTTTGGAACTCGGCAATAGTAGCTTGGTCGTATTCGTTGAATGTACCAGCAGCAGGAACTTTACCATCGAAATACTTCTTGGTAAGCACAAGGGCACGGTTCACGAAATTTCCATAGATAGCTACAAGCTCATTATTGTTGCGTGCTTGGAAATCTGCCCAGGTGAAATCATTGTCTTTGGTTTCTGGGGCATTGGCCGTAAGCACATAACGTAAGACATCTTGTTTGCCAGGGAAATCCACTAGGTACTCGTTGAGCCATACCGCCCAGTTGCGAGAGGTAGAGATCTTGTCGCCCTCGAGGTTGAGGAACTCGTTGGAAGGTACATTGTCTGGTACAATATAACTGCCCTCTGCTTTGAGCATAGTAGGGAAGACGATGCAGTGGAAGACGATGTTGTCTTTGCCGATAAAGTGGATGAGGCGGGTAGAAGGGTCTTTCCACCAAGTCTCCCATGAGCCGAACTGCTCTGGCTTGGCATCGCAGAGTTCTTTGGTATTGGAGATGTAACCAATAGGAGCATCGAACCACACGTAGAGCACCTTGCCCTCTGCACCCTCCACAGGCACAGGAATCCCCCAATCAAGGTCACGTGTCACAGCGCGTGGACGGAGTCCACCATCTAACCACGATTTGCATTGGCCATACACATTTGGACGCCATTCTTTATGCTCCTGTAAGATCCATTCTTCGAGCCATTGCTGGTATTGGTCAAGAGGCAAGTACCAATGTTTGGTTTCTTTTTTGGTAAGCGGGTTACCGTTGATAGCGTTGTATGGATTGATGAGCTCATCGGGAGAAAGAGTGGCACCACATTTCTCACATTGGTCGCCGTAAGCACCTGCAGCATGGCAACGGGGACACTCACCACGGATGTTGCGGTCGGTGAGGAACTCCTGGGTCTCTAGATCATAGAACTGCTCGGAAGTTTGTTCTACAAATTTACCATTATCATAGAGGTGACGGAAAAAGTCGGATGCTAGTTGATGGTGCGTTTGACTAGTCGTGCGCGAATACACATCGAAAGATATACCAAAACCCTCAAAAGAATCTTTGATGATTTGATGGTAACGGTCCACTACTTGTTGGGTGGTAATACCCTCTTTGCGTGCACGGATGGTGACAGGAACACCATGCTCATCGCTACCACCCACAAAAAGCACATTTTCGCCTTTCAAACGGAGATAGCGAACATAAATATCAGCTGGAACATATACACCCGCAAGGTGTCCAATATGCACGGGACCATTGGCATATGGAAGAGCCGAAGTTACAAGAGTTCGTTGAAATGTCATACTAAGTTTACAATTTGACTATTTGCGATTTACTATATTATTTTTTTCTTTATATTCAATTCCGAAAGCAGGAGCCAAATACTTGTGTTCCAATTCATTGGTAGTCACCGCTTTTATTGTATTGCCTTGTGCCACAGATATTTTGCCCGTCTCCTCTGAAACCACGATAGCAATGGCATCTGTTTTCTCAGTCAACCCCAATGCTGCTCGGTGACGAAGTCCATAAGATTTTGGCAAATCTTGGCGTTTGGAAACAGGTAAAATACATGCCGCAGCGTAAATACGCCCCGCAGAAATAATCATTGCCCCGTCATGAAGAGGAGTATTCTTGAAAAAGATATTCTCAATCATCTGAACTGAGATAGTAGCGTCTACTATTTCTCCTGTATCAGCATATTCATTAAGCCCCTGCTGATTAGCGATGATGATCAGTGCTCCCGTTTTGGAGGCTGACATATGAGAACATGCCAAAACAATACTGTCTATCTGACGTTGGGCTAATTCTATATCTCTTGTTTTGGACCAATGACGGCGAATACGTTCCATATTGAAACGCGCACCTATGCCATAAAAGAATGAACGAATTTCGGTCTGAAAAATAATCACCAAAGCCACAGCTCCTACGCTGATAAAACGCTCGAATAATGCGCCTGTCAATTCTAAGTCAAACACATAACTAACAAGCATCCATGCTAATACAAATGCAAGGATTCCCCAAAACAAATTGCTTGCACCAGAACGACGCAAAAGTTGATAAGCACCAAAGAGAATGGTGGATACCAACAAAATATCAATAATATCTTTCAGTCCGATATACATATGCTTTTATCTTGGTTGCTTTTGTATGGTGTCAGATAACTGCACATCATGGGTTAACTGATAAATAGTAATTGCTTGTACTGCAGCCTTGACATCATGGACTCGTAGTATATCCGCTCCTCGTTCAAGTGCCAAAGTGTGAGCAGCCACTGTAGCAGGCAATACATCTGCAGGAGTAGTTTGCAATGGCTTGTACAACATTGATTTGCGTGACACTCCTACCAAAATGGGAGCATTCAACGTTCGCAAAACATCCAATTGACGCAATATGGCGTAATTTTGCTGGATTGTCTTTGCAAATCCAAAGCCTGGATCTATGACAACATCTGCAATACCTTGACGATGCAAGCTATCTAATCTTTCTTGAAAGAAATGCAGCATATCCGACATAATATTTGTGCTGGCCGCTTCTTGCGAATAGGTTAAAATATACGGCACACCCCTATTCGCAAGGACACCCCAAACAGCAACATCTTCATTCATAATGCCTACATCATTTACCATATCCGCTCCGCAAGATAGTGCTTTTTCTGCGATTTCAACGCGGAAAGTATCGACAGACAGAGGCACCTTTGGCCAATGATGGCGGATTATCTCTATCCCCTTGCGCAGTAATTGCCATTCCTCTTGTGAAGATACTGGTATGAATCCAGGGCGCGTAGAGCATGCTCCTAGATCTAACCAATCTGCTCCTTCTTGCAAAAGAGTATCAATTTGTACGAGAAAAGCCGCTTCGTCGATAACGCTATACGAAGTGTAGAAACTATCAGGAGATAAATTGACAATTGCCGCCACCCGCGGGCGCGAGAAATCTACCAACTGACCCCGTAACAAAATGCTCTTTTTCATTTGACCTGCAAAGATACAAAAAATATTGCTATTATGCCAATTTTATGCAAAAATAGATAGAAAAAAAGGGTGATTTTTGATAAAAAACACATTTTCTGCATTTTTTCTCGAAAAAAGTTAGCATAATTGAGTTTTTTTTTGTAATTTTGCGGGCTGAAACTAAATATACATTATATTTTAATCTGATGGTTATGAATACAGTTAGAAAAATTGTGCTTTTTGGAATCGTGGCAATGATAATGAGTAGCTGCGGCGGGAACAAAGATTTGAATACCGATCGCTCGTTTCTCACAGGCTGGAATACCTTTGACAAAAAGACAACCCGCTTTCAAGCATATAATGGAGATCCTTCGATTGTACCAACAGGTATGATTCCTATTGAAGGAGGATCGTTCAGTATTGGTCAGATGGACGAGTTTTTGACTGCACCACGCAACAATGAGCGCAGGACTATTACTGTTAGTTCCTTCTACATGGACAAATATGAGGTAACCAATATCGGTTGGAGAGAATATGTAGAGTGGATGAAATATGTATTTGGCCCTTATCGTACGGATTTTATAGATTTGATATATCCAGATACCACTGTATGGCGTAATGAAATGGCATATAACGAGCCTTTTGTAGATAACTATTTCACTCACCCTGCATATAGTTTTTACCCAGTAGTGGGTGTATCGTGGGAACAAGCTATGGCATATTGCCAATGGCGTACTGACCGCGTGAACGAACGCATTCTTGTGGAAGGCAAATTCATCGAATTGCCCCCATATGAATTGCTGAACCAACATATCTTTTTGGCAGAGGAGGAGGTAGAAGAGTTTTTGAAGAACAACCCAGATCATCCAGAGTATAGAACCTATGAAAAGGAAGCTGTGCAAGTTCCTGCATCGGAAGTGGAAGAAGGCGGAAGTCCAGATGAGATGGTGACTATGTATCGAGTGCCTTACGAGTGGGTGCGTGATCACTTTGTTTTTAACACAGAAAAATATTTTAGCAACAACACCTATAGCCCAACAATGGGTAAAGGCGTGCGTACCGACGCCAATGGTCAGAAGCGTAAACTGAATCGTGCAGATGGTATCTTGCTGATTGGTTATCGTCTGCCAACAGAGGCAGAGTGGGAATATGCCGCATTTGCTCCTATTGCAGATGCAGAAGGTGTGCCTGCAGAAGGACGCGTTTATCCATGGTCAGGTTATCAACCTCGCGACATAAACAAAGAGACATTAGGCAAAATGATGGCCAACTTTGTTCGTGCTCGAGGTGATATGCGCGGTGTGGCTGGTGCTCCAAATGACGGATACGTATTGACCGCTCCGGTAGATGAGTTTGCACCAAATGACTTTGGTTTGTATAACATGGCAGGTAACGTAAACGAGTGGGTATTGGATGTATATCGTGAGATGACATTCAAGGATATGACCGAGTACAACTCGTTCCGTGGTAATATTTACAGCCGCGTCTTGGTGGATGAAGATGGCAATCCTATCTTAGATGACTGGGGACGCATCGAATTAACATACGATCCTATAGATGATAAACGTAACTTCTTGGATGGCGACTCCACCTCTCAGTTTGACACAGATTATCCATTGGATACTATAGGTTTGTCTGAGGAGAAAAAAGCCACTATTAAATATGATCCAACAGATATTTTGGCACCTCGTATTACCGACAATACGCGCGTATATAAAGGTGGTTCGTGGAACGATCGTATCTACTGGCTAGATCCTACTACACGCCGCTATATGGACCAAACAGGCAGATCAAGCACAATTGGTTTCCGTTGCGCAATGAGTATGCTAGGCGAAAATCCATTTGGCAAAGAAAAGAAATAATAATAACTAATTGATATGAATATACCATCTAATCTACGTTACACCAAAGAACACGAATGGATTCGTGTAGAAGGTGAAGTGGCATATGTCGGGATTACCGATTATGCACAATCAGAGTTGGGCGAAATCGTATTTGTGGATATCAACACAGAAGGCGAAACCCTTGCTCAGAACGAAGTATTTGGCTCTGTAGAAGCAGTAAAAACAGTGAGCGACCTCAACATGCCAGTAGAAGGCGAAGTGTTGGAGATTAACGAGAGCATCAATGACAAACCTGAGTTGGTAAACAACGATCCTTATGGTGAGGGTTGGATGATAAAGATTCGCGTTGTGTCAGCAGCAGAATTAGATACACTAATGGATGCTGAAGCTTATAAAGAGTTTATTGGATAATCCATTGTAATTATCTGCAATAAAGAGTACCACTCAGCACGTTTGAAGTATTGAACTGAAGCACTATAAACGTAACGAGATAATAGGTAAGAATAAAAAAGAAGCCACCAATTGGTGGCTTCTTTGCTTTTTTGCGCCTATTTATCTAGTTGGTTTGTTAAAGCCAGAATAAAGCATTTCTACATCCATTGGTTGTACACTATTATTGGCAGAGCGAATATAGGTAGTGGAGATAGTTTGCAACTGCTTGACAGATGTAATTGAAGTAGAAGAAGATGCGTTCTCCACTGTGACAGGTACGAGTACAAAATCAAGTTGCTCTTGTGGGTTAGCTGCACGCAATTGCTGCGTTAGCATACCAGATAAATCATAGGTATAAGAATAAGAGATATTGCCCAACGTGTCTGCCACGGCAGACAACGGTGCGAGAATAGCAACCGTATCAGAAGGCACTTCCTTCTTGGCAAAGAAAGACTCCATTTTGTCCTCAAGCACCAAAAGCATATAACTAGCAGGCACTTCCCACTCATCACGCGGACGTGTGGTCTGCTGAGTAGCATCGTACAATACATCTACCGTCACATTTGCACGATTAACATATACTCGATACCCTTCAGGATCACCCAACTGCTCTTCTATACGATTGAAAATAGAATCCATACGCACGGACAAGCGCGTGTATATGTTCGCCGGCGAAACAATGAAGTTAGTATCTGCGTTTTGCTTCAAATGGCTAAGTATCTGTTCACGGTCGGGATAAGAATAGCGGTTGATTTGACGTACCTCTGAATTAGCATAAAAAGCCTTTACATCATTTACCACAGAGTCTCCATTCTGGCGAGGATATGAGAAGTGATAGAAAACTCCCATACTAATATTTGTGATATACAATACCGAACTTCCACCGAAATCTGCGGTTATATACAACCCCTTAAACAACTGATTAAACTGCTCTTGTGAGGAGAAATCATGGATAGCAAAGAAACGCTTGGCAAAATCATCCGACAACTTAATACGGATATATGGCACATACGTGTTGGTAGCAGAAGAAAGAAGAGAATCGGTAGGTTCTGCAGGGATAATGACACGCGACAAAGCAGTAATCTTGGTAGAATCAGCAAGACTGCAGAAAGTGGACAAAGTGGTATCGCTAGGATAGCGAGTAGTATAATCCAATGTGGCCTTGTCCATCTCATATACCGTGATGCCGATTGGCGCCATACCATCACCATACCAATTGGTGTAGTAGAGATATAAGCAAATAGAGTCAACTTCCGCAGTTTCTACATACGGGTATTCAAAGCCCAATGGGCATGCCATTTGCGTTAGAATATCCGCCTTGATAGTACCAAAATGGGTATCGCATTCGCCCAACAGAAACGAGTCGGGAGTAAGACTGATAGCCGAACTGGCTTGCAACTCCGATGCTACAGCAAAGGTGTCGGATTTTACACGAATATTATCTTCATCTTGCAGAGCAGAAGCTCCTGCATTTGCGGCATCACCTACACAACTTGCAAACGAAGCCACCAAAACAACAAATAAAATGTGGAGTATTTTATTTCTTATCATTCCTCAGAAACTAAACTATTACAAAATTCCATAAACTCTGCTTTGTCGTTTTCAGCAGAATAAGCAAAGGTTCTCTTACCACGGTTTTGCACATAGTTGTACACACGTGTATTAATAGAAGGAGAAGATAGTACCACGGCATCAGAGTTATCCACAGCAAGACGCATCAAATCCTCGTAGCCCACAGGAAGCCCCGCAATGCTACGCACATCCCCTTGCAACATACCATCCACCAATAATTTCTCTGCAAACTTCGAGCCAAATGGCGTTTGGTATTCCTCATCGTCGAGAGAGAGTATTACCTTAGCTTTCTCGAAGAAAGGGGTATCAGCATATGCTTTCTTAACATACAAAGGCACCAAAGCCGACATCCACCCCGAACAGAAAATAATGTCAGGCGTCCAACGTAACTTCTTAACTGTTTCCAATACGCCACGTGCAAAGAATATGGTACGCTCATCGTTGTCTTTGTACTCAACAGCATTAGCATCTACAACGCCCTTTCTACGGTGGAAATAGTCATCATTGTCAATGAAATAAATTTGAATGCGAGCCGATTGAATACTAGCCACCTTAATCAACAAAGGATGGTCGGTACTAGAAATAATAAGATTGATACCTGACAAACGAATCACTTCGTGCAACTGGTTGCGACGTTCGTTGATTTCGCCAAATTTAGGCATAAATGTGCGCGTTTCAAATCCGTGAGATTGAAAATATTCTGGCAACTGACGGTTTTGCAAGCGTATAGGCGTTTCCTCGTCCAAATATGGAAAAATCTGCTGCGAAACAAATAAAATGCGTTTTGGCTCTCTCATATGAATAATTTTTTGATAATGGTACTATTTCCCGCTACAAAGGTACAAAAAAAAATGCATATATACAAGAAAAATGGAGTTTTTTTTCGCTTTTAAGGGAATTTTCTGCTTAAAAACTTTCATTTTTCCCATAATTATTGTACCTTTGCACGATTTTTTCGCTGAAAAAGTTTATCCCACACATATTATGCAAATTATAACAACAAAAACAGAATTAAGTCGCCAAGTGAGCGCTTGTCTTCGTCAAAAGAAGACCATCGGGTTTGTTCCCACTATGGGCGCGCTACATGCAGGACATGCTTCGCTGATCAAACAAGCATGCTCAGAAAACGAAGTGTGTTTTGTGAGTGTATTCGTAAATCCAACCCAATTTAACAATGCTGAGGATTTGGAGAAATACCCCCGCAATTTAGACAAAGATGCAGAACTACTTGCATCGTTGGGAGTGCATTTTTTGTTTGCACCAACCCCCGAAGAAATGTATAGCGAAGAAGAGATAAAAATGACATTTTCCTTCGATTTCAACGGCTTGGATGAGGTGATGGAAGGCAAAATGCGCCCTGGTCATTTCAACGGTGTAGTGCAAGTGGTTAGCCGATTATTTGAGTTAGTACGCCCTACTCGCGCCTATTTTGGAGAAAAAGATTTTCAACAACTGGCAATCATTCGCCATATGGTAGAACGATCATCAATGGCAGAACAATTCAGCGGATTGCAAATAATAGGTTGTCCTATCGTGCGTGAGACCAGCGGATTGGCTATGAGCAGCCGCAACGAACGACTTTCTGCGGAAGAAAAAGCAATTGCAGTAAATATATCAAAAACACTGATTTCTTCGTTGAAATGGGCAAAAAACGCCAATGTGAAGGAAGTGGAACAGCGTGTGATAGACACCATAAACACTGTGGATGGTTTGACAGTAGAATACTATGAGATTGTAGATAAAACAACGCTGCAACCAACAAACACATGGGAAAATGCAGTAGGGTGCATAACAGTATACTGCGGTCCAGTGCGCTTGATTGACAATATACAATATTAGTTTAGTTGGAAAGATAGTTAGCCGTTAGTAGGATTGAATATTGGCCATTTTAATACGAAGAAGGTAGGTTATTCATTCGGGAATCACTAACTAATCACTAACTAATCACTAATTAATCACTAACTAATCACTAATTAAATGCAGGTAATCATCGACAAAGGCATCCCATTCTTAGATGGAGTCTTTGGTTCAGACATAGAAGTTAGGCATTTACCTCCCGAGGAAATCACCAACAAAGCCGTTCGCAATGCCGATGCGCTCGTAGTACGGACACGCACACGGATAGACAAGAATCTGCTGGCAGGCAGCAAGGTGCGCTTTGTAGCGACAGCAACCATAGGTTTTGACCATATTGATCAAGCGTATTGTCGCGAAGCAGGAGTGGAATGGATGTCGTGCCCAGGGTGTAATGCCAAAGCAGTTTGTGACTATGTAGAAGAGGTACTCAACACGTTGAAATCGGGAGAAAGTGGCAAAACATTGGGCGTGATAGGGTACGGACACGTAGGCAAATTGGTTGCCGAAATGGCCAAAAGAAAGGGCTATGAAGTATTGGTATCCGACCCTCCATTAGGCATAGGGCAGTCATTAGCAGAAATTGCTCCATTGTGTGATGTATTGACATTCCACACCCCTCTCACACATGAAGGAGAGCATGCTACCTACCATATGTGCAATGCCGATATTTTGCGTAGATGCAAGCCCAATGCGTTGCTAATAAATGCTGCGCGAGGTGGTGTAATCGATGAAAAGGCACTATTGGAACATATGAAACAGATGCCAGAAATGCAGGTAGTGCTGGATTGCTGGGAAGGAGAACCCATGCTGAATCGCGAGCTGCTGGAGAAAGTAAACTTGGCATCTTTTCACATAGCTGGCTACTCAATCCAGGGAAAAATGCGGGCAAGTGAGATGTGTTTAGAAGGTTTTTGTGCATTTTTCTCGCTTCCGATTTTGTCAATCAATAAAAAAGCAGTACCTTTGCAGGGAGATTCCGAATCGGGATGGTTGCAACGCATATCAGACCAACTGAAAAAAGCCCCCGCGGACTTTGAACAACTACGAAAACAATATAAACTGAGATAAATGGCAAACTTTCAAAAACTTACCCCTCGAGCAGTAGATTACTCGAAATGGTACAACGAATTAGTGGTAAAAGCAGATCTGGCAGAGCAGTCTGCAGTGCGTGGATGTATGGTTATCAAACCTTATGGCTATGCCATATGGGAAACAATTCAAGCAGAATTGGATCGTCGCTTCAAAGAGAATGGCGTGAAGAATGCTTATTTTCCATTGCTTATTCCAAAGTCGTTTCTTAGTCGTGAGGCCGAACACGTAGAGGGCTTTGCAAAAGAGTGCGCTGTGGTGACTCACCATCGACTGATGAATGACCCCGAAGGCAAAGGTGTGGTGGTGGATCCTAAAGCACGCCTAGAGGAAGAACTGATTATTCGTCCTACTTCAGAAACGATAATTTGGTCAACCTATAAGAACTGGATATCCTCCTACCGCGACCTGCCAATCCTCTGCAACCAATGGTGCAACGTGATGCGCTGGGAAATGCGTACCCGATTGTTCCTTCGTACAGCAGAGTTCCTCTGGCAAGAAGGACATACCGCACATGCTACCAAAGAAGAAGCCGAAAATTATGCTGCAACCATGTTGGATGTGTATGCTGATTTTGCAGAAAAAGTAATGGCCATTCCAGTGGTAAAGGGCGTAAAATCACCCAATGAGCGCTTTGCAGGTGCACTCAATACGTATTCAATAGAAGCAATGATGCAAGACGGTAAAGCATTGCAAGCCGGAACAAGCCACTTCCTGGGACAAAACTTTGCGAAGTCGTTTGATGTACAATTCTTGACCAATGAGAATAAATATGAGTATGTTTGGGCTACTTCTTGGGGCGTTTCTACCCGTTTGATGGGCGCATTGATTATGACTCACTCGGATGATAATGGTTTGGTGTTGCCTCCAAACTTGGCTCCAACGCAAGTAGTTATCGTGCCTATATTCAAAAAACAAGATCAGTTGGATGCATTGATGGAGAAACTGAATCCACTTGCAGATGAACTGAAGAAACGAGGTGTTCGTGTACAAGTGGATGCTAGCGATAAAGCAACTCCTGGATTCAAGTTCGCTGAGTATGAACTGAAAGGTGTACCTTTGCGCTTGGCTATGGGCGGTCGCGATTTGGAGAATGGAACAATAGAGTTGGCCCGTCGTGACACCATGAGCAAAGAGACTGTTTCCTTCGATGGAATCGTGGAAACCATAGAAAATCTGCTCAAAGAAATTCAAGCAAACATCTACCAAAAAGCATTGGACTTCCGTTTGGCGAATACCCGCGAAGTGGACACTTGGGAAGATTTCAAAGAAGAGATTAAGAAACCCGGATTCTTGCTTTGCCACTGGGACGGAACAGCAGAAACGGAAGAGAAAATTAAAGCAGAAACCAAAGCTACGATTCGCTGTATTCCATTGGAAGGCGACAAAACGCCTGGCAGGTGTATTTATACAGGTAAACCAAGTAGCCAACGCGTTATCTTCGCTATCGCATATTAACAGAATCCATTTAATGGATGAAAATAGATATAACAATAGGCGGGAAATTCTCGCCTATTGTTATGTTTTTATACCGCATTTTTTCGTTTTAAGCCACTTTGGGTAAAAAGATATGTATGTTTATTTTTTTAAATCGCTCAAAACACGATTTATTTGCGATTTAAGCAGAGAACGCAAGAAAATAAGCTTTGACTATTGCATAAATAAAAAAAAAATAGTACCTTTGCAGTCGCATTGTGCGCGCACGTGCGCACGTACCTAAAAATAAGAAGATAGAGAGGGACAAATTGGAGGATAATAAGAAATTATATAAACAATATTATACATGGAAGATTTAGAATTGCAACAAGAAAAGTACGATGGTTCGAGTATTCAAGTGCTCGAAGGTTTAGAAGCAGTGCGTAAGCGTCCTGCGATGTATATCGGCGATATTTCGCTGAAGGGTTTGCACCACTTAGTATATGAGGTAGTGGACAACTCTATTGATGAGGCACTAGCAGGTTTCTGTAACCACATCGAAGTGACAATCAACGAGGATAACTCAATCACTGTACAAGATAACGGTCGTGGTATTCCTGTGGATATGCACCCAAAAGAGCACAAAAGTGCCTTAGAGGTAGTCATGACCGTGTTGCACGCCGGAGGTAAGTTCAACAAGGACAGCTACAAGGTGTCTGGTGGTTTGCACGGTGTGGGTGTGAGCTGCGTGAACGCACTTTCAACCAAGTTGCATGTAGAAGTTCGCCGCGATGGAAAAGTTCATGCGCAAGACTACTCCAAAGGTAAACCATTGAACGCAGTAGAGGTGATTGGCACCTACGCAGAAGGCGAAGGTACAGGTACACGCGTACAATTCTGGCCAGATGGTAGCATCTTCACAGAAACCGTATATCGCTACGAGATCTTGGCAAACCGCATGCGTGAGTTAGCATACCTGAATGCAGGTGTTCGCATTAGTTTGACCGACCTGCGTGAGAAGAACGAAGACGGCAGTCCAAAGGGCGAGGTATTTTACTCAGAAGAAGGATTGAGTGAGTTCGTGCGTTACATTGACGGCAACCGTACTCCGCTAATCTCAGAGGTGATTCACTTGAACACCGAGAAATATGGTACTCCAGTAGAGGTGGCAATTATCTACAACACCGATTTCAACGAGAATGTACACAGCTATGTGAACAATATCAACACCATCGAAGGTGGTACACACGTGGCAGGTTTCCGCTCGGCACTCACTCGCGTGATGAAGAAATACGCTGAGGAGAGCAAGATGCTGGAGAAAGCTAAACTGAAAGACAAAGATGGTAATGCAAACATCGATCCTAATGACTTCCGCGAGGGTTTGACCGCTATTATCAGCGTGAAAGTAGCAGAGCCACAATTCGAGGGTCAGACAAAGACCAAGTTGGGTAACTCAGAGGTAGCAGGTATGGTGTCTTCTGCGGTTAGTGAGGCATTGAGCAACTACTTAGAGGAGCACCCAGATGATGCCAAGAAGATTGTTGAGAAAGTGATCTTGGCAGCCCAAGCACGTATCGCTGCACGTAATGCTCGTCAGAGTGTATTGCGTAAATCGCCATTGGGCGGTGGTGGTTTGCCAGGCAAGTTGGCTGACTGCGAGAGCAAAGACCCTGCTGAGTGTGAATTGTTCCTCGTGGAGGGAGATTCTGCAGGTGGTACCGCTAAGACTGGTCGCGACCGTAAGATTCAAGCCATCCTGCCATTGCGTGGTAAGATCTTGAACGTGGAGAAAGCGATGGAGCATAAGGTATTCGAGAGTGAGGAAGTACGCAATATCTTTACTGCATTGGGTATTACCTTCGGTACAGAAGAAGATCCTAAGGCATTGAACCTGAGCAAGATTCGCTATCACAAAGTAATCATCATGGCCGATGCCGACGTGGATGGTGCGCATATCGCTACGCTGATTATGACACTATTCTTCCGCCACATGAAAGAGGTGATTGAGCAAGGGCACTTGTATATCGCGATGGCACCACTCTACTTGTGCTCGAAGGGTAGCTACAAAGAGTATTGCTGGAACGACCAACAACGTCATGATTT
>JAFTHS010000145.1 GCA_017457295.1 Paludibacteraceae bacterium | reverse complement strand
GAGAAAGACCATTCAGAAAATCATTGATGAACAGAAGCGACTTGAGAACGACATAAAGGTGAACAATGTGAGAATTGCTTCTGCTAAGAGGTCAATAAATCAACTCCAAGAGATGATGAACAAGGTTGAGGAGAAGTATGCAGTCAGCCCTATTGATGCGTTTGTATAGACCTTGGCAGAGACAGAGGAACAGAGCAAGGAGAAAAAGGGAATTGTTGATGAGATTCAGAAGCAATTAGGTCGAATGAACATTTGTGAGCATATCTTTGGTGAGCAAGGTGTGAGGTCATACATCGTCAATATGCTACTTGAATTGTTGAATGGACGAATAAAGTATTATCTCAAATCTTTCAAATCCACCTTTGAATTCACATTCAACGAAGTGTTTGAGGAAGTGATAACAGATGCCAATGGAGTAATCTGTATGTATAATAACTGTAGTGGTGCAGAGATGAAGAAGATAGACTTGGCGATTGCATTCTCATTCCTTGACATCATTAAGTTCCATAGACAAGTAGAGTATAATGTTGCATTCTATGATGAGATTTTGGATAGTTCTGTGGATAATAAGAGCTTGGAGCACATCATTGAATTCATAGCAGACAGAGCAAAGCAGCAGAACAAGGCAGTATACATCGTAACACACAAGGCAGACATTATGATGCCACAACTTACTGAGACTGTGTTGTTAGAGAAGAAAAATGGATTTACGAGAAGAATAGACGGATGAGTGAAACAAAGAAAATTTATAAATGGACTTCTCAAATTATGAAGCCATATGGGACGTAGGATTACAGAGAAGCCAATAAATTGAGTGCTGAGGGATGGATTATGAAACAAACGGAAATAAGGTATGATGGAAAGGAAGGATGGCTGAGTTGTTATACCTTGTGGGAGAAAGAAGTTCCAAAGTAAATTTGGAGGGCAGTTCCAATAGGGACTGCCACATTTTTTTTGATTTTTTATCATTATTTGCTTGACAAAAATTCAAAATTCGTGTATAATCTCTGTGGAGACAAAAAGGAACAACGAACATGCACAAGACAATTATTACAGAACTTCTCAATTGGTTTGTTGAACTTTACCATTCCACTTGGAAAGTTATAGATAACATGGAAGATGGGGATGAGAAGGGGGAACTTGTGAGGGAAACTCATGCTCTCTTTCATAGGAAAATAGATTTTAGAATTGAAACAGACTTTTGGGAATAAAAAGAAAGGAGCAGCCAAAAGGTTGCTCCTTTTCTTATAGAACATCCGTATAATAAGGTCATGTACAGAAATGCTTGGTGGTGTAGTGATGAGAGTTTAGGAGGGCCTTGTATAAAGCTCTCCACTTGGGATGAGAAGGGTAACAGAGTGCGATTGACGAAACCTTTCAGTCCTTACCTTTACATTGAACATCCAAGAGGAACTTATAAATCTTTGTTCAACACGAAGTTGATAAAGAAAGAGTTTGAATATCCTTGGGAGAGAAATAGGTATTTGAAGAACAATAGTGTAAAGCGTATCTATGAGAATTTTGATGTTTGTCAGTAGTTTTTGTTAGACGAGTATTGGGACAAGGTAGACAAGCCTGAATTTACTGAAAATCCCTTACGAATAATTTTCTTTGACATTGAGGTTGACCCATTGCCTAACGGTGAGTTCCCTAAGCCTGAAGATGCCAAGGCAGAAATCAATATCATTACCGCTTATGATAGTCTTGTGAAGAAGTATTACGTATTCTCCAAGAATGACTATAATGGTAATGGTTTGATAAAACAAGCAATCTTTGTCAAGTGTGAGAATGAGAAAGATTTGTTACGGAGATTTATTGAATTTTGGCAAGACAGAGACTACCCTGATATTGTAGCAGGTTGGAATAGTAACGGCTTTGACTACCCTTATACATTCAATCGCATTCGTAAAGTGATTGGTGATGCTGCATATTTCAATTTGTCTCCCTATGGCGTTGTAACTGAGCGTGAAGCAGTAGACAAGATGATGCACAAAATAACACGCTATGATGTGGCAGGTGTTGACCTCATGGATTATCAGGAAATTTATACGAAGTTCAAAGGTTCTAAACAAGAATCTTATAAGTTGGACTTCATTTGTAACATGGAACTTGGTATTGGTAAGGTTGATTATCAAGGTTGTAGAACAATCTATGAGTTCATGACTAATCATTGGGATACCTTTGTCGAGTATAACGTGCGTGACGTAGAACTTCTGGTGAAGTTGGATGGTAAGATGCGTTACATGAACATCTTGCGTATGCTTTCAAACATTGGTTGTGTGAATTATGAAAAAGGCATTACCACAATCCCTGTTACTAACGGTGGTATCATTCGTTTGGCAAGACGAAGAGGAGTTCAAGTTCATACATTCAGAGGAACTGACGATGAGAATAAGGTTGGTGGTTTCGTGTCCTCTAACCCTGGTTTCTATAATTGTGTTGTAACTTACGATGCTTCATCGCTATACCCCTCATTAGTAAGAAGTAACAACATGTCACCTGAGACAAAGGTAGGGATGTGTTACTTTGATTTCAACCGAGACATTTATGAGGGTGATGATAGTGATATGCTTACTTTCAAGGATACCTTGAATAGAGAGCGTAGAATAAACAGAGGGCAACTAAAACAGTTTATAGAAAAATTTGATTTAGTTTTATCAGCAAATGGTTGTTTATTCACACAAAAGACTGAGGGGTTGTTTCCTCAATACATGAGAGAGATTTATGAGAGACGAGTAGATGAACGAAAAGACATAAAAGAACTAAACAAAGAAAACGAAGAATTGGAAAAAGAATTAAAACTCTTAGAAAAACAACTAAGAAAAATGAAAAAAAGCGGTTGATAAGACTGCTTTTTTGTGAATTTGTTGAGTGAATTATTACACATACCGTCAAAGGTCACTAAATAAAGATATGAGTAAGTTTAAGAAATTTAAGGAAAGAGTAGTTGCTGCAAAAATACCTGAGAGAAACTCAGGGCAAATCTTTTTTAGAAATAACCCAGATATACATGAGTTTTGTAAGGATGTTCTTGAAAATTATCCAGAAGTGTTTGGTTCTTGTGGAGAAGTTATACGAGCATTATTCATGGGTAAAAAAATTAGACGATGTAAAGTATGCGGCAAGAGATTAAATTATAGAAGTTCAAATGTTTTGGTTCATGGTAAATTGGTGAAGTATTGTAGTAAAAAATGTAGGACATCTGATGCTAGTGAGGCTTCACAGATTAGAATGAATACAATAAAGAATAAGTATGGAGTGGAAAATATTTCACAATTACAATCCACGAAAGATAAGAAAGTTCAAAAATCTCTTGAAAAGTATGGAGTGGAAAATGTCGCGCAATCTGATGTTGTGAAGGATAAGATGAAACAGACTAATTTTGAAAAGTATGGTGTTGCATATCCTGCTCAATCGAAAGAAGTCGCAGCAAAGGTTTCTAAAACAAAAAGAAATAGAACAGAAGAACAATTGGAAGCAGAGTTATCGAAAAGTAGAGAAACGCATAGAAATAGATTTTTTCCATTTGTTGAAAGTTGGTTAAAAGAATATGATTTGGAGTTTGTTAATCCTGATGAATACATTGGGCTGAACCATCATTATTTTCTGAAAGAAAAGCCTGATGGCTATAAGTTGAGGTGTTTAAAGTGTGGGGAAGAGTTTTATCAGATTCTCCGAAAAGATAAGGACTTATCATTTTGGTGTCCGAGATGCAATAAAGGTCTTCGTTCATGTGGTGAAAAAGAACTTAAAGGGTGGGTATCTAGTCTTGGTTTTGAAATAATTGGAAATTGTAGAAGTGTGATTTCTCCAAAGGAGATAGATATATTTGTTCCAGATAAAAAGATTTGTATAGAATATAATGGATTATATTGGCATTCTGATACTAGTCTTGATGACAAAAATTATCATAAAAATAAGACAGATGATGTGGAAAAAATAGGCTACCAACTTATTCAAGTATTTGAGGATGAATGGATTTATAAGAAAGATTTGATAAAATCTGTTATTTCTGCAAAGATGGGTATTTTTGATAAAAGATACTATGCGAGACAATGTGAAGTGAGAGAAGTTTCGTGTGGGGAATGTTCTGAGTTTCTAACAAGAAATCATATTCAAGGAGACGTGAGATGCAAAGTAAACTTGGGATTATTTTTCAACGATGAACTTGTTTCTATGATGACATTTAGTAAGCCGAGATTTACAAAAAAATACGATTGGGAGTTGGTAAGATTTTGTAATAAAATTGGAGCAAGTATAATAGGTGGAGCAAATAAACTTTTATCTTATTTTGATAAAAATTATGGCGGTAGCATAATAAGTTATGCAGACAGAAGATATAGTAATGGAAACATGTATGAAAAGTTAGGATTTGATTTTCGTGGCTATACGAAACCTAATTATTTTTATGTAAAAGGATTAGAACGTTATAATCGTATGAAGTTTCAAAAACATAAGTTACCACAACTTCTTGAAAACTTTGACCCTTCAAAATCAGAGAGTGAAAACATGAAAGAACACGGTTATAATAAAATATATGATTGCGGAAATAGAGTCTATGTCAGAGGAGGAAATTAAGGATAGAATAAAGGAACTCAAAGCCAAGATAAAGGAAAATAACTACATCATTGACCAAAAGGACATTATGCAGTATTGCTATAAGATTGCTATTAACTCTGCTTATGGTGCTATCAACAGTAGAATGAACCCATTAGGTGATGATGACATTGGTAATGCTATTTGTTCTATGGGAAGTAAGAGTATTCAGCAGATGAATGCTTTTGCGCGACAGTTTGTAGACATGAAGCGTAAGGAGTTAGGAACAGAATCAGACATAAATTGGGATAGAGTTGTTGTATTCAATGATACTGACTCCCTTGGTATTGATTTTAGTGGTGTAGGTATCAAAATGTTTGATGGTGACAAAGTGACAGATGAGGGTTACAAATTGGTACAAGAAGCTGATGATTTCTTCTCAGAGCAGTTCCCTAAGTGGTATGAAGAGAACACCAATAGTCACAATTGCTGTTTGTACTTCAAGCGTGAGAAAATCTGTGATGCAGGGTTGTATCTCACTAAGCTCAATAAGACAGATGAAGCAGCCAAGAAGAACTATGTATTGCACATCCTTGATAATGAGGGTGTAAAACATCCTAAATTCAAGTATACAGGAGTGAAGTTTGCACGTTCTGTAATGCCCGCAGGATTGAAAGATTTGGGTAAGCAGATTGTAGAGAACATGATGCTTACACAGGATAGAACTAGCACAGACCAGATGATAAACAAACTTTACAAGGACTTCTGTGAGATGAATCCGACTGAAAAATCAGAGACGAAGAGATGCAATAACATGGAGAAGTACGCTAATCTCAGAGTTATTGAATGCCCTGCATGGGATGAATGGGGTTATATACATCCACCAAGTAAGGTAACAGTTGATGCTCAAGGTAATAAGGTAGTAATACCTGGCCACATCCGCATTGCCCAGAATTACAACAAGGTATTAGCAGAGAAGAAGTTTACTAATCTCCAAGAGGTAAAGAGTGGAGATGTGGTGAAGATTGTGCCTATTGAAAAGGATAATCCTTGGGGGTTGGAAAAGATTTGCTTCTTGGATGAGTATCCTCCTGAATTTGAAGGATTGTTTGAAATAGACAACAGAACTGCGTTTGAGAAGATAATTTACGAAGAATTGAG
>JAFTHS010000018.1 GCA_017457295.1 Paludibacteraceae bacterium | reverse complement strand
TAGGCAAACCATGTACGTTGGTGATAATCTGCTCCATGAGCGTTTTGAGATGCACTTCTTCATCTACATTAGCAGGACGGTGCATGGTCATCATGATATATTGTCCCTCTGTGAGTTGTAATTCATCGAATACTGCGGGGCAGCGGAATCGGTTACGATTAGCTAATAGAGTATCAATCATCACGTTACCTACATACCATACTCGTTGTGAGATACGTTGGAAAGCATACTGTTCCTCTTGCAGTGCGGGCAATTGGTAATTGGCAATTGGTGATGGACTATTAACGAGTATAGCACCAGACATCAGCAGATTCTTGTTGGCAATCTCCGAGGTGGTGAACATATAGTCTGCCAATGAGTCGGTGACCATGCGATTAATCTCTTCGGGCATTGTGAGGTCCCAACTACGGATACCTGCCTCTACGTGGCATACCTTGGTGTTGAGTTTCTTAGCCACAATAGAGCATGCCATAGTACTAGTTACATCACCTACTACTAATACTAAGTCGGTAGGGTGCGCCAATAGATGCTTCTCAAATGCAACCATGATATTAGCCGTCTGTTCAGCTTGTGTGCCGCCTCCACACCCCAAGTTGGCATCGGGCATAGGTATATTCAGCTCCTCAAAAAAGGTGTCCGACATATTCTTATCGTAATGCTGCCCTGTATGCACGAGGCTATAATGGATGTCCTTGCCTATTGCCTCTGCTGATTTGATAGCGTGGATCAACGGAGCAATCTTCATAAAATTTGGGCGCGCGCCCGCGATGAGAGTGATATGCATAGTATATTGATAATTGACAGTTGATATTAGAATCCGCTCAAGTGCAAGAATTGTGATATCATACGGCGGAGGGTCTTTTGCGGACCGTTGTTGATATATGCTTCCAGTAGTTTGGTCTGTGGTGTGGTAGGAATAATGTCATAATCGGCAATGGCAGCAGGAATCAGGCATGAGAAGCCCTCGCGTAATTCCACCTCATCGCGCGTACTGCGGATACGAATGGTGCATGTGCCCTGCGTACAGGTGCTGATTACAAACGAATCGTAGTTCACCATATTGCGGTGGATAGGATGGGTAATGGACACTACGCGCACACTGAAGTGCTCGGTATCTAGACATGGATTGGCAGCATCTATATCATCCCTATAACTATTCTTATACTCCTTATACACGCGATAATCTAGTGCCTGCGCTGCCAGTTCGGTATGCAATGCACGCGGTTTGCCGTCTAAGCCCAGACGATCATAATCGTAGATACGATAGGTGACATCCGATGACTGCTGCACCTCCACTAATAGCACGCCCTTGCCAATCGCATGCACGCGACCCGCAGGGATATAGAACACGTCGCCAGTATGAATCTCATGTTTTGCTAGTGCATCCATGATGGTACCATCTGCTACACGACGTGCGTATTCTTCGGGAGTGAGTTCCTCTTTGAATCCCGCATAGATATAAGCATCAGGGTCGGCATCAATCACATACCACATCTCTGTCTTGCCCGATGCATTGTGTTCGCGCAATGCCATCGTATCATCGGGATGGACTTGTACGCTCAAGTCCGCTTTTGTGTCAATGAGTTTGACCAGCAGAGGCATATCGTTCTGATACTTCTTGGCTACAGCCTTACCCAGAATAGCATCAGGCATCTTGCCGATTACTTCGCGAAGTGGATATCCTGCCCATGTGCCATTAGCAACCACCGAAGGAAGCATATCCAATGTAGAAACCTCCCAACTCTCGCCTATATTATCTTGTTCGGGCAACTGCTTCCAATTAGTCAAGCGTTTGCCACCCCATACCATAGTGCGTAGGTTGGGCTCGAAGAGCATAGGGTATAGCTTGGTGCGCTGCGCCTCAATCACGCACCCTATCGCTAGCATACGCACATCAGTGATGGCATACAGTTCGTAGGTCTTGAGGTGCTCTACGAAAACAAAATCTTCGGGTTTGCAATGATGCACTTGTCCATCAATGGTGATATCAATCTCGCCATCGAGGATAAAAAACGCGTCTTGTAAGTCTGGGTGGATATGTTGCGCACTATGTTCGCCTGCTTTCAGTTCGAGCACAGCAATCTGCGTGATGCTACATCCACTCTCATTAGCAGAGAGTAGCACACGCTTGAGTCCCATCTCATAGGAGGTACTCAGTGGAGATATATCGTGTAAATGTCTTTGCATAACCTACCAATTTCGTTGCAAAGGTACTGAAAAAATAGCAGAGAAGCAAATTTTTGATAAAAAAAGTGTGAATGCTAGCATAATATTTTGTATATATGTGAAATTTATCGTACCTTTGTAGCAATAAATGCAAATATATGCCAGAGATTCTTTTACATTACATATGGCAGCAACGTTTGTGGGCCAACTATGACCAATTCACTACTCATGGCTTGCCTATTCAGATTTTGTCGGTAGGACGACACAATCGTCATGCAGGTCCTGATTTTAGTGATGTACGCTTGCGCATTGGTTCGCAGGAGTGGGTTGGCAATGTGGAAATTCATGTGCGTGCTTCTGATTGGCGTCGCCATCGCCATCATACGGATAGTGCTTACGATTCGGTGGTACTACATGTGGTATGCCAAGCAGATGAAGAAGTGTATAATTCTCGTGGTGAGGTACTTGTACAATGCCAATTATGTTATCCGCAAGATCAAGATTTTCTATCGCAGATGCTGTTGAGGGCTAGGATGATGGATTCCGCTCTAACGACTATTCCGTGTGCTCAATCTTTGCTAACGACTCCAGCATTGCTTACGCAAGGATGGCGTGATGCTCTTTTACTAGAACGTTGGCATTGCAAGGCGGAGTCGATACATCGATTGTTGGAAATTACTCAACATAGTTGGGCGCATGCTTTTTATATTACGTTGGCGCATAATTTTGGTTTTCATACCAATAGTTTGCCATTTGAGATGCTGGCATTGCACACTCCGTTGTCATGCTTGCAAAAACATGGCAATAGTCTATTCCAAATCACGGCCATACTTTTAGGACAGTCAGGTTTGCTACATGCAAATAATGCCACCACACCCGAGCGACAGAGGTTGTGGTCGGAATATATCTTCCTGCAAAAGAAATTTTCGCTTCGTCCTATAGATATCAAACTGTGGAAGCATGCCAGAATGCGTCCGCAAAATTCACCAGAAGTGCGTGTGCGTCAGTTTGCTCAACTATTGTATCAATCCGAGTTTCTTTTTTCTAAAGTACTGAATGCTAATACATTGTCTAATATGCGTCAGTTGTTGCAATTGCAGCCACTACCTACATTATCTGCCAATTTGGAACTGCCTCCCGCAATTGGCAAAAACTCAATAGATATATTACTAATCAACACGTTGCTTCCTTACCGTTTTACCTATGCTATGGAGAAGGGTGATAAGCGAGGAATGGCAGATGCTATTGATCTGATGAAGCAGTTGACCGCAGAGGATAATACCATTATACGTCAGTGGCGAATGGTAGGTCAAAAGGTAGTCTCAGCTGCGGATACACAAGCATTGATTCATCTCTATCAGCATTACTGTCAACACGAACGATGTATCAACTGCGAAGTAGGGCAACAAGTTTTTTTAGAAAAGAGCGATAACTTTTATAGTTTGGCATAGAATTTGTAGGTATGTGATTAAGAATATTAACAATTAAATTAACGAATACAATTATGACAAAAAAATTCATTTGCCCAATTTGTGGTTACGTACACGAGGGCACAGAGGCACCTGAGCGTTGCCCACAATGCAAACAAATAGTAACTTGGAAAGAAGTGGATGAGAGTGCAGGTATTGCTTTTGCATGCGAGCACATCATCGGTGTGGCTAAAGATACCGACGAAGAGATGATAAAGGATCTCAATGCTCACTTTATGGGTGAGGCTACCGAAGTAGGTATGTACTTAGCAATGTCGCGTCAAGCAGATCGTGAGGGTTATCCTGAAATTGCAGAAGCATTCAAGCGCTATGCTTGGGAAGAGGCAGAACACTGCTCTAAGTTTGCAGAGTTGCTCGGCGAAGTGGTTTGGAGTACCAAAGAGAATCTGGAGAAACGTATGATGGCAGAGGCCGGCGCTTGTGACGATAAACTCCGTATTGCAAAGCGTGCTAAAGCTATGGATTGGGATGCTATTCACGACACCGTTCACGAGATGGCAAAAGACGAAGCTCGTCACGGCAAAGGATTTGAAGGATTATATAATCGCTATTTCAAGAAATAACTAGTATGTTTACTAGTAATTGAAGAGGATAGCGTGTCTATCCTCTTTTTTATTGCTTCGCTCGTAATACTAAAAGAAAAAAGCCGTCTCGCGACGGCTATTTTTCCACGGTATTAGTCTGTTTGATTTTTTAAGGTACAAAAAAGATTGTGTTCTAATTTCGGGTGCAAAGGTACTGCTTTTTTTCTTACCCCACAAGATAGAATATTATGTTGTGCAACACCTTTTAGTTCTTTTTTGTATCAAAATATGTTTAACAACACATTTTGCAGACTAATACAATTCGTGTTATATACCAATTATTGTCTTTCTAGCTCAATTACTTCTAAGTCTTGGATATTATCTCCATCAATGACAAAGCGCAGCAATGTTTGCACTGTGTGCCAGCCTTGCTTGCCTGCTGCACCAGGATTCATGGTGAGCATATGCCATGTATTGTCGTATTGTATTTTCAGTATGTGGCTATGTCCGCATACGAACAACTGTGGTGTATCTTTCTTGAACATTGGTATCAGCCATGGGTTATATTTCCCAGGATAACCGCCAATATGCGTCATCAGTACATTCACATTTTCCACTTGAAAGCGATAGAACTCACTTAGTGAATAGCGGACATCGCCGCTATCCATATTGCCATATACTGCACGGGTTGGTTTGAACTCGCGCAAGCGTTGCAACACTTCTGTGCTGCCAATATCGCCTGCATGCCAAATCTCATTCACATTTGCAAAGTGCTCCAATATGCGAGCATCTAACAAACCATGCGTATCGCTCAAAACGCCTATGCGTGTCATTCTATTACTGAAATACGTCGCTAAAAGAACTTATCGTTTGATTTTGACTACTAAGGTAGAAAGTGGCTCTACAACTAGATTCGTTTGGCTGAGATCGATTTCTTTACCTGTGATAATATCTACGCCTACTGGATTGTATTTGCCGAGTATCTCTGCGTAGTTGGTAGTTGGGATGGTGCGATTATCGCTGCTAGCATTGGCAAATACGAATACGGCCTCGTTGTCGTTGTAGCGGAAGAAACCGTATGTGTTGTCACGACTCATAAAGTGCATGGTCTTGCCTGTGTGAATCACAGGTTCGCCTTTGCGCCATTGGAATAGACGGCTTTGATAGTCGAACATATCTTGCATTTCTGTAGTCACTTCTTCGCCCAATGGCAATGGCATACGCAGGGTGGAGTGACCCAATTTGCGGTCGGCTGACTTCATAGCATACTCATCGCCATAGAACACTTGTGGAATACCACGCATGGTGGCTAACAACGTATATGCCAGTTTCACACGGCGTGGGTCTTGGTCTTTCACTACGTCAGCAATACGGTCCATATCGTGGTTGCCGAGCATGAGTAGGATATTATTCACATTGCCATAGAGGTAGTCCATTGCCACAGCATCATACACGCGAGTCAAACCTTCGCCCCATTGCTTGCCTTCTGTTTCCAAAGCTTGGCGGATAGCTTCCTCTACAGGGAAGTCCATTACTGATGGCAAGTGGCTATCAAAACCGTTGTAATTCCTCACGCCTGTTTGCCAATATGCCACTGCAGAAGCGGGACGCGTCCAGCACTCACCTACGATATTGAAGTTAGGGTACTCGTCCATGATAGCTTTCACCCATTCGCTACCAGGAATCATCTCAATATATGGATAGGTGTCCACGCGCAAACCGTCTAGGTTGGCATACTCAATCCACCAGATAGCCCATTGTTTGAAGTATTGCAGCAGGTCTGGGTTCTCGAGGTTCATATCTGGCATTGGGCAGTCAAACCAACCGCGATTGGAGAGCAGACGGTCGTACTCCGATGCGTTGATGTCGTAGTTAGCGGAGAAGACGTTGTGGGTGTTAGTGAAAGTGTCGAATTGGTTAATCCAATCTTGATATGGCAGGTCTTTCATCCACCAATGCGTACCACCGCAGTGGTTGGGCACCATGTCCATGATGAATTTGATGCCTTTCTCGTGAGCTTTTTCCACCATTTGGCGATAGAGTTCGTTGCTACCATAGCGAGGGTCAATATGATAGTAGTCGGAGCATGCGTAGCCGTGGTATGACCATGCAGCCTCGTTGTCCTCGAGCAGTGGGGTAGGCCAAATAGCCGTTGCACCCAATGATGCGATATGGTCAAGCGAATTGATAATACCTTGAATATCACCACCAAATCGACCGTGAACGTTGTCCTTGGCACATGCTTCAGCCATGCCCTCAACGGTGTTGTTGCTAGGGTCGCCATCCACAAAGCGGTCGGACATGATGAGGTAGATTACATCGCTGGAATTGAATCCTTGGCGTTCGCGGCTACCTTCGCGGCGGGTATGGATTGTGTAATCCACCTTAGAGGTATGTTTGCCCTTCTTGAGAGTGATACGATATGTACCTGGCTCATTAATTGCCAAATCCACAAAGAGGTAGTTTGGACTCTCGGCGTTGTGTTGGCTTTTTACTTGAAGACCTGTACACTCACCTTTGACAACGCGACCGTTGTTGAGGTTTTGGATAGTTACCTGCGCATCAGCAAGGTCTTCGCCGTGAAGCATGAGCGTGAGTGGGCAGTTCATCTCTGTCCACCAGCAGAGTGGTTCTGCGCGGTCAATACGAGGTTTAGCTTGCAAAGAAAAAGCACTCAATAGTGCCATAGATAGTAGTAGAAAATGTTTTTTCATTGTTCTGTATTGTTCAAAATGGTTCAATATTTTTCAAAAAAGAATAGTGCATCTATAAGCCGGGTTCTGTACCCACGAGTGGGCGTCTATCATTAATCTTGAGTCGCGTATTACTACGTGCTTCTGTTGCTTCCTACCCTCCAACTTGCGCGAGCAACGCTCAAACATTGGTATACTTGGAATTGCAGCCCACAGTATAGTCGTTTCACCCGCCCAAAGGCGACTCGTCTCTGTACCAGTGACCAAACATTGCTGCCTGACGGCCGTTAACCGCTGTGGTGCTCTGTGCTGCCCGGACTTTCCTCGTGATAGGGGATTAAAACTAGTGTTTTTCTTCCCTTATCCCGCGATAGACCGATACACTATTTTTGTTCGCTTCGCTCTGAGGTCCCCGAAAATTTCTAATTTTTGGGGAAGATGGAAGCATCAAGCGCTTCAACAACAAGTCGTTGGTCAATGCGCGAGATTGTCGAACGCGAAAGAGCGGCATACGGGAATCGAACCCGCCTCCTCGGCTTGGGAAGCCGATGCACTACCGATGTGCTAATGCCGCAAATACGTTGCAAAGGTACAACATAATTTTGGAATATGCAAGTATTTCCACAAAAAAACATCTGCAAACACTTACTTCCTTATGCGAAAATCATAGTTCTTTTCCTATAATATTGTAGATTTTCCCTTGGTATAGAATTCGTAGTTGTCCGTCTATTATTTGTTTGCATGCTCTTTCGCTATTGATTTGGATGTTTTTTGCCTCGCTATAGATGCTTGTGTAAGCTTGCCAAGCATCGGGGATACCATATCCATATTGTTCGTGTGGGGTACTGTAGCGATCAGAAGAGCGAATAATGCGTTCGCGTATCTCCATGTTGCTTGCATGGGGTAAGGCTGACCATAAACACGCAGCCATACCTGCCACCAGTGGGCACGCAAAACTGGTTCCATTGCCTTTCATTATTTCGTCATTGCTGGGATTGAGCAATATAGTTTGCTTGCCTACTGCACAGATTTCCGGTTTTATTCTTCCGTCAGCCGAAGGACCAAAGGAAGAGAAATTAGCTATTGTTCTATCTATATCTACTGCTCCTACTGTTAAGATGCTATCTGCATCGGCAGGGGTGGAGAGATAATGCCATGCTTTGTTACCATCGTTGCCTGCTGCTACTATGAGCAGCAGGCCCTTGCGTGCAGCAATAATAGCTGCTTGTGCGCCACGTGAACTACGCCCGTCCATATCTGCATATGCAAAATTAAAACTCTCATCATCGAAAGTAGTATATCCTAGCGAAGTAGATACAATATCCAATCCTAATGAGTCTGCCATCTCAATAGCAGCTACCCAATTGTCAATCTCTTTTGGGCTTTCAGTAGAGTGTTCTTCAGTGCGAAAGAGAAAATATTCTGCTTCAGTAGCGGTACCTTGATAATCAGCTGTTTCTGCTATGATGGCCGTCAGGCATAGTGTACCATGATTACCTGTACTGCCAAAGAAATCGTCTTTATCATCTGTAAAATCGGCATAACCGAGCCATTGCTTTTGTGGGAGTACCGCTAGACTATCTGCATTATAGAATCCTCCGTCTGCGATTCCAATGCGTATGCCTTTACCCTTGTAGCCTGTTTGGTGGAGGGGCAAGAGATTTAGTTGATCCAATTGCTCTATGCTAGCAACTGGCAGTGGGGCATCGGGTAAGGTATCTTCTGCTATTATTCTTTTCCGAAGGGATATTGAAGGGATATCAAAGGCTTGCTCTGTGGGTTCCATTCGTGTGAGATAAATGGTATCCACAAACCCACACTTCTCTATTGCACGAATCGCCTCATCGTTTGCTTCCACAGTTGCTCCATTTATCCATCTTGATGTGTGTATCACTTTTGCTCCTATGCTTCGCACCGAGTCTAAATACACAGGCGACACCTCATAATCTAACAAATCAATAGCAATACCTCTTGCTTCGCGCTTCTCTATTGCTGTTTCACTAAGGCACACACGTTCTGCGCCCACCTTGTCGGCGAACTGCAAAAAGAATATCGCTAATATTGTCCACATTGTTATCGGTTATCGCCTTTCCTCAAGGAGGAAGTTATGAGGGGTCTTTCTTCTCTAACAATACCACATTCTCTACATGGTGCGTGTGGGGGAACATGTCCACAGGTTGCACCTTTACAACACGGTACTTGCTATCCAACATATTCAAATCGCGTGCCTGCGTGGCAGGGTTGCAACTCACATACACAATACGCTTTGGCTCGGCAAAGAGAATCGTATTAATCACATCTTCGTGCATGCCAGCACGAGGAGGGTCGGTGATAATCACATCAGGACGACCATACTGCGCGATAAAGTCCTCATTCAAAATGTCCTTCATGTCGCCCGCGAAGAAAAGTGTATTATCAAAGTGATTAATATTCGCATTCACTTTGGCATCCTCAATCGCCTCTGGCACATACTCAATACCAATCACTTGACGTGCTTGGTGCGCTACGAAATTGGCAATTGTACCTGTGCCTGTGTAGAGGTCAAAGACCAATTCGTTGCCCGTTAATCCTGCAAACTCGCGCGCTACCTTATACAATTCGTATGCCTGCAAGGTATTGGTCTGATAGAAGGATTTAGGACCTACCTTAAACTGCAAGTTCTCCATCTGCTCCATGATATGGTCTTGACCGTGGAAGACATGCACCTCTTGGTCGCCAATCGTATCATTAAACTTGCGATTGACTACATACAACAAACTAATAATCTCCGGGAAACTATCGCGAATATACTCCATTATGCGCATATTGGGTTCGTCTGCCCAAACGACAATGAGCATAATCTCGCCCTTGTGGTTGGAGCGAAGGATAAGCGTGCGCAGTTGTCCCTCGTGCGCGTGCTCATTATAAAAAGTGATACCTAATGAGCGTGCGTACTCGCGTATGCCGTTGCGTATGCGATTGTTAATATCAGGCATAAGGTGGCATTCGGTGATGTCCAGCACTTTATCAAAGCAATTGGGGATATGGAAACCGAGTCCGTGGGTGTTGTCCACGTTCTCCAGTCCGCCCGCAGCGCGGATAGTATCCCAACTCAGCCATTTGCGGTCGGAGAAAGTAAACTCCAACTTATTGCGGTATTCATAAATCTCCTTGCTGCCGAGGATAGGGGAGATCTCTGGCAACTCAATCTTACCAATACGGGTGAGGTTATCCACAATCTGCTGTTGCTTGTGGCGCAGTTGTTCTTCGTAAGGAAGAATCTGCCATTTGCAGCCGCCACACTCGCCATAATGCTTGCAGACGGGCTCGCAGCGGGTAGGGGAGGGGGTAACTATACGTTCCACGCGACCCTCCATGAACGAGTGCTTTTTGCGGGTTACTTGTATATCCACAATATCGCCAGGCACGCAGTATGGCACAAATAGCACCATGTCGTCTATGCGTGTGATAGCTTTGCCTTCAGCAGCAATGCCTGTGATTTCTATGTTTTGCAGTAATGGTAAGTTCTTTTTCTTCATATTATTTCAATAACCAATTGATACTTTGTTGGTAGAGAGTGTTGAAGTCGTATGCACTTTCGAGCATGAAACTCCAGCAAAGCGTTTTGGCACCACCTGCTTCAGATGCATCATAGCCAATAGCCGCACCTACATTAGTTTCTGGGAAACGGGCTACAATCATACCACCTTCCTCTGGATGAATACCATCGGCGTTCTCGGTATGGATAATAGTTTCGTTAGGCTCGGTGCGGAAGGTATAGTTGCCTTGTGGCAATTGGCGTTCAATACGTACCTTACCCGTCAGGGCAGCTTGCTCGCAACGGAAACTATAGTGCAACTGATTCTTGGTGAAGGCTGCATCTTGTTTGCTTTGCATGTCGCTGGCGATATGTGCGCCAGAGAGCAAGAGGCGACCACCATGTTGCAAGTAGTGGGTAAGCGCATGTTGCAAATGAGCAGGCATACAATGGAACGAAGTGTCGTTGCCCATGATGACGGTCTTTTGCTTACCAAGAATCACATCTACTACGTCATAATCAGCAATGCTATCTACAGCAGCCACGCTGGTGCTGACATACGAATAGCCCATCTCAGCCAATGCGCGACCGTGCATGGTAGGATAATCAAACGTATTACCTACTGTTGGATGGTCCATATGGTCGCAATGGCACATACCCCAACCGCAGTTATCATCGGTCTTCCACTCGTTGCGTTTATCAAAGTCATACACCTCTCCGATGTAGTTTACGCCCTTGCCATATGGTACTGCGTGGTGATACGGACGGATACCGCCATAGATACTGTCTTGCCACCAGTCTGGACCACTTACGCGATTGAAACCGTTGATAATCAGCACTTGTCCTTTCTCCTCTGGCGCGATATAGGCAGATAGCGTCTCGCTCTTGAAACTGATACCACCTGCATTACCTGCTGCCACGCGAATATCGTAGCGAGTGCCTTTTTCTGGAGTGAATGTATATTCGTTGGTTGCCACGCGCACACCATTATCCCAATCGCCATCGTTCTGGCGGGTATAGACAATATAATAAGTAGGAGTAGCAGTAGCTTCGAGGGGATCGTTGGTTGGAACCCATGTCACTTTCGCCTTATCGCCTATACGCTTGATTGCGATGCCGTTAACAGGTAATGGTTGTACCACGTATTCTGTGCCGTATTGCTCGTGCATGAAGCGCAAGAACGATTTGTACATAGCGCGCGAGATAGTGAAACGTACACGTGGGTCAAGACCGTACTTCATATCGGTAGGGTTCTGGTGAGAGAGCAACTCCAGCAATACAGCAGGCACTTTAGGATGGCGTGCTTCGGCATAAGAGGAATTGTTGAGTTGGCGACGTGTCCACTCTGGCGCGTAGATAGCGCGCATATCCTCTACAATCTGTGTTTGCATATAGTCAGCCAAGTCGCGTGCATTGATACGACTCTTGCCTGTAGGGAAGTTCTTATTCTTATCATCATCATGGTCTTTGTAGATAATGAGTGTACCAACTACCTCATCACGAATACCTGCATCGGTATGGAAAGCGAGGCTGGCATGGAGCGGAATACCCAATCCTGGTTCATTAGGGTTGGCGGCACTACCACCTGCGAGGTAGTTCACCCAGATGCCGCGGGATGCGTAGTCGTCCACATAGTCGTTTTTGCTGTCGGTGTAGTTGTAAATGCTATCAGGAATACCCGAATATTGCATCCAGTAGCGTGCTGCTTCAATATAGCGTGGCAAACCACTGGTGATAGCATTGGCTTGATTAGCAAGTAGTTCAGCAGTATCAATCATGACTTCATCACCTTCTGGCAGGTCTTTGGATGAAGGTACATTCTCAAAGCTGTCGGGTTGTTTGTAGCGTGCTACAGATCCCATACCACCACCGAATTTCACGGCGTCGGTAGTTACCACTTCTTTACCATTAGCCACAGCAACCACACTCACGTAGTTGTTGGCTTGGTCATCATCAAAAGCGAAAGTGCCAAGATATACCCATGTGCCACCACCCATCTTCTGGTTGACAGAGAAAGTGGTCTTTTGCCCCTTATGCACCACGGTGTATTGTGCTTTGGTACTACTATTAGGAAGTGTTTGATAGCTAACATATACCGCATATTCACCTTCTGGCAACGATGGGGTGTATTTCATTTCGCCTTTGGCTTTATTGCCAGTTGCTTCTGTGGCATAGCTGCCAAAAGTGAAAGGATTTTCGCCTTCCAACAATGGTTTTTCTGGAGTAGCCCAACCACAACCTTCTGCAATAGCCCATTGTCCACTACTCATGGCTTGCGTATTGTCCACAATCTGCTCATGTGTTTGTGTATCACGCTCACGTGGTTGCACTACCACCGCACCTGCGTTTTCCAACATCGGTACGAGGAATGGCATAGTATAACTGGTAGTGTACAGGTCTTCTACAGTAGTCCATACTTTGGCACGTTGCCAACGCCATGATTCAGTAGGTTGGTGGAAATATTGTCCGTGGCTACCCCATAGTGCGATATGCTTGCCATCCAAACCCTGTTTGGCAGAATAGGGACGTGAAGTGTTGGTTACCCATTGCGTAGTAGCAGGTAGAGTATAGCGCATATTTTTTGCCCGGTGGCGATAAAGGGTTGTAACGAGATCACCAATCTCGTAGTCATCTGTATATATGGTCACCCTGCCTTGGTTGTTGCCTAAAACAAGTTGGCTAACGAGCAAACGTAGGTCACGCACATCGTTTTCGTTGAGAGAAATGGTGCTCAAGGCCTTGTTGGTGTAAACAAACACGAACTGGTTCTTGACACGAATGTTTGTTACCTTTACCGGCTCTGTATAAGCTCGTGCTTTCACGAACGCATTGAGTGTATCGGTAAGTTGCTGCTTGTCAATAGCGAAAGCAGAATAAGTGAGGCTGCATGCCATCAAAAGAAGAAAAATTTTGCTTTTCATATGTGTATTTATTTAATTATTTACGTCGTGTGATTAATGGTTTTGCAGCAAAATATCCAATCGAATAATGTGAAAACTAAAAATCATGCAAAGGTACAATAAAAAATACAAATACGCAAGCAAAAGGCAGTTTTTTCTACGATATTCCAAAAAAGTTTGTACAATCCAGAAAATTATTGTAACTTTGCAAAAAATATCAAATACTATAATCATTATGAACAGAGATTTACAGATTTTTGACATCATTCGTCGCGAACGTGAGCGTCAGATAAAAGGCATCGAGTTGATTGCTAGTGAGAACTTTGTTAGTGACCAAGTCATGGAAGCTATGGGTAGCGTGCTGACGAATAAATATGCAGAGGGTTATCCTGCAAAACGCTATTATGGTGGTTGCGAAGTGGTGGATGAAAGTGAAAATATAGCACGTGAACGTTTGTGTCAATTGTTTGGCGCAGAATATGCGAATGTTCAACCGCATTCTGGTGCTCAAGCGAATATGGCTGTGTTCATGGCATGTTTGCAGGCAGGGGATACCTTCTTGGGATTGAATTTGAGTCATGGAGGACACCTTAGCCATGGTTCGCCAGTGAACTTCTCTGGATTGATGTTCAATGCATTGGAATACAATGTGAAAGAGGATACTGGTTTGGTGGATTATGATCAGTTAGAAAAAATAGCACGTGAGAACAAACCTAAATTGATTATCGCAGGCGCGAGTGCGTACAGCAGAGATTGGGACTATGCTCGTATTCGCAAGGTGGCTGATGAGATCGGAGCAATATTTATGGTGGATATGGCACACCCCGCAGGATTGATTGCTGCAGGTTTGCTGAATAACCCTGTTAAATATGCTCATATCGTAACATCCACTACCCACAAGACATTGCGTGGCCCACGAGGTGGCGTGATTTTGATAGGAAAAGATTTTCCGAATCCATGGGGCAAAACAACGCCCAAAGGCGAAGTGAAAATGATGTCTGCTTTGATTGATTCGGCGGTATTCCCTGGTACGCAAGGAGGGCCATTGGAGCATGTGATAGCAGCCAAAGCAGTAGCTTTTGGAGAGGCTCTATTGCCAGAATTTAAAACTTACCAACAACAAGTAAAAGCCAATGCAGCTGCTATGGCTAAAGCTTTGGTGGATAAGGGGTATAAAATAATATCTGGTGGTACAGACAATCACTCAATGCTAGTAGATCTCCGCACAAAATATCCTGACTTGACTGGCAAAGTCGCAGAGAGGGCCTTAGTGGCTGCTGATATTACCACTAACAAGAATATGGTACCATTTGATTCACGTTCGGCTTTTCAAACTAGTGGATTGCGTTTCGGTACGCCTGCTATCACAACACGTGGTTTGAAGGAAGATAAAATGCCTTGGATAGTGGAATTGATTGATGTTGTACTGCAGAATCCAGAGTCGGATGCCAATATAGCAAAAGTAAGAGAGGCCGTAAATGCCGAGATGAATAACTATCCATTATTTGCTTGGTAATGAAACAATTATCCATTCGAGAGTCCGAAGGGATAATTGTTGTAATATTAGAAATTCCTACAGAAATGTGCACAAAAAAGGGTAAGCAATCTACATCGCACCGCTACAACCTCTTACCCTTGCTTCGGTCAAGACCTGGGGGAGTTCGGAGGGAGCTGGTCGTGTAGGACTTACCCTAAGACGCTGCAAAGGTACTGCTTTTTTTTAATATCACCAAATTTTTGCTCGAAAATTTCATAAAAAATAAAATTATTCATGCTTTGCCTTTTGTACCAAACGAAGGGCAACAAGCATTGTTGGAGCATTTGAGTGACTTTCTTGCGTGTCGTGATGAGCGCAAAGCTTTTGTGCTGAAGGGCTATGCGGGTACGGGTAAGACGTCAATAATGGCAGCCATAGTAAAAGCGTTGAGCGAATTGCAGCAGCGAGTGGTACTATTAGCTCCTACGGGTAGAGCTGCAAAAGTATTGGCGCGCTATGCTACTCAATCTGCATACACCATACACAAATATATATATAGGCAAAACAAATTAGGAGTAGATGCTTTTTCGTTGACTGACAATAAACACAAGAACACGCTTTTTATTGTAGATGAGGCATCTATGATTTCGGGAAAGCGAGATAACCCAACTTTTGGTTCTGGCATGTTGCTTGATGATTTAGTTAAGTTTGTTTATTCGGGTGAAGGGTGCAGTATGTTGCTATTGGGAGATGATGCTCAATTGTCACCGATAGGGTCGGATACATCTCCTGCATTGGATATAGATTACTTGTCTGGTTATGGCCTATCGGTGCAAAACTATACGCTAAAGCAAGTGGCACGACAAGCGATGGATAGTGGTGTCTTGCTCAATGCTACATATTTGAGACAAGTCGTAGAAGATACGACCAATCGATTTGAATACCAATGGCTACCTGATTTTCAGCAGATTGATGGCAATGATTTTGTGGAGAAATTAGAGACTGCTTATAGCGAAGTAGGCATGGAAGATACCATCATTCTTACACGTAGTAACAAAAGAACCAATCTCTATAATCAAGGCGTACGCGCTAGGTTGCTTTGGCGTGAAGAGTCCATCTCGGTGGGGGACAGAGTAATGATAAGCAAAAACAACTATTTTTGGACCAAGGCCTACGAAAACTTATCGTTCTTGGCCAACGGCGATATGATGGAGATTGTTCGCTTGCGCAATTGGCGAGAGATGTATGGTTTTCATTTTGTAGATGCAGCCCTTCGAGCCATTGACTATGATTGGGAAATTGATACTATGTTGTGGCTTGACACTTTGACCTCTGATTCTCCAGAGGCCAATTATGTGTTGCAACAGCAACTCTTCGAACGAATGGCAGAAGATTATCCCGAATTGGCACACAATAGGCGAAAATTGGTAGAAACTATTTACGAAACTCCTTATTTCAATGCCTTGCAAGTTCGCTTTGCTTACGCTGTTACTTGCCACAAAGCGCAGGGTGGTCAGTGGAAGCGAGTATTTGTGGATACAGGTCATGTTCCCGTAGAAAATAGAGATAAAAACTACTATAGATGGCTATATACGGCCATCACTCGTGCTACAGAGCAGGTATATTTGCTAAAAAATGAATAAACATTTGTTTATTTCAAAAAAAAACAGTACCTTTGCACGCTAATTTTGATGTCTTTTGTAATATGAAACAAATATTCTCATATTTATTGGCAGGTTATGCATGTTTGTTGATGACCTGCTTGGTTGGTTGTGAAGCAGATGTTGATTTGAGTAATGTCGACATGACTGCTGCTGTCAAGGCGGATATTGCTTTGCCTATCGGTTCTATGAAAGTGCATTTTGGCGATTTTATTGGTGATACCACTATTCAATATATCCACATTGATGAGCAAGGTCGTTATGTGTTTTATGATACGATAGAATTTTCTGAGATTTACCATGAAGTAGATATTACGGAATATACATCCTATTTGGAATCGACTCTAGATATTCGTAAGCGCTTGGAAGAGCAATACCCATCATTGGCTAATTTGCCTGCTATTCCTGCCCATACTCATTTTTACATAGATTTTCCTATCACATTGAAGTTGAATAATATGAACGATGATGTGAAAAATCAGCGTATTGATAGTATCATTGTGGATTGGGCACAGTTTCATTCGAAGTTTGATATTGAGGGTATTGATTTGAGTTGGGATGAGGTAAAGAAGATTGAAATCCGATTGAGTGAAGATTTTCGTCGTTCTCAAGGAAAAGTGTTGGAAGTGCCAAGCAAAGGTTATGGCTTTAACACTGATATACCTATTTTGGTAGATGATTTTCACTTGATTTTGATGAGAGACCCAAAGGCAGCTCCTTCAAATAGCAATGTGAAAGATTCTACATCGTTTACCATGCGATTTTATATAGAGCCAACCAAAGCGTTGACTATTGAGAAGGGAGATAAGATTCGTTATAACTTCGAATTGGATTTTATCGACTATAGTGCGGTCTTTGGCTATTTTGATGCTTCCAATAAGATGTATGATGCAGTAGAAGATTATCTGTTGGCAGATGCATGGTCTGGGTGGTCTACGTTGAATGGATTGATGTTGCCTCTGCGTGAACCTAAATTGACATTTTATGTCAATCATACGTTGGCTATGCCATTGATAGTGAATTTAGAGGAATTGAATGTATTAGCCGAAGATTCCGTTACGCGCATGGAAGCTACGTTCAACGGACAGCCATCTACTAGGATATTTTTGCCTAATCAAATAAGCTTGTCTGACCCGCTTGATAAACGTGCTGTGGATACCATTGTTCTTGACTATACAGATGCGTGGGGCAACTTAGATGAGTTGTTCAAGATACATCCCATTTGGGCTTCCTATTCCTATTATATAGAGGCGGATACTACTACTGATATGAAGCAATTCCGCATGACGGATGATACGCATATCTATGTAGATGCTGCCATAGAAGCACCATTGGATTTCGATGATGGAGTCAATGTGGTGTATTCTGATACAATAGATAGTATTTATATTGAAGAGTTTACTTTAAAGTCTTTGCTGCTTAGCATGGATTCTACAACGGAAATCAATGTAGATTCCACATACGATGCAGTAGATTCTGTTTTAGATGTGCAGGATTGCCATTTGCAGCTATTTTTGACACTTGAAAACTACATCCCATTTGAAGTGATGGGTTCTTTCCGTTTCTATAACGAGAATGATAGCCTTATTATTTTCAACGGTGATTCTACGCGTACTCAATACGATATACTGCTTGACTGTCCTACGGATATTGTGGATGGAGAAGTCGTTACCCCTGTAGAAAACGAATTAGTCTTGGCTATTGCCAAAGGAGATTTCAAAAACATATCTTCCATTCGCAAAATTGTATTTACTGCTTCTATTGGCAAGAATGCTGTTCCTGCCAAATTGACCACCAACTCTGCGTTGCGCGCATACATAGGAGTTGCTGCAGATGTGTCTGCTATTGTAGATGTACAATCTTTGTTTGGAGAAGAAGAATCGGTTAGAACAGAAATGTAATTTGCAGTGATAAAATGATGAAACGCTATAACAAGATATTCGTAATCGCATGTTTGTTCATGTTTGCTAGTTGGGCACAAGCGCAGCAGGTGAATACCTTATATTTCTTAGAGAACGCGCCTATGCGTCATACTATCAATCCCGCTTTCCAGCCTGTGAGCAAGGTGTATATTACCTTGCCTGCTATTGGATATACTAGTTTTTGGGCGGGAAATAATGCGTTCAATATGGGGCGTTTGGTGTTTAATGATCCGATTACAAATCAGACAATCACTGCACTACACCCTAATGCACAAGGAAATTTGTGGAAGCAATTACCTAAAACTACTTTGGTGAACGCCGATGCTTATGTCAATCTTTTGGGATTTGGTTTCCGCATCAAAGATTCGGGATATTTCCATTTCAATTTGGCAGAGCGTATTGATGCACATGTGGGGGTTCCTAATCAGTTGTTTGGTCTTGTTTTTGGCGAGTCTTTGACCAATGTTGACCTTAGTGCTTTGAACGTATCGGCATCTGTATATACAGAGCTTGCGTTAGGATATTCGCATTTCATCAACGATCAGTGGACTGTGGGTGGAAAAGTAAAATTGCTTTCTGGTCAAGCATATGCTGATGGCCGATTAGATAATCTAAAGTTGCACTCATCTCCTAAAGAAGCTTATCTTCGTGGGGAAGGCGAGTTAGCCTTTGCTGGATTAATCAATGGTGCTACACTACCTGATTTTTCGGGTATGGCAGTAGCTGACTATTTGCAGTTAATCAAACCAACTGAGTTAGGTGCAGCTTTTGATTTAGGATTTACCTACAAACCTATTGAGAATTTGCAAATTACAGCCTCGGTTACTGATTTGGGTTTCATTCATTGGAAGAATGCTTCTTCTGGTCGTATGTACATAGATACAACGTTTAATGGTATTGGCGATTTTACATATAGTGATTATGTGCAAGATGGTGTTTTTCAATTAGATAGTTTACTTTCTTATGCGGGTAATACCTTGGTCGGTTATGCTGATGCGTTGCATGTAGAGCCACTTGTTTCGGATAAGTTTACGCGCATGATTACTGCCAATTTGAATGTAGGTATTGATGCTAACTTCTGGAAGAATCGTGTTGGGGTAGGTGTTTATTCTCGTACTCGTTTCTACAACCAGCATATCAGGGAGGAAGTCACTCTTGGTGCTGCTTTTCGACCATGCAATTGGTTCAATTTAGCGGCGTCCTATTCGTTTATTAATGGGCACGGAGGCAATTTGGGTGCAGCCATGTCTTTCGCGTTCTACGATGGCATAATGTTCACTGTGGCTGCGGACTATATTCCTATGATATATGCTAAAGCGGATGCCAATGATATGGTTATTCCTATTCCGTACAAGACTAGCGGTGTCAATCTTTCGTTTGGTATGGCTATCGTTGCGGGTACCAATCATCGTGATAAGAAGGTTAAGCTTCGCGATTCCGATCGTGATGGTGTCAAAGATCCATTCGACCTTTGTCCTAACACGCCAAGACGTGTCAAAGTGGATATGGTTGGTTGTCCATTGGATTCCGATGGCGATGGAGTACCTGATTATATGGATAAGTGCGAAGCTACTCCTGCTGCGGCATATGGTATGGTGGACTCTGTTGGTTGTCCTGTGGATACTGATATGGATGGTGTACCTGACTACTTAGACCTTTGTCCTGAGACCACTGAAGAGGAGCGCCCATTTGTCAATAGCTATGGTTGTCCTTCCGATTCGGATGGAGATGGTGTAACCGACAATATTGATGAATGTCCAGATACGCCGGAGGAAGCAAGAGGGTACGTTGATTCTGTAGGTTGTCTGCTTGATCGAGATGGTGATTTTGTTCCTGATTACCTTGACCAATGTCCAGATACCCCTGGTTCTTGGAAGAATATGGGTTGTCCTGAGATTAAGCAAGAACTGACCAAAGCGGTTGAGGAGGCCATGGAAGGTGTTTACTTCGATACTGGTAAATCTACTATCAAGAAGCAGTCTTATAAGGCTCTTGATGAATTGGCAAAGGTGTTGAAACAAAATCCAAATCACCGCTTGCATATCCATGGTCATACGGATAACGTAGGTTCATACAAACTAAATAAAGATCTCTCATTGCGCCGTGCTTATGCTGTTCGCAACTACTTACGCAAGAAAGGTGTAGCTGATAGTTCTATGATTGTAGAAGGTTTTGCTTATAACAAACCAGTTGCTAGCAATAGTACAGCCAGCGGACGTGCTAAGAACCGTCGTGTAGAACTTACAATCGCTTATCAAGAATAATAATTACAAATTTATAATATTATAATTTCACACAAATATGGGAAGAGCTTTTGAATATCGCAAAGCGACCAAACTGAAACGTTGGGGCCACATGGCTCGAGTATTTACCAAATTGGGCAAGGAAATCACCATGGCAGCGCGTGATGGTGGTCCAGATCCAGATAGCAACCCTCGTTTGCGTACACTGATGCAACAGTGTAAGAAGGAGAATATGCCAAAAGAGAATATTGAGCGTGCTATTAAGAAAGCTACCGACAAATCATCAGAGGGTTATAAGGAAATATGCTACGAAGGATATGGACCTCATGGTGTAGCTATTTTTGTGGAAACTGCTACCGACAACAACATGCGTACTGTGGCTAATATCCGTTCTTATTTCACTAAGCATGGTGGCAACCTCGGCACACAGGGATGTTTGCAGTTCCTTTTCGATCGTAAGGCTTGTTTTACAGTTTCTGCTAAAGAGGGTGTTGATTTGGACGAACTCGAGCTTGAGTTGATTGATTTTGGTGTTGAAGAACTCGGTCACGATGAAGAAGAGGGTACTATTGTTATCTATGGCGACTTCAACCAATATTCACAAATGCAGAAGTATCTTGAGGACAATGGATTCGAGATTCAGTCTTGCGAATTTGTGCGTATCCCTAACGATACTAAGGAACTTTCCGACGAGGAACTCGAGAGCGTACAAAAACTCATTGATCGTATCGAGGAAGACGAAGACGTACAAAACGTATTCACCAACTTGGCTTAATTACGATGAGTATTGATTCCATCAATAGTCTGGATTTTATAGGCATTGAGACCGTCAAGGAGCATTTCTCCTTGACGGCTCTTCAAATTCAGCAGTTCACTGCTTTGGGAGAGTTGTATCGCGATTGGAATGCCAAGATTAATGTCATTTCCCGCAAGGATATTGATAATCTCTATCCACATCATATCCTTCATTCGTTGGCGCTTGCCAAAGTTCTTCATTTTGAGGATGGTACTCAGTTGTTGGATGTTGGGACAGGTGGTGGTTTTCCGGGTATTCCGTTGGCTATTCTGTTTCCTAATTGCCATTTCACTTTGATTGACAGTATCGGCAAAAAGATTCGCGTTGCTACTGAGGTGGCGAAGGCGATAGGTTTGACTAATGTCACTTGTATTCAAGAGCGAGTAGAGGAAGAGAAAGGGAAGTTCGATTTTGTTATCAGTCGAGCAGTGATGCCTTTAGGTGATTTGGTCAAACTCGTTCGCAAGAATATCAGCCATAATCATCGCAATGCCATGCCGAATGGCTTGATGGTGCTCAAGGGGGGCAACCTTGATGGTGAGATACAACCATTTCGTAAGTATGTGGAAATCACCAATATATCCAATTTTTTCGTTGGTGAATGGTACAAAGAAAAATCTGTCCTTTATCTCCCTCTCTAAATGAAAACCTTCTACTTCAATCCCTACCGCGAGTGTACCTATGTGCTTGCTGATGGGGCCAAGCATGCTATAATTATCGACGCGGGTATGTACGAGCAACGCGAGCAGCAGCGTTTTGCTGATTATATCCAGCAAGAGCAACTTACGCCAGTGGCATTGCTTATCACGCATGCTCATCCTGACCATGTGTGTGGGGTGGAGTATTTGCAACAGCAGTTTGGGTTATCTCCTATTATTCTGCCCGCTGAGGGCAAACTTAATATCTCTCAGGTTGATTTTGATATTGAGGTTATACATACTCCTGGGCACAAAGAGGATGCTGTTTGCTACTATTTGCCTAAGGAGAAAATGCTTTTTACGGGCGACACACTATTCCAAGAGTCTATAGGTCGTACCGACTTGCCGGGGGGTGATATGGTTACATTAATTCGTTCTTTGAAGAAGTTGGTTCTTCTTCCTGATGATATTCAGGTATATCCAGGTCATGGTTACCCAACCACTATTGCTCACGAGAAGCAGTATAATCCGTATCTATAGGTAGCACTTTTCTTTTTAGTAAAAAGTACTTTTCTTAAGATTTTCTAGTTAATGGACAATACTCCATTGTCCGTTATTTTTGTATACCCTTGCAATACCTTTGCAATACCCTTACCGAAGGGATATGCTACCTTCGCTGATTTTCATAAAATGCATTTTCTTAATATTTGGGGTTATGTAACATTGTTACATAACCCCACTAAGCAGAATTTTGCGTTTACGGCGCGAGCCATATCTCCATCGGTATCTTCGCGGTCGCCTATAACAAGGCATTGTTGTGGTGTTACGCCCATTCTATCTGCTATATGGTGCATAAGTTGAGGGGCAGGTTTCAGGCCGCCTAATTCAGGAGCAGACACTACCCAATCAAATGACTGAAGATCTAATCCGAGAGCTTGTAGTTTTTCTTTCGCATGCCCATAATCTGATAGCACCACCAGTTTGACTCCTTTCTCATGGCATGCTTTGGCGAAAGGCACTACCCATGCCATCGGTTGATGCCAACGGCGTATTACTTCAACCATCATTGGCATATAAGTATTTTGATACCAATTACTTATATATTTTTCTGAGAAAGCTGTTCTATTTGCTATAGCGCGATAATAAGTGCTATAAAACAACTCTTCGCAGCCAAGGTATTGACCGCGAAAAGCTTTTCGTGTTTTGCGTTCTGCTAACAACCTCCACCATTGGCCGATCCCTAATAGCATCATTTCGCCAATCATGCCACTTTTGTTGTAGAGTGTACCGTCTAAATCCAGAACTACAACGTGTGTGTTGGGTGTTAGAACAGATGTGGTAATATCCATATCGCTATACTAATAGTTTATCTACGTGTTGAACCGCCGCCACGTGATGATGATCCACCACCGCTTGAGCGCACAGCTCCGCCTGATGAACGCATGCTTGAACCACCGCCTGATGATCGAACAGAGGTTCCACTGGAACGCATAGTAGAACTTCCGCTGGAACGAACGCTCGAACTGCTACTTGAGCGCACAGCAGGACTGCTACTGGAACGTGTAGCACTTGGGTGCGTCACAGTAGTTGAATTGCTGCGGTTGGTGTTTACCGATGCATTGCGATTTACAGTCGTTGTGGTGCGTGTAGCGTTATTGTCACGTGTGCCTACAGCACTGTTACGTGTCGGAGCGCTCTGTGTGCGGGTAGTGACGCTTTGTGCACGTGAGGCGGATGCACCACGGGTGGTCGTACTGGCATTGTCGCGTGAACTATTGGTACGTGTACCCATAGCTGTGATGCGGTCATTTGTGCGCACATTTGTACTATTAAAGGTGCGTGACGCATTGGTGCGAGTTGATACTCGGGTTGCGGAACTATGGTCTGCTCCTCCGCGAGTTGCCATACGGGTTGCCATTTGGCGATTGCGGTCGATATCACGTGCATTAGCATAGCGATGCGATGCATTGCGTGTAGAGAATGAACGTTCAGGGTGACGACGAGCGTAGTCCGAACGGCTTATGTGTGCACGCATTGGAGCGTAGTGTGGGTGATAGTGATGTCCTGTGCGATACGAGCAGATGGGGTGATGATGGTGATGCCAATAGCAGCGATCCCAATATAGGTGATGGGCTATGCAGTGGTATGGATGCCACCATACTGGCCAATAATCCCAGTAGAATGGTGAGTGCCAGCATACCCACGATGGTCCCCAAAACCAATCGTAAATAATTGGACGATAAATATATACTGGCTCGATAATATACTCTTTTCCATATATGTATTCATCGCCAATCACTTGTACAGTTACTGATTGTGTCTCTGGATCTTTCTCCACGTAGATGGAAGCAACATCTTGGTAGATATCTTTTGCCAGTACGGCTTGTATTACCACCAAGTGGCGTTCTTTATCTGCTGTTTCGATTACGCGTAGATAATCCACGTTGCCATCTCCGTTGAGATCTAGATTCGAGAAGGCAGAATCGGGGTTATTGAGCATCTGCTCAAATTCTTCCAAATCTTTTGCTTGTCCGAATAGGGTGGCTACGGTTTTCAAATCCAAATCTTCTGAAATGTCTGCATTTGTAGCCGTTACGGTTACAGTCTGGTCAGCATGTGCCATAAAAGAGAATAGCGATAGGCACATGGTCAACATTAACATTCTCGTTTTCATACTCATACTAAATTTAAATTGTGACACATTTTCTCCTTTTTTGTTTGCATGTAGCGCAAGTTGTACGGGTTAGGAGCAACTTCTATTGGTATGTTCTCTACAATTTCTATGCCATAACTCTCCAATCCGATGCGTTTTATTGGATTATTTGTCATTAATCGTAGTTTTTTTGCTTCCATCATTTGTAATATTTGCGCTCCCACACCATAGTCGCGCTCATCGGGACGGAAACCAAGATGTACGTTTGCTTCCACGGTATCTTCGCCTTGCTCTTGCAGTTTGTATGCACGAATTTTATTCATCAGACCAATACCTCGTCCCTCTTGATTCATATATACGATGAGCCCTTTTCCTTCTTTTTCTACCATTTGCATCGAGCGGTGAAGTTGTTCACCACATTCGCAGCGTTTTGAGCCAAAGATATCGCCAGTCATACATGATGAGTGTACTCGGCATAAGATGGGTTCATCATCCTTCCATTCGCCTTTTTGCAATACAATATGCTCTAATCCGTTGTTGAGTTGACGGAATGGAGTGAGTAGAAAGTCGCCATATTCCGTAGGTAGTGATACGGTTTCTCCTTTTTCCACCATCACGTGTGCATTTTGCTGTTCTTGCTCGGTAGCTGTCGCTCCCTGCTGCATACGATAGGCAATTAGGTCTTTGATTGATATCAAGCTCAGTCCATATTCTTCTGCCACTTTCTCCAGTTGGGGCATGCGGGCCATAGTGCCATCTTCGTTCATTATCTCAATGAGTGCTGCTACTGGCTGCAATCCTGCCAAGCGTGCCAAATCTACGGCAGCTTCGGTGTGTCCTGCACGTTTTAATACGCCGCGCTCTTGAGCGTAGAGTGGGTTGATATGTCCTGGACGACCAAAGTCTTGTGGCTTTGAGTTGGGGTCTGCCAAAGCACGAATAGTAGCTGCACGATCCTCGGCACTCACGCCTGTGGTACATCCTTCCAGTTTATCTACGGTCACCGTAAAGGGGGTGCCTAGCATAGAGGTGTTGTTGGATACTTGATGCACCAAGTCCAATTCAGCGCATCGTGTCTCTGGCATCGGAACGCACAATACACCCCGTCCATGTTGCAGCATGAAATTCACTTTTTCAGGAGTTATTTTTTCGGCTGCGATAATGAAGTCGCCTTCGTTCTCGCGATCTTCATCATCCACAACAATAACGAATTTACCTTCGCGGATATCGCGAATCGCTTGTTCAATTGTATCCATAGTCTGTATATAAATCGTTTTATTTTACTAATTACTTTCAGCCAAGCATCGGGGTTGAAGAGTGATGAATCGGTAGCGGCTTTGTAGGTGAGGAATATACCTATGGGCAACAATACCATTGAACTCAGCCACATACCTGCCCAACATGGCCATAGTGCTTCGCGGGCCATCTTGTACCCTGTATTATCAATAATGTAGTACACGATAAACATTACTACTGATATCACTACAGGCATACCTAATCCGCCTTTTCGGGTAATTGCTCCCAATGGTGCGCCGATAAAGAAGAATACTAAGCATGCAAAAGCGAGTGTGAATTTGCGGTGTAACTCTATCTCGTGGCGGCGGATATAGCGTTGGTAGTCATCCAGCATCAGTGCGTTGTAATCTATTTGGTCGCGTTGCGATTTTGCTTTCTCTAGTGCGGCAGATGCGGCTCTGTATCGTTCATCGGCTGATAGGCTAGCCAACAATGTGTCTACATCATATACTTTGTCTGCAGGTGCACCTATGGCTTCATCTTCTAATGTCCTGCCAGATTGACGTTCGCGACCAAAATATCGGCTATCTACCAGCGTAGCACTTTGTTCGGCACTTCGCTCGTGAGCAAGTACTTGCACCGAATCAATTGATTCCACTAGTTCCACCACATCTTTTGATACGTGTTGATCTTTCAGTACACTTTCGTCGTAGCGATTAAATTCCATATCGAAGTCAATCAGCAGTTGCTTCATAGTGAAGGATTCACGGCGATATGGTATATTCTTCTCAGAGTTGGTAGCTCGCTTTTGATTGCGGTCTAAGTTCTCAAATGATTCACCATTGTATAGCCGTAATAGTAGAAATTTCTTGTCGTCGGTAAAGTATATTTGTCCTGAGTCTGCTACCATTACTGTAGCGTTCTGGAAACCTTCGGAATAGTCATAAATCATCATGTCGTAGAGCATTCCTCTACTCGGGTCTTTGTGGCGAACGTAGATATTGTAGCCATCAATGCCATCGTAGAACTCTCCTTGTGGAATCTCTAGCTCGGGTGATTTTTGGCGCAGTGAAAATATCAATGCCCATAACTTCACTTGAGAAATAGGCAATACATAATTGGAGAATAGAAATGCACCACCACAAATGAAGAATAGCGAAATAGTCAGCGGACGCATGATGCGGAATAGACTAACTCCTGCTGCTTTCATAGCAGTCAGTTCGCTTTTTTCTCCTAGATTTCCGAAGGTCATCAGCGAAGCCAGCAGAATAGCTAATGGTAGCGCCAATGGTACCACCGATGCTACGGCATAGATGAAAAATTCAGCCAAAATATGTACCTCTACACCCTTGCCAACTAGATCTTTTACGTGCATCCATACAAACTGCATCAGCAGAATAAAGATACAGACCATAAAGGTCATCACCAATAGCCCAAGAAAAGTCTTGAGCAAATACGCATCTATTTTTTTTATTCTCAGCACTTGCTATCAGTTGCCATTTTATAGTTGCTTATTGCTTATCCTTGTAAGTTTTCTGCTACGAAATTTAGAGGAAGCAGATCCGCTGCACGTTCGAATACATAACAGTTGTCTTCTCCGTACAAAATCACTTTCATATCTTTTCCAAAGCGGTGCTCGGTCTCTAACATCACTTGTCGGCATGCACCGCATGGACTGGCGGCATCTTTGGTAAAGTGTCCGTTGGTGTAGCAGGCAATGGCTAATGCTTCCACGGGTGTATGTGGATTATTGGCATTAGCAGCAAATAGGGTGGTGCGTTCGGCGCATAGTCCACTTGGATAAGCTGCATTCTCTTGGTTGCTGCCAGTGATTACTTGGCCGTCGCTTAATAATGCCGCTGCACCTACATGATAGTGCGAATAGGGGCAATATGCATCTTGCGTCTTGGCTTTGGCTGTTTCCACCAATTCGCGCAGTACGGGAGACAATTCCTCTAGTTGACAAACGGTCACATTGGTTTGTAATGTCAGTTGTTTCATACGAATCTTGCTTTACGGTTACGTACTTGTTATATTGGGCATTGTAATATTGTGCATACCTGCACAACAACCACACAAATAGCGTGCAAAGGTAAGAAAAAAAATGCACATATGCAAATAAAAACTTGTATATATCGAAAATTTGTACTAATTTTGCACCATGAAACGACTGTTCCCTTATATAGCCGTCATCACGGCCATGCTGATTTGGGCAGGTTCGGGTATTGCAGTTAAGCATGCCTTAGTGGTATTTACTCCTCTGTCATTGATTGTCTTGCGTTTTACATTGGCGGTGTTGCTTATGTTCGCTATTGGACTTATGTTTCGCCGGAGTGATATACTTGGTCTTCAGCGGGTGGATAGGCATGATATTCCTCTCTTTATGTTGGGTGGTTTGTTCCAACCGTTTCTTTATTTTATTTTTGAGACTTACACCTACCAAAGCTTTGCTTCTCCCACCATTGCTGAGGCTATGTTGAGTACCCAACCAGTATTGGCTCCTATCTTCGCTTTTGTACTGCTTCGCGAGCGAATAACGCGCAATAATATTGTGGGTATTTTGGTCTCTACTGTGGGTATGCTGATACTGCTTTTGGTGGGTACAAACGATTTCTCTTTAGGCAATCCATTAGGTATTTTATTGGCTGTCATAACTGTCAGTATGTCGGTTAGTTACTCAGTTGTTCTTCGCCGCATACCTACTCGCTATTCGTCATTGAGTGTGGTGTTTTATGTGCAGTCGTTTTCGCTTCTTCTTTTCTACCCGTTGTGGGGCTTTTTGGAGGGAGGAGAATTTATGGATCAGTTAGTTCTTTTCTTGCGTGGAGATGGCCTGATATTAGACCAATTACCAAGTAGTTGTTGGGCGGTGGCATATTTGGCCGTTTTCTCTTCGGTGGCAGCGTTTGTGTTGTTTTGCTACACAGTGCGCCAGATTGGTGTTACGCGTGCTAATGTGTTCAATAATATTCGTCCTGTTTTTACTGCTGCTTTGATGTGGATTATGTTTGGTGAGGTGTTACCAATGTGGAAAATGGTGGGGATTGTGATTATCATTTTTGGCCTCTTCATTAGTCAAAAACGCGAAAAATAGTAGCAATTATTAATATTTATTTTGTGGTATCATTTATTTTTCGTAACTTTGCAGCCTAATTTGTGCACGTGCGTACGATTTCGCGTCGGACTTGGCATGCGCGCAGGATAAATTTTTATTGCGTATGGAAATATCTACTCTGGAGAATTTTTATAATTTTCTATTTGTTCTTGCCTTGATTGGCTTGGTTGTATTTATTGCATTGTATTTTGTAGATGCTGGTTATGGCAAAATGCGTACTGAGAAGTGGGGCCCTGCTATCAATAATAAAGTGGGGTGGTGTCTGATGGAGATGCCTGTCTTTTTTGTGATGCTGTACCTTTGGGCTTTGTCGGATGTGAAGTTTGAGTTGCCATATTTGGTATTCTTCCTTATATTCCAATTCCACTATTTCCAGCGTTCGTTTATTTTTCCTTTCTTGCTGAAAGGTAACGGACGCATGCCTTTAGCTATCATGGGTTTGTCGGTTATTTGGAATTTGCTGAATGGCTATATTCAGGGCTATTGGCTCTTCCATCTAGCTCCTGTATTTGCGCCATATTCGGTAGAGTGGTTTTGTGATCCGCGCTTCATTATTGGTGTATTGATTTTTGCTACGGGGTGGTTTATCAATATGCATTCTGATAATGTGATTCGTCATCTTCGCAAGCCTGGTGATACCAATCACTATCTGCCCAAGCAGGGTATGTATAAGTATGTTACTAGTGCTAACTATTTAGGTGAGATTACTGAGTGGTTAGGCTTTGCTATTCTTACATGGTCATGGGCAGGACTTAGTTTCTTCTGGTTCTCTTGCTGCAATCTTGTACCTCGTGCCAACTCTATCTACCATCGTTATAAAGAGGAGTTTGCAGATGAGTTTGATGAGAAGAAACTCAAACGCATCATTCCATTTATCTACTAAAATTGAAATTAAAATACGTAATTTATAATTCAAAATTAGATGAACAATCTACTTTTCACTGAGCATAAACTCGGTCCTATTACTTTGCGCAATCGCGCAATTCGCAGTGCCGCTTTTGAGAATATGGCATATGGCAACAAACCTAGTGAAGACCTTTACAATTATCATACGGCCGTAGCCCGTGGTGGTGCAGCTATGACTACTGTGGCATATTGTTCGGTTACTCGTTCGGGTGTGTCGTTCGATGGTCAGCTTTACATTCATGATGAGATTAAGGATGATCTAAAGCGTCTTACTGATGGTATTCATGCTGAAGGTGCCAAAGCTAGTATTCAATTGGGCCACTGTGGTAATATGACTCACTTCTATACCTGCGATTGTATGCCTGTAGGTGCTAGTTCGGGTTTTAATCTCTATTCGCCTACTTTGCATCGTGGATTGAAGAAGCACGAGATTCAGGAGATTGTCAAGGCATTTGGTCATGCAGTAGATTTTTGCCGTGAGTGTGGTTTTGACTGTGTAGAAATTCACGCGGGTCATGGCTATCTGATTTCGCAATTCTTGTCGCCTTATACCAATCGTCGTCGTGATGAGTACGGAGGTAGTCTAGACAATCGTATGCGTTTCATGCGCGAGGTGCTTGACGAGGTGATGGCACATGCTGGTGATGATATGGCAGTTGTTGTGAAGACCAATATGTACGATGGTTTCAAGTCGGGTCTGCAAGTAGAGGAGTGTATCAAGGTGGCTCAAGAAATAGAGAAGCATGGCGTACATGCTTTAGTACTGACTGCGGGTTTTGTCAGCAAGGCGCCTTTCACAGTGATGGGTGGTGCCATGCCTATCAAAACTTTAGCGCACTATATGAACCCATGGAGCTTTTGGTGGTTGCGTTTGGCATTGCGCTTCGTAGGTCACTTGATGATTCCTACAGTACCATTCAAAGAACTCTTTTTCCTTGATACTGCTAAGCAATTCCGCAAGGCACTGAAGATGCCGCTAATTTATGTAGGTGGCATCATGGGACGCGAGAACGCAGAAACGGCATTGGCTGAGGGTTTTGATTTCGTGCAGATTGGCCATGCTTTGGTGCGTGATACGGATTTCGTGAATAAGATGCGTGAAGAGCAGTATCATTCAGAGTGCAAGCGTTCTAACTATTGCGTTGCGCGCATGTATACACTAGATATGAAGTGCCACGAGTGCGATAAGGATATCCCTGCATACCTCAAGAAAGAGGCTCTCAAGTACGAACAAATGTGGTATCCTAATTCTAAATAGTTACTTGTTCGTTTCCTGCCGCTTACCTGACAAACACGGCAACGACACGGCAACGAGACGGCAACGACAGAAAGTTTAATCAAGGAATTACTAAGACAACAACGAAATAATGTTAGCATTAGTTACAGGTGCATCGTCGGGTATTGGATTGCAGTATGCTACCCAACTCGCGCGTGATTATCATACCGATTTGCTATTGGTAAGCAATCAAGAGGAGGAGCAGAAGCAGGTAGCAGCAGAATTGGCTGCTCAGTATGGTGTGAAGACTATTCCGCTTTATGCTGACTTGTCTCAGCAAGACGCTGCAGAACAACTTCATCAGTACTGCAAGGACAATCACCTTGTTGTAGACATCCTCATCAACAATGCTGGTGTATTCTTCTTCAATCCCTATTGCGAAACATCGATGAAGCGTATCGAGCTTATCCTCAACCTGCATATGATTACGGTGGCCAAACTCTGCCGTTTGTTTGGTGAGGATATGATCAATCGTCAGCTCACGACAGAAGAACAATCGCAAAAGTTCTGCGGCAAACCACGCAAAAAGGGCTATATTCTCAACATGTCTTCTATGTCTGCATGGATGGCAATGCCAGGTATTCAGTCGTATAATGCCACCAAGGCTTTTATCTACAATTTTTCCAAGTCTCTATGGTATGAACTCAAACCTAAGGGTGTGAATATCACGGTAATGACTCCAGGTGCGGTAGATACGGCTCTTTTCGGATTAGCACCTAATCTGCGCCGTTTGGCGGTTAATCTCACGGTATCTATTCCACCGGATAAACTGGTAAAGCGTGCATTAAAAAAGATGTTCCGTGGTAAGAAGGCCGACATGCCAGGTGTGCTCAACTATTTGGCTACGCCGTTACTCAAGCATACGCCCGATTGGCTAGTTTTCCTAGTGATGCGATTTATTGGCAAGTATCAGAAGTAATCGAAGGTTAAAGGAGAATCATGATTAACATTATTTTTGCATTTCTCTTGGGTATAGCCATTGCTTCGGTGGTGGCTTTGCTGCTTTTTCGTCGTTTGCAAGACGAGAAGGCTGATCTCCGTACACAATTATCTACGGCACAGAATGCTTTAGAACTCCATCGTCAGCACGAGCAGCAAGCGCAAGCCGAGCGCGAACAGCGTGAGCAACAAGCACAAGCCGAACGTGCCCAACGTGAATTGCAAGCCAAGGCCGAACGAGAGGCATATGCTGTTCAGCAGATGCAATTGCTTCGAGAGCAGTTTGAGACATCTTCGCAACGACTGCTCAAGCAACGTGCTGAAGAACTGCAAAAAGCCAATACTGATAGCGTAGGGGGATTGGTTAATCCGCTCCACGACGAATTAGAGAAGATGCGCAAACTCATCACGGACACCAAGACCGACAGCGACAAGAGTATTTCATCTCTTGAAGGAGCATTGGCCACTATGGTGCGCCAGTCGCAGCAACTTGGTAAGGATGCTACCAACTTGGCGGACGCGCTCAAGAATCGCGGGAAGGTGCATGGTGATTGGGGGGAGCAGGTGCTAGAGAATATATTGCAGGACAGTGGTATGCGCGAGGGGTACGAGTACGTATCGCAAGCTTCATATAAGGGCGAAGGGGGTAGGGAACTGCGCCCCGACGTGGTGGTCAATTGTGCCGATGGCGCACGCATCATTATCGATTCCAAGGTGTCGCTCACGGCATATACCAATTATGTAGGTGCTGAAACTGAGATTGAGCGCCAAGATGCTATCAAGCAAAATCACCAGTCTATCCTAAAGCATATCAAGGAGTTGGCCGATAAGAACTATCCCAAATATGTTGAGCATTCCATTCCATATTCGCTCATGTTCATTCCCAACGAGGGCAGTTATATCTTGGCTATGAACTACGACCCTGCTTTAGGACATAAGGCCTTCAAACAAGGGGTTATTTTGCTCAATCCCACCAATCTGATGATGGCGCTATTTCTTGTATTGCAGACGTGGCGTAATACTCAGCAGGAAGACAATTGTCGCAAGATTATCGAAGTAGCAGGTGGATTGTATGACAAGTTTGTTGGCTTGTATTCTACTTGCGAAACGCTTGGTAATCAACTGACTACTGTGAATACTACATATAAGAAAGTTCTTACTCAGCTCAATGATGGTTCGGGCAATATTGTTGGTCGTGTAGAGCGCCTAATCGAATTGGGTGTGCCAAGTGCCAAACGCATACAACGAAAAACGAACCGCTCTATTCCTACCGAAAATGCGGAATAACCTCACAATTTGTATTATATATTGACAGATAATTATAAAATGAAAAACTATGCGTGATTTTCAGAGTTTGTGCCAAATACGGCGCTCGTATAGAAAATATACCAACCAACCAGTAGAGCAAGAGAAGTTGGATTACATTATTCGTTGTGCGCTCATGTCGCCTGCGGGTAAGAGAATGAACCCATGGCACTTCGTGGTAATCAAAAACGAAGAGATTCTTCGTCAGTTAGCAGGTTGTCGCACCTACGGCAGTGGTATGTTTGATACCGCTATGGCTGGCATCGTGGTGGCTGCGGATACCAGCGTGATTGATACATGGCAATGCGATGCAGCTATCGCTGCGCAGAATATTTGGCTCGCTGCTGCGGACCAAGGACTGGGTGCATGTTGGTGCCACGTCTATCAGCGTGAAGGCGCAGAAGACCTCGTGCGTAAACTCACCAATCTGCCAGAGAACTTCACTGTATTATGCGTGATGTCGCTCGGCTACAAGAACGAAGAGCGCAAACCGTTTGACTTCGAGAAATTATCGTATGACAAAGTTACGCAAATAGATTAAAGTTTAGAGTTTAAAGGCAAGGTATATGAAACCAATAATAGCAATCACAGCAGGCGATATCAATGGAGTAGGGTATGAGATTATCCTCAAATCGTTGGTGAATCCACATATCTGCGAGATCTGTCGTCCTATCGTGTATGGTAACGCCAAGGTGGCACGCCAACATATGCAAACCCTCGATGAGGAGTATCGTAATATCCAATGGAATATTATCCAAGACCCCAAACAGGCGAAAGATGGGCGACTGAATCTTATCACTTGTTACCCCGATGACACACCTGTGCAATTAGGTGTATCCACACCCGAAGCAGGAAAAGCATCGCTCAAGAGCCTGCAACGCGCATGCCAAGACCTGAAAAACGGACTGGTACACGCCATCGTAACCGCGCCTATCAACAAGGATAATATCCAATCGGATGAGTTCCGCTATTCAGGACACACCGAGTATCTGACACAGCTATTTGGCGAAGGAAAAGATAGCCTGATGATGATGATTAGCGACCGCATGCGTGTGGCATTGGTATGCAACCATACACCTATCGCCAAAGTGGCAGAGACCATCACAGAGGAGCGTATCCTCAGCAAACTGGCAGTGCTTAACGACACCCTGAAGATGGACTTTACTTGCCGCAAGCCACGTATCGCCGTGTTGGCGCTCAACCCACACGCAGGCGACAACGGACTCATTGGCGAGGAAGAGACCAATATCATCCGCCCTGCTATTGCAAAGGCGCAAGAGCAAGGTATTTGGGCTTTTGGTCCTTATTCGGCTGATGGTTTCTTTGGTGCAGGACAATACAATCACTTCGATGCCGTGTTAGCTATGTACCACGATCAAGGGTTGGCACCATTCAAGGCATTGGATATGAGTGGCGTGAATTTCACCGCAGGACTGCCCGTAGTGCGTACCTCGCCCGACCATGGTACAGCTTATAGTTTGGCAGGTAAGAACGAAGCCGATGCAACCAGCATTTTGCACGCTATCTATGCTGCCATAGACGTTCTGCGCCAGCGTGAGGAGAACGAGAAACTGCTCGCCAACCAACTCGTAGTGGAAGTCAAAGAAGTGAAGAAAGAGTACAAAGTAGAGAAATTTATACCACAAGATTAATATGACAAGCAAAGAGATTAGACAATCCTTTTTGGATTATTTTGAGAAGAAAGGACACAAAATTGTACCTTCAGCACCCATGGTCATCAAAGATGACCCTACACTGATGTTTACCAACGCAGGTATGAACCCATGGAAGGGTATCATCCTCGGTAATGACCCTATACAATATCCTCGCGTAGCGGACTCGCAGAAGTGCCTGCGCGTGAGCGGTAAGCACAACGACCT
>JAFTHS010000144.1 GCA_017457295.1 Paludibacteraceae bacterium | reverse complement strand
TTCATTTTCCAGTTGCCTGCAACCATTTTTGTTCTCATAATTCGTTATTTATTTTTTAAGTTATACTTATCGATTACTACACCATTTTGCAGCACAATCACACCTGGATTAGCACGTACAATGGTTTTTAGTGTCACAGGATCGCATGTGCAAACACATTCGCTTAAACTTGGATATTCCAATCCCAATGCTATTATTTCATCTGTACCAGATCCAGTCAAGATATATCCCATTGCCTCACCATCTAACAATGCCTCCACTTTTGCCATCTGTTTTTTGTCAGCCTTAGCAAGGTCATACATCACCACCAGCGTCACGGGTTCTTCGCTCTCCAGGATATCCCATGTGATATCCTCGTAATCTGCATTCATGATTTCAAAATCATGGATAGGTGGCTCATAGCCTTTCTTGATGAGTTTCGACTCTTGACGCACGAATGTCCATGTGCTGTCGCCCTTTGGATAGTTTTCCAGTGTAAACGTCTGCTCTACGCCGTCTTTCGCATATACAAACGAAAATTCATACTGATCGGGCTCTGCATCTTCTGGATAATCCATTAGTGTAGGTAAATGATTACCAATCTTATACGGACGGAAATCTGCTATTGGCAAATGCTGTTTTGTCCATGTCATAAAGGCGATAGCTGCAGCAATAGTCGTCGCGGCAATCAGTACCTCCATCCACCAACTCCATAGCGAACGAACACTCTTGCGTAGCCCTACTAACACGATAGCCAATATGATCAGCACTACATTCTTCCAGAATGTTTGCCAGTTAGTCAGTACAACGGCATCGCCAAAGCATCCGCAGTCACTTACAGGATTGGTCAGCGCAATATACAACGTCAGTGGTGTCATCACACAGTAGAATGCCAACGCAATCCACGATGTCCATTTGGTACGTACATTCATCAGCATGCACACACCCAATAGCAACTCCAATATAATCAGCCCCCAAGCCGCCACCTCGGCCATAGGCAGCAAGTCGGTAAAGAAACCGCCAAAAGCTTTCAAATAGTCTTCAATCTTATATACCGTACCCAATGGGTCAATAGCCTTGACCACACCAGAGAATACAAATACCACACCTAGCAATGTGCGGCAGATAGCGGCTATAATTGTTTTAATTTGCTTCATTCTCCATCAATTTAATTAGGTAGAAAACTGCATAATTCAGCATATCGAAATAGTTTCCATCTGCGCCTTCCGAAATCAATGTCTGATTATCATTCGCCGCTATCGACTTATTGCGATTAATCTTCGTAAGAATAATATCCGTCAAACTGCTCGCAAACATATCCCTCCATGCTTCGCCATAGTCATGATTTTTCTTGAGCATCAGTGCTTTCGCCTCTGCCATGTAGTGGTCGTATAGTTCAATAGCGCGCTCTGCGGTCATATCCACAGAATCGGCAAAGCCTTCGTGCAACTGTATCAAGCCGATGATGCTATAGTTCACAATAGCCATCATCTCGCCTTCAATACTCTCGCCTACCATGTTCACACCTGTTTGTTCAATCTCGCGAACACGC
>JAFTHS010000004.1 GCA_017457295.1 Paludibacteraceae bacterium | reverse complement strand
TATAGCTCATGCTAAGATTAAAGCCCGTTTGGATGCAGGCGAGGGTATGCCAGAGTATCTAAAGAACCATCCTATCTACTACGCAGGTCCTGCCAAAACACCAGCAGGTATGCCTTGCGGTTCGATGGGCCCAACTACAGCTGGTCGTATGGACCCATATGTGGATGAGTTCCAAGACAATGGCGGAAGTCTAATCATGTTGGCAAAGGGTAATCGCTCAATTGATGTGACCAACGCTTGCCAAAAGCATGGTGGTTTCTATCTCGGCTCGATTGGTGGTCCTGCTGCTATCCTCGCACAAGAGAATATCAAGTCAATTGAGTGCGTGGAATATCCAGAATTGGGGATGGAAGCCATTTGGAAAATCGAAGTGGAGAACTTTCCAGCATTCATCCTCGTGGATGACAAGGGCAATGACTTCTTCAAACAACTCAAGCCATGCGAGGGTTGCTCAATTTTGAAGTAAAAACAAATTATATATTATTATTAGGTGTTGACTGAAGATAAGAAGAAAACAAGCCTTTGGCAACGTTTACGCGAGAAATACCGTATCAGTGTGCTTGATGAGAGCACGCTGACCGAGTATATGCATATTCGCTTGAATGGTTGGTCTGCGATTGTGGTAACAGCCATATTATTTGCGTTGGCTATGGTGCTTTTCTCGCTGGTTATTTTATATACGCCAGTGAAGAACTATTTGCCTGGTTATTCTGAGAATATCCGTCATCAACTGATGGAAGAATCCGCAAAGGTAGATTCGTTAGGGGCATCTTTGGAATTGCAACGACAATATTTGGATGTAATCAAGCAAGTGATGGTAGGCGAAGTGCATACCGACACCGTACAGAGTCTCGACTCTATGTATATCGTAATGCGTGAACAATTGTTAGAAGCCAAGAACGAGGCCACCGAAGAGTTTATTGCGCAATATGAAGCCAAAGAGAAAGACAATTTGCAACTCTTTCATGTAGCAAATGTTACTCCTATTCTATCTTTCTTCCGTCCCGCACATGGTACAATTCTACAGCCATTTTCCGACAAGGAACAACGCTATGGTGTGCTGATTCAAACTCCAACCAATGAGAATGTAACTGCTGTACTTGCAGGCACGATTGTGTATGTGAATTACGAAATAGGCAATACCTATAGCGTGATGATGCAACATACCAACTATTTATCGGTATATCGCAATGTAGCTAAGGTTCTGAAGAACGTAGGAGATGATGTGAATGCTGGAGAAAGCATTGCCATCGTAGGAGAACAGCCCCTCTATTTCGAATTGTGGCAAGATGGCAGAGCAATCAACCCAGAAGAAGTAATCGCCTTTTAGAGCATTAACATCGTCGGAACTATATTCCACTATTACTATAACAAAGCATGAAACAAATCGCTATATTAGGCAGTACGGGCAGCATAGGTACACAAACTTTGGATGTGGTGCGCCAACATCCTAACGAGTTTTCTGTATATGCTCTTTCGGCGCATCGCAGTGTGGATCTACTTATCCAACAAGCACTTGAGTTTAATCCTGCGGTGGTATGCATAGCAGATGAACACTATTACCAGCCATTGCGTGATGCACTCAGCGACTTGCCTATTCATGTGATGGCAGGTGAGACTGCTCTCACAGAAATGGTTGCAATGCCAGCTATAGATGTGGTGGTTGCCGCTATGGTTGGATATGCAGGTCTACGTCCAACTATGCAGGCTATACGCGCTAAGAAAACCATTGCTCTCGCCAATAAAGAGACACTCGTTGTTGCAGGGGAAATCATTTGCCGTTTAGCACACCGCTACAAAGTGCCTATTCTTCCTGTGGATAGCGAACACTCTGCTATATTTCAAAGTTTAGTCGGAGAAGAGGCACAAAGCATTGAGAAACTTTTGCTGACTGCTAGTGGTGGTCCGTTCCGTACGTTTACCTACGAGCAAATGCAGCATGTCACTGCGGCACAAGCGCTCAAACATCCTAATTGGGAGATGGGGGCGAAGATTACTATCGACTCTGCCAGTATGATGAACAAAGGTTTCGAAGTAATCGAAGCCCGTTGGCTATTCGATATACCTGTGGAGAAGATACAAGTGTTGGTGCACCCTCAGTCTGTTGTACATTCGGCTGTGCAATTCGTAGATGGTAGCGTGAAAGCACAACTTGGTACACCAGATATGCGCATGCCTATACAGTATGCTCTTACTTATCCTCATCGATGGCCAAGCGATGTCCCTCGATTGGATTTGTTTTCAACGAATCAACTTACTTTTGAAGAGCCAGATTTGCAACGTTTCCCCAATTTGCGATTAGCATATGAAGCTATGGAAAAAGGTGGGAATATGCCGTGTATTCTTAATGCTGCTAACGAGGTGGTGAATTTGGCTTTCCGTGAGGATAAATGTGGATTCTTGCAGATGTCGGATGTGATAGCAAAAACGATGGAAAGAACTGCTTTCATTGCCGAACCAACGTATGAAGACTATGTCCTGACCGACACCGAAGCTCGCAGAATAGCAACCGAAACTTTGAAATTATTTAATTAACTTAATAAATCCCTCCGACGGCACGGAGGAGTCTCCCTCGAAAACATCCGAGAAGCTTGTAGCTTCGAGGATAGAGTGGAGGCATCGAGCGCCCTAACGACGAGGTCGTCGGTCAATGCGCGAGATTGCCGAACACGAATGCAGTGGATACAACTTATACTCGCCCTTAGTATCCTCGTGGTAATTCACGAGTTAGGACATTTCTGCTTTGCACGTCTATTCAAAGTACGTGTGGAGAAATTCTATATGTTTTTTAATCCAAAGTTTTCTTTGGTGCGTGCCAAAAAGATTAATGGTAAATGGCAGGTACGCTTCTTTGCTCCTAATGTGGAGCCAACTGCAGTGCCAGTATTGGATGCCATGGGCAACGAAAAGAAAGATGAGAAAGGACAACCTCTCTATCGTCCAATGACCGATGAGGAGTTGAATGCCCTTCCTGAAGATGATTGGCGTCGTTATCCTGATAATACAGAGTGGGGTATCGGATGGGTGCCTTTTGGTGGTTATTGCGCTATTGCAGGTATGGTGGATGAAACCAAGTCTGCTACCGACTTACCATCAGAACCACAACCATGGGAGTTCCGCGCAAAGAACGTATGGCAACGTTTGTGCATTATTATTGGTGGTATCTTAGTGAATTTCATTGCTGCTCTGTTTATTTTTGGTATGGTACTTTTCCACTGGGGCAAAGACACCTTACCTCTCAGCCAAATCACCACGGGCTTGTACTATTCCGACATTATGATTGATGAAGGTTTCCAGCAGCAGGATAAGATTCTTGCAATCAATGGCAACGAGCCTGAAGACTTAACTGATATTGTTCAATGGGTTATCATTGAGGGGCAGCGCGATGTGTTAGTCTTGCGCGGTACGGATACGGTGCGCTTGACTATGTCTGAAGACTTGGGTGAGCGATACTTGGCGTTGCAAAACGATGTAGATCGTGAGGAACGCGAGAAAGCGCGTGCCGATAAATCGTATATAAAGCGCGATTATCTACTAGTTTCATTCTTTATGCCTATGGTGATAGATTCCGTGTTGCCTGGTGGTGCAGCATCATTTGCAAACATGCAAAAGGGAGATAGCATTGTGGGTGTGAATGGTCGAGTGGGGCTTTGCCGTGTGCAGATCGACAACGAACTGAGCAAGCATCCATGTGATAGTGTTACTTTGGATTTCTATCGTGCAGGTCAACCTATGCAGGCACGCCTATTTATTGGTGATCAATCCATGATAGGTGTGGTTATTAAAGGTGCAGGCGCGTTCTACACCCCTATACACACCGACTATACTTTCTTCGAGGCAATTCCTGCAGGTATCAAATATGGATGTGATTTCTTGGTAATGTATGTCAAGCAGTTCCGTTTGATTTTTACTAAAGAGGGTGCTCAGTCTGTAGGTGGGTTTGGTGCGATTAGCAACATGTTCCCTGAGACATGGAACTGGTATGGCTTTTGGCAGATTACTGCTATTATCAGTCTTATTTTGGCATTTATGAACTTCTTGCCTATTCCTGCTTTGGATGGTGGATATATTCTCTTCCTGTTGTGGGAGATTATCACGGGGCGCAAACCTAGTGATAAGTTCCTAGAAGTTGCGAATAATATTGGATTCTGGCTGTTGTTGGCCCTTCTGATATTTGCCAATGGCAATGACATTTTCAAAGCATTCTTTTGACCACTAAACTTCTAAACTTATAAACAATGCAAAACGATTTTTTTGTACACGAATCTTCCTACGTTGACGAGGGCTGTATCATTGGCAAGGGCACTAAGATTTGGCATTTTTCGCATATCATGTCGGGGTGTCAGATTGGTGAAGATTGCAATATTGGTCAGAATGTAGTTGTTTCGCCGGGCGTGGTACTCGGGCGCAACTGCAAGATTCAGAACAATGTATCTATCTACACGGGTGTACGTTGCGGCGATGATGTGTTTCTTGGTCCGAGCATGGTGTTTACCAATGTCATTAATCCGCGTTCGGCAGTGTCGCGCAAGGATGAGTATAAGGATACTTTTATCCGCCGTGGTGCTTCGGTGGGTGCTAATGCCACTATTGTATGTGGCAACACGTTGGGCGAATATTGTCTTATAGGTGCAGGTTCGGTGGTAACAAAGGATGTGCCTGCTTTTGCTTTGATGGTGGGTAATCCAGCACGCCGTGTAGGGTGGGTAAGTCGCCATGGTGAGAAACTCTGCTTCGATAAAGATGGCTTCGCCACTTGTCCTGCAACTGGAGAGAAATATCAATTAATCAATGATTTATGTAAATTAGTATGATACAGAGAATACAAACCCTTTACCTATTGTTGGTGGTTATTTTGGGCACGTTGTTGTGCTTCTTTTCGCCTGTTCAATTCCTCTTGCCTGATGGTACGGAGTATATTGCTTTGCATGCATTCGATAAATGGCCATTGGCTGTGATGAGTGTTTCTATTCCGCTTTTGGCTTTGGTGATTATCTTTTTGTTTAAGCGTCGTTTGTTGCAAGCGCGATTGAATATCGTGAATGTGATACTCTGCTTGGGCTATTATGCTTTGGTGGCATTGTATGTGGCTTTTGTTGTGAAAGGATATGAGCCAATCGGTGAAACTGTTTTGGCGGGTGCAGAATGGTATCTTAATGTATGGGCGGCTATCCCATTGGTGAATATTGTACTTACGATGATGGCTACCCGTCGTATCCTCAAAGACGAAGCTCTTGTTCGTGCTGCTGACCGTTTGCGCTGATTGATAAATCCTATTCGGATGGATTCTGTATTATTAGGTAAAACGCTTGAAGAGCTGCAAGAGGTTGCTTTGGCTGTGGGCTTGAAAAAGTTCGCAGGCAAGCAATTGGCTAATTGGCTATATGTCAAACGAGTCACATCGTTTGATGAGATGACCAATATCTCGTTGTCGGCGCGTGAACTGCTTAAACAATCGTACTCCATTGGTCGCCATTTGCCTATTGCTCATGTAGAGTCGAAAGATGGTACAAAGAAGTACCTCTTTCAGGTGGGCAACCAATATGTAGAATCTGTATATATTCCTGATGGCAATCGTGCTACTTTGTGCGTGAGCACGCAGGCAGGATGCAAAATGGGATGCAAGTTCTGCATGACTGGCACATTGGGCTTTCATGGCCATTTGTCGGCAGCGGATATTCTGAATCAGATTTTTTACTTTGACTTGGCATCAGATAATCAGTCGATTGATGGTGCGCTGACAAACGTAGTATATATGGGTGAAGGCGAACCTATGGATAATATCGATGAGGTTCTTCGGTCGCTGCAAGTCCTTACTCAAGAATGGGGTTGTGCGTGGTCGCCTAAGCGCATTACTGTGTCCTCCGTAGGATATCTGCCTGGGTTAAAACGTTTCTTGGATGAGAGCGAATGCCATTTGGCTATATCGTTGCATAATCCATTTAGTGTTGAACGTCAAGAGGTTATGCCTATAGAAAAGAGGTATTCGGTCACCGAATTGGTCAATCTGCTTAAGCAATACGACTGGGCTCATCAAAGGCGAATAAGTTTCGAGTATATATGTTGGTACAACCAAAATGATACCATCCGCCATGCCAAAGAGTTGTTGCGTTTGTTGAAGGGACTTAATTGCCGTATCAATTTGATTCGTTTTCATGCGGGTGTGGATCAGCAATTCCCTACAAGTGATGAACGGCAGATGGAATGGCTGCGTGATTACCTCACAGATGGTGGAATCACTACCACCATTCGCCGTAGCAGAGGTGAAGATATTCTCGCAGCTTGTGGCATGTTGGTCAATGCGCTAAAGGATAAATAGCAGCCTCGTCTTGTTGTAAAAAGAATTAGGAGCGTCCCTTGGGGATGCTCCTAATCTTTTTCAGCGGAAAGTGAGGGATTCGAACCCCCGGTTCTCCTATAATCCTTTTTGGTGCTGTTTTCTACTCTTGAACAGCGGGTTAATATTTCAAATTTTCACTTTCGTTCACACGGGTTTTACCCGATGTTTACACGATTTTTTCACTTTGGAAAAACTGTGCAAAGGTACAAAAAATTCTTGATATATGCAAATTTTTGGGCAACTTTTTTCCAAAAAAATGATATATAGTTTTTCCAACTATTTTCCAACAATTTTCCAACTTTGCAAAACGTCGCGCGCGCTCGCGGGAACGTATTTATTTTTTAATAAGGCTCTTCAGAACCTTAATTTGGGCATCTTTCTCCCGTAGCCTAATCTTCATCTCCTCCATCTGCTTGAGTGCGTCAGACGGCAGGGAAACCAAATTGGCTTCAAGCACAGGATCACCATTGCCGGAGAAGATGTATTCCTTATTCATGTCCGGGTATTTCTCAAACAGAGCGCAGAGAAGTTCAACCGAGATACCTCTCGTTCCATTGAGTTGCGAAATGAGTTTACCCTGCCCCCACCCAAGGACTTTCGCTACCTCTACTTTTTTGATGTTTTTGATGCGAAGATAATCGTTCACTCGCTCCGTTATTTGCTCGTTCATATGCTGTTTTTTAGTGAAAACATATCAAATTTCATGGAAAAATGATAAATTTTCTAATTTTTTCGCGCAAAAAGTTGCATAATAATTCAAAATGTATTATCTTTGCAACCGAAAACCGCCGCAAAGGTACACAATTTTTCCAAAATAACCAAATAAAAATGAAAAAAAATGACGAAAGATTTAAAAATTTCATTCAAATCGTATCAAAAGACGACAAACCGAGCGTAAAAAAGGCGATTTTGAAGTATTGCAAGGTGACTAAATCGTGCTACTATTTGTGGTTCAATGGTGGCGCAACTCCGTCATTGAAGCGAAGGGAGGTCATCAATGGTATAGCATTTAAGTATAATTATCCTAAAGTATATGAGTATGCAAAAGGCTACAACTATCAGAAGAAGCTCGAATTGTGTTGATCCCGGAAAGGTCTATTGGGACTATTACCGCTCTCTCGACCGGGAAATCAAAGAGGAGTTTATCTTTGAGGTGATGAACGCCACCGGATGGGGAAAGTCCACGTTCTACACTCGCATGAAGAACGGCACCGGATGGACCAAGGCGGAAGTTCCGCTCGTTCAGTCAATCTATGAGAAATACAAAAAAATGTACCCCTATGAGCAAGATAGTATGTGCTGACCGGCACTTCTCGGTATTCTCTTCCCTCAATAGCCCAGTTCGCTGCTTTATTGTGTATGACCGTTTTGATGGTCAACTCTCGGCAAAGGAGATTATGGACTTGATGAACGAGACAGAGAACCTGGCACCAATAGCCTATTTCCAAAAACAGCTATTTTTGGTTGACACTCAGATATTCACTAATTGTTTTATCTTTGAGGTTGCTTTCAAAGGTATATCAACCAACCTCGACTTCTTCGCGTTTGAGGCTATTGCTGCCGCTGAAATGGTTTGGGTGTGCGATAGAATAAGAGAGTTCTATGGACCAAGAGCAAAATGATATCATAGAGCCTTCTGCCCCACTTTCTCCGGAACAGACCCCGGCGCAGGAACAGTCAGCAGCTCAGCAAGCGGAGCAGCCTTCAGAGGAACAGTCTGACGGCCGTTCCTATTTCCAGCGTCGTATCTTTGATGAGATTGGGCTAACGCCTAAGCAGAATCGCATAAAACTGCGCTATGAAACAGGCGCAGATTTCCGCGACGGCAGCGGTACGTTTGATATCTTCTCGGAGGACGAGGAAGGTAACATCCGTATTCTCGTTTATACTCTGCAAGGCTGGATCGTACGCTACCCCGACCCGAACATGGGCAAGACGTACGACCAAAGCAGCATCACGCGCCTCAAAGACTATTTTGTTACGCGTGTTGCACCGCAGAATATAAAGGATGAGGATGCTCCAAAGTACCGCTTCCCAAAGGGGCAAGGCATTTATCCGTTCTTTCCGCCCAATCTCCTTGAGAAGTTCCGGAAGAAAGAGGATATCGATACCCTTATCCTGACGGAAGGCTATTTCAAGTCCATGTGCGCCAGTTTGCACGGCTTTTATGTGGTGGGGCTTGGCTCTATTACCCATTATGCCGACAGCAACACACACGAGCTGCACAACGACATTAAACTGCTCATCAATACTTGCCACGTGAGAAAGGTTGTCCTTCTCTACGACGGCGACTGTCTCAATATCTCCATGAAAGATTTCGCCAAGAAACGAGATCTTTCCCGGCGTCCTCGCATATTCTATAATGCAATTATGAATACGCGTGATCTGCTAATCGATTTCTCGGCAGTCCAGATTGAGTTTGCGCACGTCAAGTCAGATACCCTTATCGATCATCCCAAAGGGCTCGACGATCTCCTTCTTACACCTGCCTATAAGGGAAAGTCGGAAGAAATACTGAAGGACCTTACAGAAGACGACATCAACGGTCGTTATTTCTTCCGGATGAACGTGCGTGATCAGTTTAAGCGTCTCAAGAAACACTTCTATCTTGATTCGATAGATAGCTTCTATAAGCATTGGGCAGATATCATCGGAGAATCCGAATTTATCTACGAGCGCATGGTCTATCTCTATGACAAGTCAGAAGAGAAAGTGCAGCGCGCTATGCCGCTTGCCATAAAGGATTTCGTGCGCGTCGGCGACGACTACTTCGAAATGATTCAGCGTCCCAACATACGCACCGGCCAACTTGAAACCAAGTTAGTCCCTCGGCGCAAGCAGACTATCGTCGATGATTTCGGTCGGGATCAACTCGCCAACATACATAAATACAAGGCATTTATCAACTTGCCTTCGCATATTGATTACAAGCCGGTAGTTGCCGATTGTTTCAACCTCTATAGCCCACTTAACTACGAGGCGCAAGCCGGACCATTTCCCCATATCCAAGCGCTCATGGAGCATATCTTTGGAGAGCAGGTCGAACTCGGCTACGATTATATGCAGCTGCTTTACACAAAGCCTATGCAAATCCTGCCAATCCTCTGCCTCGTCAGTAACGAACGCGGTACTGGTAAAACCTCGTTCCTGGATCTGCTTAGGGAAATGTATGGCAACAATGCTATTATCGTGGGCAATAGCGAAATCACCTCCGAGTTTAACGCCCTTGTCAGCGGCAAACTGATTGTCGGCGTCGATGAGACATCGCTGGAGGACAATACCAAGGTTACAGAGCGTCTGAAGATGATGTCCACCGCCAAGCGTTTGCCTATGCAGCGCAAGGGAAAGGATCATGAGGAGATAGAGAACTTTACCAAGTACGTTCTCTGCTCCAACAATGAAACGCGTTTCATTTATACACAGGAGGACGAGATACGCTTTTGGGTGCGCAAGATTGCGCCTATTCCCAAAAACGAGGTCGTCCCGGAAATCCTCCCTCTTATCTGCGACGAGATACCCGGCTTTCTCTCCTTCCTCATCTCTCGTCAGATGCACATCAAAGAGTCGAAAAGCCGTATGTGGTTCACAGAGGACATGATAGAAACGCAAGCTTTGCGCGATCTCAAAGCCGCGCAGCAGCCTGTTCCGGTTAAGGAAATTAAGGAGGCCGTTAAAACGCTCTTCCTCGATTTCCCGAAAGAGGAATATATCATTTCCATCAATGTCCTCAAGATGATGGTGTCGGAGATACAGCGTATGCCTTCAGATACCATTCGTTCCTACCTGCGTCTGAACCTCAATGTTCCCGACGCGGTTGATACCGACGGCATCAACAAAACGCGCTATATCAAAGTCCCGTATTACTTTGAAACATCCGAAGGCAAAACGCTTATTTACCACCACACGGACAAAGCCAAAGCCTTTGTGTTCAAGGCAAAATCCTTCCTCGATGAGAAAGAATATGCCTACATGCACCGCCTCATTACGCAGAAAGCGGAAACACCTCCGCCTCCTACGCCACAGTTACCGCCAGAACCCACACTCCTCTAGGTGTGAGAGCCTAGAATTTTTCTTCTGTGGACGTGCTTGCTCGCGACGAGTAGGCACGTTTTTTATTTCGTCCCTATTCGCACGAAAAACAGCAAACGCGAAAGCGGTAACTTTGTAACTTTGTGCTGCAAGCCCTTATTTTATCGTATATAATTAAGTTACTTAATTTGTAACCTTTGGTAACCTAAAGTTACTTTTAGTAACCTCTTGTAACCTTTCGTAACTCGACGAGTTCCCTGTATTTATCGGGCATGACGAGCATTGTTACCGAGGTGACCGATTTTTGCAGTTCTCAATTCTTTTGGGCGTTACGGAGCAGCCGCAAATCCCCCAAGGACTACCAAGGCAGCCGTATTTTCCTCGGAGACTGTCGCAGGCAGGTAGCCGCTATTTACTGTGCGACTGTCTCGGAGTCAAGTTGCAGACCGCAAGCGGTCGTTTCACTTCTGCAACCAGACTCCTCACAGCGTAATCGCTCGGAGACTACCTGCTTGCACCAGCCGTAAAATTCTCGGAGACTGCTTTGGTAGCCGTGATTTTCTCGGAGACTGCTCCGTCGGGCTTTGCAGGGGTATCCGCACTTCGTACACTTTCAGTCCCGTTCCAATCCCTAACGCGGAAAGCACCATCCGTTTCACTCCTGGCAGTAAGGAGCTCGCGGCGCGGTCACGGCAGGCACTCCCGTTTCTACTCCTGCCTCTACATTTGCCTTGGGCTGCATGTGCTGGCTCTTTGGCTTTCTCTCGCGGCGTTGATTCACTTCCATAGAAGTTCGTTGATTGCTGATCGACGTGCTTGCCACGCTGAACCCATTTCCGGTGCAAAGTTAGTTACCGCTCCGTTGGTTTGAAAGGTCGCGCACAGTTTCGCCGCTACTTTGGGCGCTAAAAAAATCTCCACCATTATCCGGGGCAAGACTATCCTTCGGACAGTTCTCGCCCCTATGGTAGTATTTTTTTACGAAAACCTTGCAAACACTCCTCGGAACACTTGTAAAGCACCGTAAATAAATTCATCAATTATGAACAAGCACATTTCACATCAGCAATTATTTCCCGAACTTCCTCTTTTATGGAGTGAACCAACTGTAGCCGCTTCGGTTAAAGAAAGCCCGAAGAGCGAAGAAAAAATAATTAGTAGAAATACTTGCAGCGCAGCCGATTTCAAAGCGTCACAAGATATTGAATACGATTTAATGTTCGGGCGCGGTGCTTGGCTCTATAAGCAGTTAGAGCGTGAACTCGCACAAGAGCGCAAACGCGAAAAAGAACTCAATGTAATAATGGCTATGCGAGCCGAAGATTATAAATACAATTTTTAATTTATACAAGTATGATACCTATTTCTCAAATTCTCGTCCGCTGCACAGAAGAGCAGCTTGAGTCCATTCTCTCGTCATGTCAAACAATCATGTCACACATGGAGTTTGTAACTAATCACACCTCGTTAGAACTTGCAAAAGATAACGAGCAGTATTGGAAGATTTACGGCTTGAACTGCCTTGCGTTTTCCGAACTTGCAAAACGCGCACAAGGCAAAAGCACACGCAACCCCGAACCTCTAAAGTAATACCGCTATGCAACTGAACATTGATTTTCAAGATAAGGAAGATTTAGATGTCCTTTGGCAGCAAAACTACATGCGCAACAAGTCCAACCCCGTGTGGCAAGGTCTAATTCCGGTGGAGGGTTAACCCCCTCTGCCAGACCTTTTCGCTCGCCGCTGTTACCCAGACGGCTCGCTTTTCTCTCCCGGATCAATTCCTTGGACTGCTACCTACGGTCTGCCATTTTTCTTCGTCGTTTGTGCGCCCTGACCAAGCAGCTGCGCCCTTCACTCTACCTGCCGGTGGCTGCATATACCTCCGGTGGGTGACTACAGCCCTTTGCTGTACCGGCTGTTTCTACACCCTGCGAGCGTCCGGCTTCTCGACGCCCCAAAGCATTCCATCCCTTCAGTCCTCCCTCCCACGTTCGTCTATAGGCCTCCACGGCAAGGCTTTGGTCGTTAAGGCTCGCGGTCAGACCTCCAAGTGTTCAGTTCTGACCGTTCGCCTCATCCACTCCCTCCGCTTTGCTGTTACAGCCTGTTTCCTCACTCCGTTTCCAGTTATGCAGGCGCTGCGCCTGTAGTCGGTACTCCGTTTACTGGGCGACCAGACACTACGCCGTTCACAGATACCGGCAGACCTCCAAGTGTTCAGTTCTGACTCGCTATCTGCTCTCTACCAATTACAGTCGCAATACGCCTTGGCAATACGGGAAACGCCACCCACGCCTGCAGGGCTCAGAGTGCTTTTCCCCCTCCCTGATTTTTCTTTTTCTTCTTGCTTGTCTGCGGAGAGTTTTGCCATCGAACCCGAGACAGAAATTTGGTTGCTCTGCCTATGACAGTACAATTTCCGGGCGCGTTCAGCATTTGATCTCCGTACGCAGCAAGTCCGCGTTTATCTGATACATCCTTTCCGGTGCAAAGTTAGTTACCGCTACGTTGGTTTGAAAGGTCACGCTTTAGTTTCGTCGATGGCGTTTCGCCGTCTAAAAAAATCTTCCTTTTTTCTCTCCACAAGCTACTATAAAAACGAGTATTTTTCCCGAAAACCTTGCAAACACTCCCACGGAACACTTATAAAGCACCGTAAAGGTTATATCAAACGCTAACTGCTTTATACGCAAATGTTAAACTCTAAAATTCATACAATCATGGCACAGCTAACTATTTCTTTTGGTCTCGGTTTCGATAACCTCTCCGCTAACAATCAAGGTTTAGTAAAGGTTGCTCACCGCTCCAGCATTACCGCAAATGAAGAACCGAGTTGGGGCGATATTTACGAGGAATACGAAGATTTTCAGTACACAAGCCAATCGTGGCACTAATCAATAACTAATGTATAACAATCAAATTTTTACAACTATGGCACGTACAAAGAAAACAACAACGGCACAAGCCGCAGAGAACACCAACAACGCAAGCAAAGCAGCAACTTTGCGCGCAGGTCTGAAAACCCTTTGCAATAGTTTGGCAGAACTTGCAAAGCAAGCCGGAAGAACCGATTTCACCCTCAATCAGTTACTCCGCGAGAGTTACAACCTCCAAGAGCAGGAACTCGATACTTTCGAGGGGTGGAAAGCTAAAGGTGCAAACGTCCGCAAAGGTCAACATGCGTACTTATTTTGGGGCGCACCGGTAGAGAGCAAAAACGGCTTCACCTATTGCCCCGTAGCCTTCAAATTTTCACGCGAGCAAGTACATTTCGCAAACGCTAACGCATAAATGTTTAACCGCCCCAAGGGGGAGCAATCCCCCCAAGGGCATAAAATCCCTAAAATTATGAACTACAGAGAACCGCTGACAAAGAACGAAATTCGCGAACACGCAGCACACTACGAGAACAGCAACCCAGCCGTCTATTGTGGCACGTATGCCAAGTATAACAACGGCAGTTTGTACGGAATGTGGATTGATTTGTCCACCTTTGAGAACTACCACGATTTCATTGAGTTTTGCAACCGCTTGCACGCTAATGAAATAGAGCCGGAACTCATGTTCCAAGATTACGAACACTACCCCGAACAATGGTATTGTGAAGGCTGCATGGGCGAAAGCACGTTCGACAAAATCAAAGAATATGCCGCCCTGAGCGAGGAACGCCGCGAGGCATACGAGGCATACCTCTCATATTGGGATGAGGGCAGCATGGAAGATTTCGAAGAACGCTATGAAGGCAAATACAATAGCCCCGAAGATTTTGCAGAATACCTGTGCGAGGAGTGCGGCTACTTCAAGAACCTCCCGCAATGGCTCCAATGCTGCATTGATTATTCGGCAGTATGGCGGAACCTTGATACGGGTGGCGATTACACCGAGGTCGATGGGCATATCTTCCGGAATTGAGCAAGGGCAGCGCAAAGCTGCCTTTCTCATATCGGGACGCTCGCAGCTGATACCCAGACCGCTCGCTTTTTCCTCAAAAAATTCCAAAGTTTGCAAAGTGTAGATACTTTCCGAACTTTGGAACGCTTTTCTTTTGATATTTGGTAATTTTACACTATCTTTGCACTCAAAACGTAATTATATACGCTATGAGTGCAATTTGTGTTTATTTATCCCTGCCGCTATACCTCGCCCAATGGTATGCGCACACATGCAGGAAACAGCGTCATCGAGAGGATGACATCTGCCCCAATCAACCAATCCCGGCTCTGACACCGGTGGAGCCTATTCGCGGTTCGTATGAATCGCAAGTGCTGCATCGTGTGCTGCAAAAGCAGCCTGCAGAAAAGCCAGAACCAATACCCGATGATGCTACCTTGGCCTTGGCTATTCCCTACTACTCGGATCGCGACCCTCGCGTTTTCAACTATATCGGAGAACACGCCAAGCTGGAACTTCAGAACGCTATCCTGGAGTCCTTTGATATTTGCATGTGGCAGGAGCTGCACACGTTCCGGGTGCGTCTCAATCGGCAGGATCATGCCATTTGGGCTTTCATGGAGAAGCATGGCATTTCCTGTGACGAACCGAACTGGAATGCAATCGCCAAACGCTACCAACGTAAACGCGATATTACATACAAGATAAATTCGCGCAAAAAACGTTCGGTTTCGAGCCGCAAAAATCCGAAGCACTCCATTGTGTAGAGGTGTGTCAGAACTGTTCCAATATGTAGAGAAGTTATGAATAGCCAATTTGCTCTCCCCGGTATTAAGTCGCTCGCCTATGTGTTCTCCGACAACTTGAACAATAACATCGCTATGCAGGCCGTGGCGAAAATGCCCATTATGATTTTCGCCCAACTCACTCCGCTCCCTTTCACGGGTGAGTGTACCTGCGTAGTGGAGAACACCAACGAAAACAACGGTACTGCCGAAACAGCTACCTTGACATTTCAGTCACAGGTCGAATTGCCGGAGGACCATCCGGTCGCATTCGTCATTACCGATGTTATGGATCGCACCTACATCCTCGGTGCTAAAGAAGCGCCTTTCCCTCAAATTGGCGTCAGTAGAGGTTTCGGTTTGCCCGATGCCGAACCCTCCGCTATCTCCTACGAGGTGAAATATCAGTCCATGAAAGCGCTTGTGGCTTGTTCTATAGCCTGATTTCCCGTCTTTTCGCGTAGCGCGTAAACGCAGTACCTTTGCGTCGTTAATTCATTTTAGCGATGCAAAATTATCATCTCCACCTCAAAGGTTTCGTAGGAGGCTACGATTTCGACAAGAACTATGTTGACTACGTTCTGAGCAAGAACGCAGGCAAACCGGTTTTTGTGCTTATTGATTCTCTCGGTGGCTCTCTCGCTACCGCTCTTTCCATTGCTTCTTCTTTCCGCAACCACGGTGATGTTACCGTCCATTTCGTGGGAATGAACGCCTCGGCAGCTACTATCGCTTCCCTCGGTGCGAAACATATCACCATGGACGCAAGTGCCATGTACCTCGCCCACAAGTGTTCTACGGAGTTTTTCCAATGGGCGCAGCTCAATGCCGACCAACTTGCCGACCAAATCGCTTCCCTCGAACAACTCAAAACCGATTTGGAGAAGATGGACGCGAATGTTGCCGGAATGTATTCGCGTAAGTGCAAGAAGGACGCCGATGCTCTCCTTGCCCTTATGAAAGTTGGCGGCTGGCTCTCTGCTAAAGAGGCACTTGATTGGGGCTTCGTCGATGAGATTACCAACGCCGATGAGGACAAAGCCCCGGTACTCACCGATGCCGTTGCTTCCGCTATGGCTTCAGTCGGCATGCCGATCCCCAATCTGCCGGTCGAGAGCATTTCGCAATTCTCCAAGTTTCTCAATGCCATCGCTAATTTGTTCCGTTCGCAAGACAAACAACCCCAAAATATTTCTGAACCTATGAACAAGTTATTCCCCCTCCTTGCAGCCGCTCTTGCTATCGACGCGCTGCAATTCACGGATGGCAAGTGCTCCCTTACTGAAGCACAATGTGACACTTTGGAGGCTTTCCTCAAGGATCAAGCCGACAAATTGCAAGCCACCATCACCGAGAAGGATAATCTCATCGCACAGCGCGACCAGTCCATAAAGGATCTGCAAGCCAAGGTCGATGAGCAATCCGCACTTCTCGCTGCCAAGCCCGGAGACAAAACGTCTCAAGTGTTGAACAACGGCAACGCGCCTACGCCTGCAAACGACATTGAGGAGCAGGTGCGCGTAATGAACGATGCCAAGGCATTGTTTGACATGCTGCCCTAATCGCTAACCCCTTAATTCGTAACTATATGGCTGGTAAATTAGTTTTTACGTTAGAGCAGTATCAGGAAGCAGCGGTTAAGTACCGCAAGGAACTGCTCATGCTCCCGATTTTCGGAAGCATGGATACCCTCAAGCACATGACAGGCCGTCCGGGTATCCGCTATAAAGAGCGCGTAGGTACGATGGACTTTGACGCACAGTTTGGTCCGTACAAACCGCAACGCCGCTCTAATAATAACCTCAAGTTGGATTTCCGTACGCTGGAAACCTTCTTGGGTTCTGTGATTGCTGACTTTGAGCCGAACCAAGCAATTCAGACATTGCTCGGTGAAGGTCCGACAAAGGGCGATGGACAGATGCAGACCCCAACTGCAAAGCACGTCCTCGCTTTTATGGCGAAGTCGCTTTCGTTCCACTTGAACGAAGCTATTTGGGCAGGTGTTCGCAACGCGAACGGCGACACCACCATGGACCTGTTTGATGGCTTCGACACCATCACTCAAAAAGAGATTGAGGCAGAGAACATCTCCGTTGCCAAAGGTAACTACCTCAAGCTTACGGAGAAGATCACTCGCGCAAACGCTTGCGATGTTCTCAAGGATATCCTTTTCTCGCTCGATCCTCACCTCCGCGCACAGCAGCTGAACCTCTACTGCTCGCAGGAACTCGTTGACATGTACAACGAATCCTACCAACTTACTCACGGAGGTCTGCCGTATAACAACCGTTATGCGCAGAACGCAGTCGAGGGTTCGGAGGGTCGCCTCGTAATGGTGCCGCTCGCCAACAAAGTCGGCTCTAACTTCATCCACATCACGCCCAAGAGCAACATGCTCTATGGCTACGACAACATGTCGGATGAAACGTCTATCCTCGTCAAGGAGTATGCTCCGTTCATGCTCTCGTTCATCGCCACGATGTTCTTTGGTGTACAGTTCGAAACGATCGACAAACGCCGTTTCAAAACTATCGAACTGGCAACCGAGTCCGAGCAGCCTCAAACGCCTGCAGCTCCGGCTGCTCCTGCTGACAACAATGCAGGTGGCGAGAACGCCGGTGGTGACAACACCAATGGCGGTGAAGGTGGTGAAGGAGGAGAAGGCAATCAGTAACCACACCGCTTTGCCCTTTGGTCAAACTTCGAGGTAATAGCCGGAGCGTAGCCAATGGGCAAAGCCCATTTTGTAACATCTAAATTCAATTCAATATGCCAACTACATGTAATAATCTGCAACGCTCCCTCGACTGGTGTCAAGGGACACCCGAATTGCCGGGCATCAAGCGTCGTATCTATTACCTCGCAAAGAGCCAAATTGTAAAGTGGCCAACGCTGCCTGTTGATGAGAATGGTCGTCCTACCTCCGCTATCTATCAGGGCAATTTCGTTTTGGCTGCCGATGCATCTTGGAAGCACATCGACGTGCTCCCGGACAAGTGCCAAGTCACTTCCGAGGCGCAGGGCGAAGTGCCGTCTCAAACGCAGCTCAACAAACTTACGGCTGTTCACCCTGCCGTAGGTCCGGAGGCATCTGCTGCAGCCGCCTATATCAACAACACGGATAATGTGTTCTTGGTAGAGGATATGCGAGGCAAATTCCGCGTTATTGGTTGCGATAAGTGGAACACGAAAGCCACCGTTGCACAGGATCTTGGTCAGGGTGCTACCGGCACAACCTCCACCACCATCAACGCTGAAGCTTCTGATGTTGTACCGGCTCCGTTCTATGAGGGCGAAATCGTTACCGAAACGGAAACGATTAACCCTTCTGAAAATGAGCCCGAGAACGCTGGTGAGTAATGTCACTCTTCTCTCCCTCTGATTTAGGCATGGGCAGTTCCTCTACGGGAGCTGCCTCTGCCGTTTCTGCTCCTCCCAAGGACATCTTTGCCGAAACACAGCGCAAAGGCTGGCACAAGGGAGAGGACACCGCTGCTCGGTGCGATCTTTCGCAAGAACGCATCGCAATTTCACCGCACGCAGGCGTGACAGTCATCACCCTCTGGAAAAAGTCTATTAAGGGACGGCTGCTCACGGACATTAAAGCGGACGATGATATGGTAGAGAAGTTCGCAACCAAGATGACGGATGTTATCCGCAAAGTCCTTGGTCACTACCTTTCCGCTGGTAACTGGGCGATTTGCGCTACTCCCAAGCGGCGACATCTTACAAAGAATTTCGCCTGCCGTATAGCGGAACAAATCGGTCACAACCTCTCTATTCCTTATTACGAGGACGTAGCGCTCGCACACACACGCCAACGCGTGAATGTTGATTTCGATTTGGGTACGCTGCCTGCAGAACCCAATCTCATAATCTTCGATGATTTCGTTACCACCGGCTCTACCATATCTTCCATGTATCGCTTACTTGAACCGCTCGGCAAGAACCTTGTTTTCTTTGTCGGCATTAACAACAACTTGTAATATGGATCACAATTTCACTAAAAAGGTGCAGGACTGGCTCAATGCTCCTGCCGACAAGCGTAATCTTGAGCAAGGTGCGCTTTATCTGCTCCAGTTATCGGGCAACCAGATCCTCTATCGTAACATTATGGGAAATCTTTCCCGTCATGCAGAGGATATTGAGTACCAACTTCGTAAGTACCTCAAATTCCGGTTGCAGGACCTCACACATACGCAGGTCGCTCAAATGCAGCAGCAGGTGGATGCGATTGTCAAACGCGACCACCTCGACGCTCCCACTCGCACCAAGAAGCAAAAGGAAGCGGCTGCTGAAGAGTTCAAGAAGGGAAAACGTGCCGACCACGACACGCTGCCCGATGATATCCAGGCACGCTACAGCGAGAACCTTTCTCTGCTGCAGAAAATGCGCGCCCTTCATGCAAAGCTGGCAGTTCTATCTACTGCCAACGCTACATGCCCGGACAGCGAGCGTTATCCCTTCCTCAAGGAACTCATTGAGCTCGACAAGCGCTACCATGCTAACTGGAAAGCCTACGATAGCTTCGGGAAATGAAACGCGGAATAACAATAGACGATTTCTTGAAGCCGCTTGCAACTAATCCGTTGCAATGTTACTTGACGAACACGCTCCAAGTAGCCGATGTGGTTGAATGGGTACTCAACCAAGTCGGCAAATCGTCTATTTGGCAAACTTCCTTCTCCATTTCCGAGGAGTTTCTCCGACGCCTCTACTTTATATCCAAGTCCGGACGCGTCGAAACCATCCGTCTTGTGCTGGATTTCAAAGCCACCAACAAGACGCTTCGCCTCTGGGCTTTCCTTACGCAGGTCATTGAGCATACGTACCTTGCCGACAATCATTCCAAGGTCATACTTATTCGCTCTGTCAAGGGCGATACAGTCTCCATCATTACCTCGCAGAACCTCACACGAGGTAATCGTATGGAGTCCGCTGTCGTCACTACCGACCCGCAAGTGTTTCAGACCTTCCTCTCCGACATGGAGGATCTTATCCAAAACCACTCTGTACCCCTATCTGAGTTATTCAAAGATAAAATCGACAACGCATGAACGCAATTCATCTTTCCACCGCACAGGCGATGTTGCAGCGACCCGACCCCGTGGACCTCGTCGTCTGGCGCTCGTCCGGCAAGAAAGCCGGAGAGCTTTTGCATTACGATAACTGCATCTCCCTCCGCTATGATTATTATGAGGGCACACGCACCGTCAAACTGCTCAATTCGAACGAAATTCGCAAGGTGCGTGATGTGTGCATATACACCATCAACGGTATGGAAGTCTTCCTATAAAAAGAGGGGCAATTACTTGTCCCTCTTGATTAATAAATACAATTCCTTTCCTCTGTCCCAGAGCCCGAGTAGCAGCCCTAGTATTCCTATTGCTACACCGATTTTACAAGCCCAGCAGCCACAGTACAAGATTTTCATCATACACAAGTATGAGAAAGAGAAAATCAATATTAGCAATAGTTTTAATGTCCAAATAAAGTACTTCATTTGCAATCTATTTTTTTGCATTCATAAATCAATTCCTTACAAACAAATCCATTGGGTCGTTTCACTAATTGTCCTTGTTTCTGATTCATTGGAATAGCATAGCATGCGTTAGTTAATTGCATGTCACTTGTTTTTTTTAGATCACAATTCCAAGAATCGGTATCCACAAACAAAAGACCTGCTTTTTTATAGGCTGCTAAATCCATATCTAAGGATAGCGCCCAAGTGTGATCGTCAACTTTTGTTAATGGAATAAATTGGTCACTGAATTGTTTGGGACAGTTCCAAATCCATGCATAAACTTTCTCCCAAGAAGGAGCATTGACTGTGATGGTTACTGGTTCTTTTGCATGACTTGCGATGCTGAGAGCAACTATGCTAAGAAGCATTAAGATTTTCTTCATATTGTTGATATTAATTTTGTTATCTACATAACAAATTCCGTGCCAAGCGAGTGCTGTCTTTTCACGCACGTATAAAAGTCCGTATCTTTGCAGCATAAATACTGCAAGATATGGATTTTTCTTTTGATTCTATTGCTATCGTTCCGGAGTTACAGGCTCGCGCCATCTTTCACTCCGACAGCACACAGGTATTTAAGGACGACACGGATATTTCCGAACGCGTCCTTGACAAGAACACGTCCTACATCCCTTGGGGAGGGGACGACGAAATGCCCTATAATGTGCTAAAGAAAATCGAGGACGATGAAACCCTCTCCACATGTCAACTCTTTAACGCTGAAATCTGCTATGGCGCAGGCCTCCAGTACAACGCCGTCGCTTGTACTGCTGCCGTTAAAGAGGAGATCGAGGATTTCTGCTTGGACAACAATATCGCCTCGTATTTTCTTGGCGTGTGTCAGGATTTCAAGCACTTCGGTTGGTGCATAACTGTCATTATTCTTAATGAGCAGCGCACCAAGATTGTTACCGTCCTTCGCAAAGAGGTTGCTTACTGCCGTTTCACAAAGGCAGATAAGGACGGCATCATCCGGGAAGTGCTTTATGCGAACTGGCGCAAACCGGTTCAAGCAGACGAAGTGGAGCACATTCCTCTGCTTAACCCTGCGTCCCCATGGAACGATTTGCGCACGCGCATTGCCGGGGACAAAGGCGGTTGCAAGTTCGCTATTCTCACAAAAGTCCCGACACCCGATAGCACCTATTACCCAATACCTCATTACGCCTCGATTTTCAAGTCCAAGTGGTATGATATCAAGCAGCTCATAGCCACCGCTAAAAAAGCGAAACTTGAAAACTCTGCCCCGATAAAGTACCATATCGAGGTGGCTAATAAGTATTGGGAAGGCATTTTCAAAGCCGAGGGCATTACCGACCCAATCAAGATGCAATCTCGCGTGAACGAGGAAAAGCAGCGCATCATCGAGTTTCTTACCGGAGCGCAGAACGCCGGAAAGGTGTGGTTCTCTACCTTCTATATTTCTCCTGACGGCAAGGAGCAGCACGATGTGGTCATCAACCGCATCGATAACAGCAAGGAGGGCGGCGATTGGGAAAGCGACCATCAGGAAGCTGTCAACATGGAGTGCTTTACCTTGCGCGTCCATTCCAACCTCGTTGGATCTGTTCCGGGCAAGTCCCAATCGAACAACTCCGGTTCTGACAAACGGGAGCTGTACACTATCGCCCAGGCCTTGCAAAAACCGTATCACGATTTGCTGTTCCTGCCTCATCGGATCATTATCCGGTTCAACAAATGGAAGGGCGCAGTTCCTGACTGCCCATTTGTTATGCTCACCACACTCGATGAACACAAAGATGCAAAACAAGTAACAACCAATAACCATGATGCTGATAAATAACGATGAACAATTACGGCACTTCCTGCCTAATGTCCTTGCAACTTGCGATGGCGAGGTATCGCTGTTCGATAAGCTGCAATTCCATTTGAATAATGCCGAACAATGGTTGGCGGAAAACGTCACCGGCAGAGATTTCATTTCTACAGTTGCCGGTGCTCAAGCCGACGACGCCACGCGCGCCCTCCTCTGCCAAACGATAGCTGCGCATGCCTTCCATGTTGCCCTCCCGTCGCTCGACCTTGTGTTAACTCCCACCGGCTTCGGCATAGTTAGTAACGGCAATATAGCCCCCGCCTCTGCGGAGCGAGTGGCAAGACTCTCCGAGTCCTTGCTACTCCTCCGCGATACCCTCATCGATCAATTGCTGTCACAACTCTGCCAAAACGCCACTTGGCGCGAGACACCACAAGCAGCCTATTTCTCGGCTACGCTGTTCCCCTCTCTGGAGTTGTCACGGCTTGCCGGTCATACGAGCGATCTCTGGGAACATTACCGCGTGCTCCGGCAGCAGGTTCTCTCTATCGAGTACGAACTTGCTACCAAGTACATCTCCGAAGCACTTTACGCACGCTTTCGGCAGCACGCTCTACAGCAGACGTTGTCTGCCTCCGAGCTGCCTATCGTCGTCAACCTTCGAAACATCGAGGTTGAACTTTTGGCAGGGAAGCCGCTTAATTATGTCCTTCTCAAAAGCCTTGTGAATGACATACGGTCAAATCCCGACGATTTTCCCGAGTGGCAGTCGTCAACTACCGCACAACTTTTCTGCCAACCGTCGTTCCAGAATAAGAAAAACAGCAGCGGTTATTGGTTCTAAATCTCTTTATTATGCAAACACTCAATCTGACACTACCCACCTGCTGGCAGGAATTGACACCGGCGCAACTGCGTTACGTGTTCTACCTGCTTGCTACCGACAAATTTACTGCCGAGGAAATCAAGGTCTATGTGATGTTCCGCTGGGCACACATCGAGGTTATCGCTCCTGAAGGCGACGGCTTTTTCGTTAAACACGAAGGAAAGCCTGTGCGCCTTACCTCTCTCCAGATAGCGGAAGTCTTGCCCTTCCTCTCGTGGCTCGACCGGCTCCCCACGTACCCCGTGCGCCTTCCGCAACTCTGCGGACATTCTGCTATTGCTGCAGATCTGTCCGGACTGTCGTTCGGAGATTATATCACTTGCGATAACCTCTATACCGGCTATCTGCTCAAAAAGGACCAGGAACTGCTCCGACAGATAGCCGCTATTCTGTACCGTGCGGAACTGAATCGTAGATTTGTCCTCAAGCCGGAAGAATATATCTCCATCTTCTATTGGTTTGCTTCTGCAAAGGAACTCTTTGCACGCAACTTCACCCATTTCTTTCATACAGCATCCCTCTCTCCGGAAGCCGACCTCCGCAAGCATCTTCAGGAAATGGTCGATGCGCAGATCCGCGCACTCACGAAAGGAGATATCACAAAGGAGCAGCAAGTCCTCGATATGGACGTTTGGCGCGCGCTCACAGAGCTCGACGCCCAAACGGCTGATGCCGAAGAAATCAAACGTCAAACCCAATCGCTCAAGTAATGAACACCGCCACCAACTGGGATGCCACGGAGTTCTTCCGCTCCCTTACTGAAACAAATCGCCTTGCACATGCGAACAAGTTCAGCTTTTGCACCGTCTCCGGGGCATCTGACTTTCAGCAGCTGCTTGAACGCTCGCAGTCGAAAACCGCTTTCGTTTGTGTCGATGACATATCCGAAGGCTTCATAGAACTTAACAACTCGCCAAGGACGCGCCGTGTTAAGTCCGTTTTCTTTGCTATGCGTTACCCCATAGACAAACCCAATCTTCGTGCGCAGCGCATGGAAACTATGCGCGAACTGTTCCGACAATTCATGTCGAAACTTATCCTTGAGGAAACGAAGCTCAAAGAGCGTCAGTTGTATCTCGATACGCGCATACGTTTTTCCGAAATCCCGGAGTATTTCGCAAGTGGTTGCGCTTGCGCACGCTTCCAGATTGGCGTCGATTTGTTTACCGATCTCCGCTTGAATCCGGAGGAATGGATAACCCCCGAAAACACCCAAGAGCCATGATGTACACCGAAGAACAACTCCAGCAGATAGAATATTATGCTTCTATCTACATGACCATCACCGACATTGCCGTTATCCTCCAAATCCGTGCGGAAGAACTTCGTACGGATATCCACATCGAGGAGTCGCCTGCATACCTTGCATACCACAAGGGCAAGGCGTCATCAAAAGTGCAGCTCCATGCCCAGGAAATGACGCTCGCGAAAGTAGGCTCTCCGCTCGCGCTCCAGAACGCCCGGAACAACCTCATGGACATGGAGGACGATGAATAATCGCGTAATATAATACGCAAATGCGCACTATAATTACTTTTTTATGCCACGCCAACCCATCATAGAACTCTGTCGCAAGGATATGTTTACTGCAGAAGATGAACTGCTGCAGAAATACAATCCGGAGCAAGCGCAACGACTCGTTCGCTTGCGCGACATGTACACTTGGTATCTCTCCAATCCGGATAGCAAGGACAGGCAGTTTATCGACATGGCCGCGTCTCGCCACGGCTTGAGCCGCGCGCAAGCATACAATGATCTTGCAGTCATCAAAACCCTTCTGCCTCTCCTTGCCTCTGCCTCTCGCGATTTCCACCGTTACCGTTACAATGAAATGATACTGGAAACGTATCAGATGGCCAAGGCTCGAAAGGACACGAAAACCATGGAGAAAGCCGCCTCCTCATACGCGAAATTTAACCGCGTTGATTTGGAGGACGAGCAGGCTATCCCGTACGATAAAATCGTCGTTCAGCCGTTCACCGCTACCGATGATCCTCGTGTCCTTGGTATCGAGCCTATCCCCAACCTCAAAGAGAAGATCCGCAAGATGCAGGAGAAATACCGTCGTGAGTCTATGGACATCGAGGATGTCAGCTTCGAGGAAGCCGACTTGGAGGAAGCCGAACTGTTCCCCATGCAGGACGACCCCAACGACCCTCTCAATCCGGACTTGCCTCCCATTGTACCTACACCAACAGAATAGCGTATGTCAAAGATATATTTCAACACCCCACAGCGCTTGACGCAGCTCATCGGCGCGAACACCACCGTCATTGTGGCTGGCCGTCGTACAGGTAAAACGGACAGCATAGCCTCGCCATTCGTGCTGCGTAACATGCAACGAATGCCCGGAAGCACCGGCGGTATTGTCGTGCCTACTTTCAAGCACGGCCTAACGAACACCATTCCCGGTATTCTCGCCGCTCTCAAAAGGTGGGGCTTTGAAAACGGCATACACTACGTTATCGGTCGCAAGCCGCCCAAATCCTTTGGCTCTGCAATCATTGAACCAGCCGAGTACGAACATGTACTGTCCTTCTACAACGGCTCTCGTGCGGTCATTATCTCGCAGGACCGTCCCGGCTCGTCTAACTCCCTTACGCTCTCTTGGCTGCTTATCGACGAAGCCAAGTTCATTGATTACGAGAAGCTCAAAGACGAAACACTCCCTGCCAACGGTGGCATCAAGTCCTACTTTGGCAAGCACTCCTTCAATCACTCTGTGATGATCTTGAGTGATATGCCACAGACAAAGGCAGGTTCGTGGTTTCTCCACTACAAGGAGAAGATGGATAAAGAACTTATCCAGACTATCGAAGCCACCGTTTACGAGATTTGGCGCCTCAAGGAGAAGGTGCGTGAGTGTCGTCGGAACTGTATCAAGCCGCCTCTATATCTCCGCAAGGAAATCCGCGTCCTCGACAAAGCGCTTAATCAGATGCGCTCTGTGGCCGTTTACTACAAAGAGTACTCATCCATCGAGAACTTGCAGTTGCTCGGAGAGAGCTACATTAAGCAGATGAAGCGCGACCTCACGCCGAAAACCTTCCAAACATCCATACTCTGTATGCAGTTGGGCATCTCCAAAGATGGCTTCTACTCCTCCATGCGCGAAGGGCACAAGTACAACGCCTCAAACTTCGAGTATTTGGATTCGCTCGGCTGGGAGTGTGATCCCAACGCCCTCGACTGCAGGGCTGACAAGGACATCAATCCGGACGCGCCTATCTGTATCGGCATGGACTACAACGCCAACATCAACTGGATAGTCGCAGGTCAGCCCACCGGCAAACGCCTTAATGTGGTCAAATCCTTCTACACCAAGTTCGAGCGGAAAATCCCGGCACTCGTCCACGATTTTTGCACCTATTATCACGCCCATCGTAACAAGACAGTCATCTACTATTACGATACCACCGCGCTCGGTTCGAACTATGCCGTCAACACGCAGGATTTTCATTGGGTGGTTTGCCACGAGTTTGAACGCCATGGCTGGCGCGTGGAGTCGGTCTATCTCGGCAACCCTATGCGCCACGACGAGAAGTACCTCCTCATCAACCAGGCTTTCGCCGGAAAGCAGCGCCTTATGCCTTTCTTCAATCGCCAAAACAACGACGACCTTATTTTGGCTCTCCAGACGGCAGGCGTTACCCGTGGGCGCAACGGCTTCCACAAGGACAAGGGAGGCGAGAAACTGGCGGAAACGGAGGAGGATTTGCTCCAGCACCGTACCGACGGCACGGACGCTTTCGACACCCTCTATATCGGCTGTGAGAAATTCCCGCAAATGGTGTTTGCTTCCTTCTCCGTTTCGGGAGTGTCGTGACATTCTGTGTGATTTTTTGCCTGCAAATTAAATTTAATTTGCAAAGTTCGGACTAAATTATGCTGATTTTCGCTTCAAAAATCATATTTTTCTTGCATATCTCAAAAAAAATGAGTAACTTTGCGCACTTTTTTTGAAATTACACAGAATTATGATGAGAGAGGACCAACATACGGAGTTCAAGCGTTTGTGGAAAGATGAGTTTCTTCGTGAGTTATGCGCGTTTGCCAACAGCCAAGGCGGAACGCTCTATATCGGTGTGGAAGATGATGGCACTATCGTAGGCGTAAACAATGCCAAACAGCTGCTTCAGGACATGCCGAACAAAATCAAGAACAACTTGGGCTTTGTGGCAGATGTGGATTTGAAAGAGGACAGCGGCAAAGAGTATGTTGCCATTACCGTCAATCCCCAAGAGAATGCCGTTTCGTATGATGGCAAATACTTTGTCCGTAGCGGCAGCACCGTACAGGAGTTGCGCGGGCAGGAACTGGCTGCGTTTCTGATGCACAAGACAAAAACGCATTGGGATTCGCTGCCGCATCCTACGGCGAAGTTGGAAGATTTGGACAAGGAGTCGATTCGTCATTTTGTTAGCAGAGCACGTGAAAACAGAAGTTTCCCGTTGGAGTACGATGAGAACAATATATCGCTTATCCTAACATCGCTGAAATTGATTACTGCTGACGGTCATCTCACGAATGCTGCCTTGTTGCTGTTTGCCAAAGATCCGCAAAAGTGGTTTATCAATTCGTTTGTCAAGTGCGCTCACTTCCCCACAAAAGAAATGTTCAAACCGATATTGTCCCATCAAATGTACGGCGGCAATATATTCCGGTTGGTGGACCAAGCTGTGGAATATGTGGCAAGCCGCATAGATGCCGGTGTCGGCGAGCGCATCCATTCCGCCGCTATTGATGTGGATTATGAACTGCCTTTGCAAGCCGTTCGTGAAGCAATCGTCAATGCGGTTGTTCACCGCGATTACATGAGCAATGCAAGTGTGCAGATAATGTTGTTCCGTGACAGGCTGGAGGTGTGGAATCCGGGAGGCCTGCCTGTTGGCATGACGATAGAGATGCTCAACGAGCAACACCGTTCCATGCCCGTCAATCCTACGTTGGCATACCCTGTATATCTGGCAGGTTATATCGAGCAACTCGGAACAGGAACAACGGACCTTATTCAGCGGTGCGAAAACAAAGGCTTGCGCCGTCCGGAGTTCAAGCAGAACAATGATTTTGAAATTACCCTTTGGCGTCCTGACAAAGAATATCTCAGCCATGTAGGTGACCAAGTTAGTGACCAAGCAGGTGACCAAGTCAGTGACCAAGTCAAGAGGCTCATTCAAATCGTCCGTGGAGATACAAAAACGCGCGAGGAAATCATGGATTTGCTCCAGATCAAGAGCCGTAGATATGTACGTGAAAACTACCTCAATCCTGCTATTGAAGCCGGTTTCTTGGCTATGCGTTACCCCGACAAGCCAAGCAGCTCCAACCAAGCCTATTTCCTTACTCCGAAAGGCTTGGAATTGTTACACCGGTTGATGTAACATTGTATTTCCTGCAAATGATTTATTGCAATGATATGAGATTGGGACGCGCTTTGTCCCAATCTCTGTATTTTTGCAGACACGAGCGGGCACTAACGTCCGCAATAACAATATATGTGTAAATTTTTTTGTGGGGCACTCCTCGAAGCAAAGTAAAGGATGCCCAAAACACCGTGCAAAAACTACTTGCCGATGTTCGTGGAAAGGAGCGCGAGGCGCTGAAGTTCAAAGAGCAGTTTGACACCATCGCACGCTATTGTGCAGTTACCGTCCGGGAACTGGAACAACTGCTTGAAGAATTGCAAATTGAGCCGCCGGACAACCCAAAACAAATATAAAAATTACGTTTTATATCAAATTCTCCTCGTAATGCGCAAATTTTACTAAAAAAATTTGTATAAACCAAGATTTTTTTGTATCTTTGCGCGATTTTTTGAAATGATATTATCGGATACGGTTCTTTTGCAAAGACATTTCCTGTGCAAAAGCCAAGAGGGAAACAGGTGCAAAACCTGTACAGACCCGCTGCTGTGAGTCCCGCAAAAAATCACCGTTGCATGATGCCACTGCCGCAAGGCGGGAAGGCGCAACGATGAGGGACAAGTCAGAATACCTGCCGTAGCCGTGCGTTCACAAGGCTCCCGAGGACTGGAGAAGGACGACTCACGCGCATCTCTGCGCAATTTTGCCCGTAATCGGTTTTTGGTGTCTTGTAGGCGCAAACAGTTGGATATAATGCGCAATATAATGACACACAGTTTGTTATCTGCCAACATACAAATGTGTAGCAGGAGTGGTTTGCTTTACAGCAAGCCGCTCCTGTGTGTTTTTTTCGTTTTTTTGTTCGCGCACGCAGGAGCATTCTCTGCGCGTGCGCAAGAGATACAGCCCGTTCCCGACACTCCCGCTGCACAGCAGGCACAGGCACAGGCGCAAGCCGATTCCGTCGCCCGACACTTCAACCTCGATGAAGTGGAGGTCGTTGCCAAGTCGCTGGAGAAGGACATCATCATCCCGCAGAAACTCGACGGCGAGGTACTGGAACAGATGAACGCCCTTTCCGTGGCAGATGCCATCCGCTATTTCGCCGGAGTGCAACTCAAGGACTATGGCGGCGTGGGCGGTATAAAAACCATCAATATCCGCTCCATGGGTACGAACCACATGGGTGTCTATTACAACGGCATTCAACTCAGCAACGCGCAGAACGGGCAGGTCGATCTCGGCAAGTACTCATTGGAGAACATCGAGGAAATATCCCTCTACAACGGTCAGAAGTCCGACATCTTCCAGTCCGCACGCGAGTTCGGTTCTGCCGGGTCTATCTACTTCACCACCCGTCGCCCCAAGTTCAAGGAAGGAGAGCATTTCCATATCAAGGCGCAGATGCGTGCAGGGTCGTTCGCCCTCGTCAACCCATCGCTGCTGTTAGATGTACGGCTCACGGAAAAGATGTCCTTCTCTGCCAATGCCGAACTCATATCTTCCTCCGGCAAATACCCCTTCCGTTACCGCCGCGTCACGCCTTCTGGCGAACTGGCGTACGACACCACCGCTATCCGGCAGAACGGCGACATCAACGCCTTCCGCTTCGAGGCATCACTCAATCATTACTACTCCAATACAGGTTTCTGGAAAGCGCATCTGTACCACTACAATTCCGAGCGCGGCGTGCCGGGTGCTATCGTGAACAATGTTTGGCGCAACGGCGAACGCCTGTGGGACCGCAACTCCTTTGCCCAAGCCACATGGCAGGACGAGTTCTTCGGATGGTGGTCTGTCAAATCCTGCTTCAAGTACGCCAACGATTATACACGCTATATCAACAACGATGATAAACTCATCCATGTAGAGAACCAGTATTTGCAGCAGGAGGTCTATTTCACCGTGGCGAACAAGTTCCAGGCCACGCGCTGGCTCGATTTCTCCCTTGCCTACGACCTGCAGTGGAACGGTCTGAGCATGTATATGGATGTCAGCCGTTTCACCCACTGGCTCTCCGCCGCCGCTGCCGTCAATGTGAAGGATTACCTGCGCATTCAGGCATCCGTACTCGGCACATTTGTCAATGAGGAAGCACGCGAGCGCGACGAAGCTCCCAACAAGCACAAGTTCACACCGGGTATCTTCCTCAGTTACCGTCCCACCAAACTTGCCGACCTGCGCATCAATGCCTTCTACAAGCAGAGTTACCGCTACCCGACATTCAACGACCTCTACTATACCGACATGGGCAACGCCTATCTTCGTCCCGAACTCGCCAAGCAGCGCGATGTGGGTATCGCCTACAACCTGCCGTTCCGCATCAGCGGCATCAACGGCTCGCAGTGGTCGCTCACGGCGGATTATTACTACAACCGCGTGCAGGACAAGATTATCGCGTACCCCAAGGGGCAGCAGTTCCGATGGACGATGCTTAACCTTGGTATGGTCAAGATCAACGGTGTCGATGTCACCACCGCACTCACACTCGTCATGCCGCACGAGGTCACACTCACAGCCAAGGTGCAATATACCTGGCAGACGGCTATTGATGTCACCGATCCGTCCGACACCTACTACATGCACCAGATACCGTATATCCCGTGGCATTCGGGCAGTGCTATTGTCATGCTCCAGTGGAAACGGTATGCACTCAATTACTCGTTTATTTACGTGGGAGAACGCTACAACCAGCAGGAGAACATCATCTACAATCATACGCAGCCGTGGTACACCCACGACCTCTCCCTCAGCGGACAGTGGACGCTCAATGCCAAGAAAATCAAAGCGGGCACGCATCGTACACCGCTTATCCTCAAAGCCGCCATTGATGTCAACAACCTCCTTGCGCAGGATTATGATGTCATACTCAATTACCCCATGCCCAAACGCAACTATAAATGTACCGTCAGTATAGCATATTAAACCGGCTTTTGTCTTTGAGAACGCTTGCGTGCGGTCTTTTGTCTTTGAGCGTAGCGGTCTCATTAACCTCGTGCCGCGAGGACGAGATTGTCGTGCCGTCGGAGTACGAACTCCTGCCTATGGAGATACGCAAGGAAGCTGACTTCGCCGACAACGAACCCATCGGCATGTACCTGCTCAACGAGGGCAACATGGGCAGCAACAAGGCGTCAATTGACTATGTGGACTTCTGCAACGCCTATTATATCCGTTCCGTCTATACCGAGCGCAACCCCAATGTCATCAAGGAACTCGGCGACGTGGGCAACGATATACAGATTTACGGCTCCAAACTCTACGCCGTCATCAACTGCTCGCACAAGGTCGAAGTCATGGATGTGCGCACCTGTGTCAAACTGGCGCAGATTGAGATTCCCAACTGCCGCTATATCCGTTTCTCACGCGGCAAGGCGTATGTCAGCGCATACGTGGGCCCTGTCAGCATCGACCCCAACGCACAACTCGGAGCCGTCTATGAGGTGGATACCGCCTCTTTGCAGGTCACGCGCAAGGTAACGGTCGGCTATCAGCCCGACGAACTGGAAATCATGGGCGAATATATCTACGTCGCCAACTCCGGCGGCTACCGCGTGCCGAACTACGATTACACCGTCTCCGTCGTCGAACGCTACGGCATGAAGCAGGTGCAGAAGATTCCCGTCATGATCAACCTCCACCGCATACGCAAGGACAACTACGGCAAACTGTGGGTCTCCTCGCGCGGCGACTACGAGAATGTCCCGTCCTGCCTATGCCTCTTGCAGCGCAAGGACGAGTTCTCCACCGACATGCTCGTCACCGACACCCTGCCTATACCTTGTTCGGAGATGACCATCGTCGGCGATTCGATGTATTATTACTCTGTCAGTTGGAATAACCAGACCGAGGACAACAATATCAGTTACGGCATACTCAATGTGCAGACCAAACAGATTGTCACCGATCATTTCATCACCGACGGCACGGAGCACGAGATACGTATCCCGTACGGCATTGCCGTCAATCCGTATAACAGCGATATTTTCGTCACCGATGCCAAGAACTATGTATCTTCAGGTGTGCTGCATTGCTACGACCGCAACGGCAAAAAACGCTGGTCGGTCCGTACAGGTGACATTCCCGCACACATGGTGTTTGTATATAAAGACAATGCGAAGATTTATAAATAACATAGTATCTTTGAGCGCAGCGGTCTTTTGTCTGACCTCCTGCCATCAGGACATACCCATGGTCAATCTCGGTATTGATGATGTCTATGTTGTTGAGCGTATGCGCAAGGTGATTCTCCATCCCGAGTTCCCCGGCAAGGGCTACTATTGGTATGTGTCCGACTCACTCTATTCCACCGAGCGCGACCTTGTTTTCTGCACAGCCGATACCGGCACCTACCATTGCCGCCTGCATATTGACGACCTCGACAACCCTGTCTATCACTCCTTCGACATCGTGGTCTGGGAGGAGCAGGTCGCTTTCTCGCCATGGATAACCGAAGTCTATGAGTTTTGCCCCGCTCCCGGACAGTTCGTCGAGGAACTGCCCATCTATGAGGATGGCGACACCTACGAGGTTATGCTCAACAAGGTCAAGGAGTCCATCAGCGGAACCAATCAGGTCATGATTTCCTTGGGGAACTTCGGCGGCTATGTCACCTTCGGCTTCGACCATTCCGTATGCAATGTCCCCGGAGAGAATGACTTCCGTATATGGGGCAACGCCTTCATCGCCGACAGCAAGAAAGAGGCGCGCATGGGTGGCTCCTGCGAACCCGGCATCGTCATGGTCTCTATCGACCGTAACGAGAACGGGCTGCCGGATGACGAGTGGTACGAACTCGCGGGCTCGGAATATACCAATCCGCTCACCAAGCACAACTACACCGTCACTTACTACCGCACGCCTGCCGACCATGAACCCACACCTGTCTCCGCACGCTCGCCGCTCACCGACACTACCTATATACGCTGGACGGACAACTACGGCGGACAGGGGTATATGACCAAGAACGCCTATCATAAACACGAGTGGTTCCCCCGATGGATTGCCGACAGCACGCTTACCTTCACCGGCACGTGCCTCCCGCCCAACGGCATCGACGAGTCCGGCAACGGCACATACTATGTCCTCTACGCCTATGGTTATGGCTATGTGGATAATGCGCCCAACGATTCCATCCACCTCAACAGTTACAATATTGACTGGGCAGTGGACCGCAACGGCAATCATGTGCATCTGCCTTGTGCGGACTTCGTGCGCGTCTATACCGGCATGAATCAGGTCTGCGGATGGCTCGGAGAATCCTCCACCGAACTCAGCGGTGCCGCCGACCTGCATGTCCCCGACCCGCACGCCATACCGCAAGGAATAAAAGCAAAATAAATGAAAACAACAACGATATGAAAAAAGCAATTAAAATCTGTACTCTGTACTTTGTACTCTGTATTCTGATGAGTCCGCTCCATGCGCAAACCACCTACACCGATGGTGTCTTCGTCCTCAACGAGGACTGGTACGGTCACAACAACTCCACCATCAACTTCATCCACGATGACGGAACGATTGACTACCGTGTCTTTCAGGCGGCGAACGCCGGTACGGGCTACACCTTCGGCGCAACCGCCCAGTACGGCACTATCTATGGCGGCAAACTCTTTGTCATCTCCAAGCAGGAGCAGGATCCTGGCGAAGCGGGCAGCAGCAACCACGGTGCGCGTATCATCGTGGCAGACGCACAGACCTTGCAGCTTATCGCGCGTATCGAAACCATCTACACCATGAACGGACTTTCTGCTGCCGACGGACGCGCTTTCTGCGGTGTCGATGAAACTAAGGGCTATGTCAGTACCTCCAATGGTATCTTCGTCCTCGATTTCGCTACGTGGACCATCACCAAACGTATCGCCGGAACGGAGAACCCGCTTATTGTCGGAGGCGAGGTCAATGCCGACGGAGTGGGACCGCTCTACCATAACCAGTGCGGTATCATGATACGCACGCACGATTATGTCTTTGCTGTGCAACAGGACAAAGGCGTGCTGGTTATCGACCCCGAGACGGACACTCTCGTCAAGGTCATCCCCGGATGCTTCTCGGAGATGGTGCAGACCATCGGCGGCGACCTCTGGGCGGCGGCAAACACCAACTCCGCATACCTCAATTATCCCTATGGTATGGCAGGCGAGGAATGGGATGGACATGCCTTGTATCAGATTGACCCCAATACGGCGGATGTAAAGAAGATTTGGCAAATTTCAAGCGGTGACGCGGTAGGAATTGAACAGACATGGTACGCTTGGACGCTTGGAGGTCTTCAGGCAAGTAATCTCGAAGATTCTGTATTCTATTATATTGCCTCAGACCGCTTTGACTGGTTTGCCGGAAAAAAGATAATTTGGCGGAAAGATTTGAGAAAACTCGGCTCTCCTGACCAAATGGCAGGCTATGCCGATAATTACAATTGGTTTCAATACTATAGCGGTACATGGACCTCTAATAAGCCAGCTAATACTTTCTATGGTTCAAGTTTCCAAATGCATCCCTACGAGGAAAAATTATATGCTTATGCATATAAGGGTAATCAAGTGGCTATTAATGAATTTATATATTATATATTTAATGCTGCAAAAGGAGGTTACAATCCTAATTATTATAGTCAGCAAAACTATTATACGCCACAAATACTGATTCCTATTCGAAATTATTGGTATCCGGCTATGTATATTTTCCCCGACAATTATGCCCCTACCGTCAAATCCTTCTCGCAACTCTCCGCTACACGCGGCAGTTCTTATACCATCCCGCTTGCAGGCATGGCTACCGACCGGGACAACCGCGATGTCGCCATCACCAAACGTGTCATCTCTACTACCAAAGGTATTACGGCACGCGTGCAGCATGATACACTCTTTGTTTCCGTTGCATCCAACGCTCCGCAAGCGTCCACGGTTAAGTTGCGCTTTAACTCCAACGGCAAAACCGTGGACAAGACGCTGGTGCTCAGCGTCAGCAACCCCGTCGCAACGGACATCGACTACACAGCCGACGCAATAGCCCCTGTTGAATACTACGACCTCATGGGGCGCCGTTATTCCACCATCGACCATCTCCCTGCCGGTGTCTATATCCGCCGTCAGGGCAACGATACACAAAAGATTTACAAACAATAATTATTAACATTTTAATCTCAATGAGCATGAGAAGAACTATTCTCTTGGCATCGGGCTTGCTGATTGCATCAGCCCTTGCCGTTCATGCCGATGGAACATGGTATGCCGACCAAATGGTCGAATTCCTCCCCGCACCGGGGCAGTTCGTCGGTGAGAGTGTGGCTGACACTGCCCACCATTTGTATGGTGTCGGGCAGAGCGGCGACCTCGTGTCATTGGGAGGTTTTGGCGGATATATCACGCTCCGCCTCGACACTCCCGCAGTCAATCACCCCAACAACCCCTATGGTATTGACTTCCAGATCAAGGGCAATTCTTTTGGAGCCAACATCATGGGGGTTTGGACTGAACCCGGAGCCGTGCAGGTTGCCAAAAGCCTCAACGGTCCGTGGTATGAACTTGCCGGCTCGGATTACTACCTCAACAGTACCTTGCGCAATGTCAGCATTACCTACTACAACCCCTATTACGATGGTCGCAAAACCATTCCTTGGGTTATTCGTGATGCACAAGGCAATGTGGTAAAGTCGGGCGCAATGATTACCAACCAGTTCCACAACCATTCTTACTATCCGTATGATTTCGGTTTTAACTGTGGAGCCGATTCTGTAACCTATAGCGGCAACCTTATCAAGGGCTGCATCGACCTCTCTACACCTTCGTATGTAGAGAACTATCGCCCGCAACTCTTCGGCTATGCCGACAACCGTGGCTTTGGCACGATGAACATTGCTTCGCCTGCCAATCCCTACAGCCATGACCAAAAGATTGCAGACGGTTTTGACCTTGCTTGGGCTGTAGATGCCAATGGACAACCGGCGAATATCGACACCGTGCGCTATGTGCGTATTTATACTGCCCTCAATCAGGACGGCGGCTGGCTTGGTGAACTCTCTTCGGAAATCCTTTCCGTCGGTGTAACCCAACCAAGTGGCACATCGTATGCCAATGAAGAGTATTACGTAAACTACATCGGTGTCAACCGCCTCAAAGCGGTAGTCGGTGAATCGGTGCAGTACGAGGGCATCCTCTTCAAGAACGGTCGTCCGTGTACGGATGGCACACCGCATTGGTGGCTGAGTGATAATTCCCTCGGTTCGATTACTAACAACGGTCTCTTCACACCGACCAATGAAGGACAAGGATTCATCTATTTCCAACGCAACACATCTGTACCGTATGATTCGGTTAAGGTGACAGTCGTATCGCTCACCGGAGTTGTGCTTGAGATGGAAGGCAACACATCCGCCGCTACACAGGAGAGTTGCTTGGTAGGTGAGAAGATTTTTATCACGGCACAAAGCACGGATAACATAGTCACCTTTATCAACAACAGCACCGCCAATCGGTATATCTACGACACCTATACATGGACGCTCTCCAATCCTTCTGTAGGAACGATTGAGGAAGGATTGTTTACTGGCGTTGCTGCCGGTTCTACTACGCTGACCGTTACCTCGCAGACCGACCCGACACTCTCGGCTTCCATGACAATTACAGTACATCCGCTTGCTCTGCTACCGGTCGCCAACCCGTACTACTTGGCAAGTTCGCAAGTAGCAAACAATGCCACACTGGCTATGAGATTAAGCAGTTTGTTTAGCGTCGCAGGTACAACAGGTTACCAAGTGGTATTGGATAGTTGTAGAGTTCTTGATACGGATACTGCTGATTTACATATTTCGCCTGCAACTGATAATAAAGGTATCGAACTTTCTGTTGATACTATGGGTACATTCCGGGCTGTTTTTGGTGTACACCTTGCAAAATATCCTAATATCACTTGTCACGACACCATTACCTTTGTCTATCAGCCGGAACATTACGCGGTAAATTCAGGAACAGTAAAAATATCAGGCACTGCGTTAAAGTATGGCAATAATACTATATGTACATTAACACATGGCGAAAATATATTGCATAAAGATGTTAGTGTATATAATACAAATGCAAATAGTCTGTCTAATGTTAAAAGTGGTTATGTATATGCTGCAACCAAAAATAGCACACATATTACGAAAGTGAATGTAACAACAGGGCAGATTGTTGCAGAAGTTGATGCGGACATTATAATTCTTAAAATTGCCTCCCTTGGTAATTATTTTATGGCTGTTAATGGCAATACTGTACAATTATTCCATCGTTCCGACTTGTCAAAAGTGGCTATCATAAACACACAAGGGCAGAGGATTGATTTAATGACTCTAAATGTTGTATCTGGTACTGGTAGTTCTGCTCAATACTTTACTATAGATTATGCAAAAGAAGCAACACAAGTGAAATATGGAAAAATTACAGCAAATAGTAACCCTGTGATTAAAAATCTTGTAGAAGATATTGCCAATATTGACGTATATGAGTATAACACTTCGTCTGATAGCCGTACAATAGAAACAAGTGAGATGATAAATGATATGGATAATACATCTTTTACATCACACCGAATTTTCTTGTACAATTATATGGACATAAAAGACTATGTTACACTTTCGGATGGCTCATATAATTCTGCATCTTCTACATATACCTTTACTTTCCCTGATACTCTGTCACACGATACGGTTATCCCGATAGTATTGGAAGTATATGATGAGTTGGGTGCTAATTCTATCCAACAGGTTTACAATTTGCGAGTATTCCCGCGTATTTATTCCCTTTATGTAAGGACACCTATAGGAGATATTACAATGGGAACAAATGCCTCTCGTACAATTTCTGTAGCAGATTTGTTTACTGCCATTCAGCAACCGGACGATCCTACTGGTCTTTCTTATACAACCTCTCTTGTCGGAAGTAGCAGCAGTGTGGTTTCTGCATCCTTAAGTGGTTCAACACTTACATTAGGGACGGGTAATGCTACAGGTACTGCAACTATCACGATGCGATACACGGCACAGTATGTAGGTTCTACTACCATTACACGAAGATTGGATTATTCTTTCAATGTCGCAGTAACAAATAGAGCCCTTGCTCCACAAAATACGACCGGTTTGAATAGTATTTCTGAAAACGGAAAAGTATTTGCAAGTGGCAATCAATTATTTGTGGATGGTTTTAATGGAAGGCAAATGGCAGTATACAATGTGTTAGGTATGCAAGTATATAATGGCATTGCACAAAATATTGTCATTCCTCAATCGGGTACATATGTCATCTTAATTGATGACTATGTCAATAAAATTATTATTAAGTAATATGCGCAATAAGACAAAGTTGCTATACAAAATGCTTATAGCAACTTTGTCTTATTAATAAAATGTAATTATTATGAAGAAAGTATTATACACAATCATACTGTTAGGTATGATAAACTCTATATATGCAATTGAAAAAACGACATTTAAGGTAACTGTTGTATTTAATAACGCTAATCATCCCAGTAACAAACTGGGTACAGATCCGAATACTGGAAATGAAATTATCGGCATTAGGTCTGGTTGGGTTCTTGAAGATGATATAGATGGAGAAGGAAATTCACTCAACACAAAAGAATTGAATATCCCATTTAATCCCCAAGATGATGAAGAAGCTTGGTTCTATATATATGGAGAAGTATGTGGAGAATATCAAAACCCGACAGCATATTCAATTCGGTGGAATGACGGTAGTAAAGGACATTGTTGGTCTGAAGCTCCGGATGTCAATTGCGAAGAATACTCGGCTGAAGTACACTGGGTAAGCGAAACTCTCAAAAACGAATATTATGACCCGGATTGGGGATTCATGGGTATAGGGGATGGTTTTTGCACCTCTGAATTAATGATGACTTCAGAAATGGGCTTTACTCACGACACTATTTTGAGTTGCTATTTCCTAATGGAAAACGACATTGTCGTATTATCCAACAACAGTGCCGATACCACAGGCTATATTGATGGCTGGAACAGCAACCACATTGCCGGTCAGAACGGATCTGTTTATACCATCGGCGAGCAGGTTACTATCACCGCACACCCCAAGGACAATACCTATGAGTTTGTTCGCTGGTCTAATGGTGCGACGACACCGACACTTTCGTTCATCGCTGCCAACGACACCATTATCTATGCCGAGTTCCGCAAGAAAGCAAACATGCACACCATCACCTTCGATCCTGCCAACGGCGACGAGCCGACGGTAGTAGCCAATGTAGAGGATGGTGCTACGCCTACCGCTCCCGAAGACCCTGCCAAGGAACCCGACGAGCGTTACACCTACCTCTTTGACGAATGGTACATGGGTGAAACGCGCGGCATACAACCCGCTACATGCGACACCACCTACACCGCGCATTACACCGGTATAGCGAACATGTATTCGCTCACGCTCAATGCCGCTGCCGGACAGGGCACTATCGTATTCGTCTCCAGTAAGGACGAGGAACCCGAAGCCGAACTGGTCACCGTTGCTCCCGAACCGCTGGAGTTCCGCTACAACACCACCGTCACTCTCCGTGCCGAAGCGGCGGAAGGATATGAGTTCCTCGCATGGCAGGACGATGCCGAAGCCGCTGCCGAGCGCACCGTCACCATCCTTGACGACACCGAACTCACCGCCACCTTCCAAGTGAAGACAAGCACGGCTGTTGAGCAGATTGTTAATGGTAAAGCGTCCAATCGCAAATTGATCATTGACGGACAACTGATTATTCAGCATGGCGGAAAAACCTTCAATGCACAGGGTGCAGAGATGCGTTAAAGTACTAATCCGGTTCGCCGGATTTACCGGGCTGTTGCTTTACAGAAGTGATTTTGAAAAGCAATAGTGATTGTTAATAAATGAGACTATAAGTCCCGACAGGCTTCGCCCCACGAGGCCTGTTTTTTGTGTCTTTTCGCTACCATCCATTAAGCCGTATCTTTGCACAAAATTCGCAAAGATATGGCTTTATCATTTACAACGAACCTCGGCGATGCCTATTTCACATCGGAAATTCCCGATGTCGGCATTTCCACTTCAACGCAGTGGGTGGACTTCACCATTGCCCGCTTGCGCCACGATACGCATGATACCTTCTACGCTATCTTCACCACGCGCTATTATGCCGTGAACGGCGCCGTCACAGTCTTGGATATCCATTCTATCCTCGAAAACTATATGCTCGTCGAGCAGATGAGCGCAGGGGATTTTTGTTTCTTCGTGGAATCCGAAACGGAATCCCTCCGCCACGATATGACTATCGTGTTCTGCAAATCTTTGCCGCAAGGCGTTTCAGCCTCGGAAATGATAAACAAACATTTCCTTACATCCGTTTACCAACGCTTCATCACGCCGGATGCCACCGTGCCCCTCTACTATTATCAGCCGTTTAATTCCGCATGTTTGAGCCCTGGCTATTATCGGGTTGTAACATACATATTCCGCATCGTTATCCTGCTTGAAAACGGGCAAACGGAAACGGTTACATCCATAACCGGCGGACGCGCAAGCGGCTGGGGGCTGCAACGCTACGATGTCACACTTGCCAATGTCATGGGGCAAGTGTCCGCGTCCTATGGTGCTTTCTCTGTCGTCTCATTTTCCATCTCCATCAACGACAGACGCACCACTTTTTTTGTGGACCGCCGCCATTCACAGCGTCAATTCTATTTCCGCAATGCTTTCAACGTGTGGGAACTGGCCATCATACCGGCGAGCCAGAAATCCAAAGTGGAATCGGATTCCTCGATGGCGCTTTGCGGTGACACCTATATCCCGTATGACATACAGCACACGCGCACATTCGAGGTGCAAACCGCCTCATTACTCCTGGCACACGCACGCTGGTTTGAGCAACTGGTAACCTCGCCGGAGATACGTATTAAGGACATTGCCGGAACGGCTGTGGAGAGTTTGCCGCAGATCCTCATTGTCGATTATGATTATGAGGTGGACGATGCCCCTGGAGCGGTCAATGCCTTCACCTTCACATGGAAATACGCGGACAGCCGTTCCTATCTCAATCTGTCCTATATAACCGCCGGAGTATTCTCCGAACAGTTCTCACCCCAATTCCTGTAGTCATGGAGCACGTTACCGAACAACAAGCCCAAGAGGCGCGCGAGAAATACGTCCTCGCTTTCAATCGCACGATGATTGACATTTGGAAGGAGCGCATTACCTTGCTCGATGTCCGGGACACCGACGCGCTCCTTCAGTCCCCCCAGTCGCTCGCTGTCAAGCACGACGGACGCTTCTTCGAGGTCACCCTCTCGCAGCAGTTCTTGGAGTACGGACTTTGGCAGGACAATGGTGTCGGGCGTGAAACTCCCCGGGGTAATTCGGGCGACATAAAGCGGAACAAGATACGCCAACGCCGCCCTTGGTTTTCCAAGAAATACTTTGCCTCGGTAATGAATATCAAGGAGTTTTTCGCCGACAACCTTGGGCACGAGTTTCAAGGGGTCATAGCCGATGCCTTTGCGTCCATACGCCAACATTTATAGTGTCTTTTCGCCACCGCACATTGCGAGCTATCTTTGCACCAAAATTGAAAATCCTATAGTTTATGTCACAGCAAAACCTCACAGCACTCATTACGAATTTGCGCTCCCAAACGGAAGCCAATTCCATCACGCCGGAAATCCTCGGCAATGTCCTTCAGCAGATGGTTAATGAAATAGGCAATGTGGAAGCAGCCCAAACAGCAGCTCGCGACGGAGAATTTCTATTCGCTTCGCTTCAAGGCGTTCGTGTGCCTGGTGCTACGGAAACGGAACTCCTGATCAACTCCGCAAAGGTCGATTACAACACACTTCGCGCCTTGCTCACTATCGGCACTTCTGACGGCGTGCCTATCATCACGGCCACCCGTGATTGCATCGTACAAATCACAGGGCAAGTGAACCTTCAGCCTGCAGGTTCATACACGTCCGACCGTGTCTTGCGCTGGTTCAAGTACGATGGGGAAGGCGAACGCTACGCCGATTGCGTTTTAGCCACCCACTTCACAGGTACTACGCAAATTTTCAATGTGCCTATAAATTACTCCTGCTTTATGTCTGCAGGAGAGTCGCTACACCTTACAGCCTACGCATCCGGAAGCAATGAGTCCATTGTTTCCGAAAACTCGCGCATCAATATCCACGCTTATCTAAAATCTTCTTGATATGAATAAATCTCCCAAATCCAAACAGGAAAAGCGTCTCACGCTCCAGCTCATCGTTGCTGTGTGCATGGCCATCTTCGGATGTGTTCTAATCGTTGTCGCTTTCGTCGTACCGCCCACGGGCGAAATTCACCCCTCTGTACTCACCGCATTTGGCGAAATCCTCACCTTTGCCGGCGCAGTTTTAGGAATAGATTATAATTACAAATTCAAAACCCACTCGAAAGATGAGAACAATCAATGAAATCATCGTCCATTGTTCCGCTACATTCCCGGATCAAGTCGTTACTGTAGCGGACATTACTCGTTGGCATCGCCAACTTGGATGGAAAACCATCGGTTATCATTTCCTTGTCACATTGACAGGAGAAGTTCAAACAGGTCGCCCCATCGAGGAGCAAGGCGCCCATTGTACAGGGCATAATGCCCATAGTATAGGCGTGTGCTACGCTGGCGGACTGGCTGCCGACGGCAAGCCTGCCGACACGCGAAACGAGGCGCAGAAACAGGCGCTGCTTGTTCTGCTCAAACAGCTCAAGGAGCAGTTCCCCAACGCAGTTATCCACGGACATAGGGATTTTGCTCAAAAGGCATGTCCGTGCTTCGATGCCACGAACGAATACGCAGCGCTATGAAACCTATCTGCAGATCCTCTCGTTTATTGATATTCGCTTGCGCGGTAATTCTATGTGCTTGCCACACGACCAGACACACGGTGTCTGAGGTAGATGTGGCACAAAACTTGGAGTCCGCGCATCACGAACAGGCTATCACAAATCGCTTGGATAGCCTTATATCAAAGCTCTCCGTGTCTGCTGATAGCATTACGATTGATTTGTATGATAGTGCGCCACAGACATTGCCCCAGGCTGACTCGCTTGGGGCAATGCCAGGAGCACAGGCTCAACCGGTGACGGCCAAGCCTGCCCGCAAAGGGCGCATTACCATACATCAACCGCGAATTGACAAGGAAGAAAGGCATGGCTCTAATGTGCTTTCGCAGACCAACGTGGCCGACAGCACACGGAGCAATTCCCAGTCCCACACATCCACTAATGACTCTAAAGAGGTCATTGGTGGAGCTGAACCACCCGACCTAACGGCGGTGTTCATTGTGTTGGGATTGGGTATTACGCTCCTCTTAATAGGTGCTGTTTTCGGCTACTTATGGCTGCATAAAAAGCATATTATATAGCCGTGCCTTAAACAAGGCTCGCCCGCATGTGTATAGGTGCAAGCACTTATGCACGTGCGTAATGGCTCACTACCGCCCCTCTCGGCTTTGCCGCAGGTGGGCGGTTCTTTCGTGTAGGTAGGAGACTCAAGGCGCGCGCGGTGTACATAAAGACTTTCAAGGTTCGCGCGCTATCAAGAGACTTTCGCCCTCTCCGATTAGGTAGGAGACTCGCAAGGCGCACGCGCCCAATGAGTGACCTTTGAGGTATGCGCGCAACATAAAGACTTGCAAGGTTCGCGCGCTATCAAGAGACTTTCGCCCTCTCCGATTAGGTAGGAGACTCGCAAGGCGCACGCGCCCAATGGGTGACCTTTGAGGTATGTGCGCAACATAGAGACTTGCAAGGTTACGCGGTGCAGTAAGAGACTTTTGCCCTTTGTTTGATTAGTGGGAGACTTTCGGCTTTTTGTGGGTATGGAAAGACCTCGCTGAGTCTCGTACACGCATAATGTGCGCGCAAGACTATAGAGCCTTTCGCGAATAGTGGAGACTATCGGCTTATTTATTGCGAAGGAGACTTCAACCATATAGACCAAAGAGGGACTTTCGGACTATCTCCATAGAGGGAGACTATCAGCCTTTGAGCCGTGAGAGACTTTCGATGTCGGCAGACTCGATGTCGGTGTCCGAGCAGACTTGAGCGCACCCCGACTTGCATATTCCGCTTTTTCAAAGTGCGCGCGACAAGCGGACAAAGCAGGGCGGTTGGGGGGTGCTCCGACAGATAAGGGGACAAAATTCCATTTCGTCCCCTTATAAACCCCTTATTTTCAACGAGTTACGTAAACGCAAAAATTTTTAGATAAGACAAATCGAAATTTTTGGAGTAAATCACCCCGTAAAAATGCCGCTCCGCTCGTGTAAAATCAAGCATTTCCACCAGTTTTGCGGTGTGTCTTTTCGCATAGCCGGGAAACGTCGTATTTTTGCAAAAAATTTATATCGTATGTCTGACTATTCAACAAACGCGTCCGTCAATCTACAAATAAACGGACAACAAGCACAAGAGACGCTTTCCAACCTTAAAAAGGCTGCTCTCAATCTGACGGAGCAGATTGCTAAAGCAGCTGCAGCAGGTGACAAGGTGACGCTCAAGAAGCTTCGCAAGGAGTTTACTGACGTAAAACTGCAAATCAAAGAGATGGAGTCCACTACCATGCAGGTGGAGTCCGTCCTTAAACGGCTTGACCATGCTTCGCCGCGTGATTTGCAGCGCACCCTCGTCACGCTGAATAAGCAGTTGGAATATATGGAGAGAGGTTCTGAAGCATGGAACGCACATACACGGAAGATAAAGGCGGTAAAGGACGAGATTGCCAAAGTGAATGTTGAACTTGCCAAGTCGCAAACTTTCCTTGAGCGCGTCAATAGCAAGTGGCAGGAATGGCAGACTGTCGCCATGGGAGCTGCAGCCGCCCTGACGGGTGCTGTGATGGCGGGCAAGAAGGCTGTGCAGATGTATGCCGAGATGGAGCAAGAAATGGCTAATGTACGCAAGTACACCGGCATGACCGCAGAGGAGGTCGAACATCTTAACGACCAGTTTAAGAAGATCGACACACGTTCCTCACGCGACGAGCTTAATCGCCTCGCCCAGGAAGCCGGCCGCCTCGGAAAAACTTCCGAGGAGGACGTCTTGGGCTTTGTTAAAGCGGCAGACCAAATCAATGTGGCGTTGGATGAGCTTGGAGAGGGGGCTACGTTGCAACTCTCTAAACTTACGTCCATCTTTGGGGATGAAGAACGGCTCGGCACGGAACAGTCGCTCCTCGCTGTTGGCTCTGTGATCAATGAATTGTCGCAGAACTGCACGGCTGGAGCTTCATACCTTTCTGAGTTTAGCCAACGACTTGCAGGTGTTGGCGCCCAAGCCGGTATGACTGTTCCTCAAGTTATGGCCTTTGGCGCTGTTCTTGATTCCCAAGGACAAAAGGTAGAGATGTCTGCCACGGCACTCTCTAAACTCATCATGAACCTTTTCAAGAACACAGACAAGATTGCCAGCGCGACCGGCATGGATCTTGAAAAGTTTAACGCCGCCCTCAAGAGCTCGACTAATGAGGGCCTATTGATGTTGCTCAACCGCTTAAACGAGTTAGGCGATATGTCCGTCCTTGCACCCGTGTTTGCTGACATGGGTGAGAACGGCGCTCGCGCTTCTGCGGTCATTTCGGCACTTGCAGGAAATGTAGATATGCTCATATGGGAGCAACAGGAGGCAGCGAAAGCCTATGAGGAAGCCACTTCTGTCACGAAAGAATTTGACGTGCAGAACAATACGGTTCAAGCCGGATTGGATAAGGCTCGCAAAGGCTTTCAGGAGATGGCCATTTCTCTAGGTCAGGAACTAATGCCGGTAATGCGGCACTTCATTTCGTCCACATCTGCAACAATGCGCGTAATGCTCCAGTTGGTGAGGTTCATCAAGGAGCATCGTGTAGCAATTACTGCACTCGCTGCAGCAGTTGCTACCTATTACGTAGCTGTCAATCTCGCCTTGATTAAGGAGAAAGCACATGCTGCACTCATCGCCATTAAAACGGCTGCGCTGCACGTGCATAAGGTTGCGGTATTGGCTGCGTCTGTGGCATACAATAAAATGACTGGCAATGTAGTTCGTGCCAATGCTGCCATGAAGCTTCTGAACGCTACAATGATGTCAAGCCCATGGGGATTGCTTGCAGCCGCCGTTGTTGGAGCTGGCGTCGCTTTGTATGGTTTTATAAAGCGTCAGCAGGATGCAGGCAAGGAGCAAAAGAAACTTACGGCTGAACAGGAAAGACAGTTGCGTATTCAAAAGCAAATTGACGAACACAATCAATCCATTATAGAGGAATACGCAAAGGAATCTGCTGCCGTCAACAGTCTTACCAAGGTTGTCAATAATAGCAACCTCTCATTGGAAAAGCGCCGCGAAGCATTGAAACAGTTGAAGGAAATAGTCCCGGACTATCATGCATCGCTTACAGATGAGGGCGTCCTGATCAATAACAATAAGGAAGCCCTCGATAACTACCTCGTTTCTCTCAAAGAGTCCATCCGTATGAAGATGAACCAAGAGAAACTGGAGGAAATTGCCACCAAGCAGATACCCATTGAAGATAAGATAGCACATGTAGAGTCCCAAATCGCTATGTTTGAGGACTTGAACAGGGGTTATAAGGAAATGCTGAAAACAGGAAAAGGCTACACGGACGAAGATAATGTAAAAGCTGCAATAAAGGAAAATGCCAAGTTTATCCGGCAGTATTCTGCTGATTTGCGCAAGCTCAAAAAAGAGTGGCAGGAGTTGGAGGACGTAGCCAATGGTATCAGTATAAAGGCTCCAGACCCTGTGAAAGGCAAGCCTTCCGCCGGAGCTTTGCCTAAAGAGGAGGATGACAAGAAGAAGGGCAAGTCCAATAAGTTCCAAGCCGAAGATGATTGGAAAGAGCGCGAGCAGGCACTTAATCGTATTGCGTACGCCAAAGGTGAACAGGACTACGATGCCTACACCAAGCGTATGCTCGAAATAGAGGTTGAGTACAACAGGAAGAAACTTGCACATACCGACCTTGCCGGGAATGAGCAAGTTACTATTGAAGCCGCGTACTATGAGGCTTTGAAAAAGCAGAAGAACAATGCCATTGAGGGAACAGTACAGCAGGAAGAGGAGGAATACAAAGGGATAATGGCAGTCCTTCAGCAGCGGTATATGGATGGAGAGTTGTCTGCTCGTCAATACCAGAGCGCCATTGAACTTGCGGAGTTGGAACACCTTCGCAGAGTCGCCAATCTCTATGAGGACGGATCAAAGGAGCGTTTGAAAGCCGAGAAGAACTATCATGATACCTCTCTCAAATATCAACAGAAGCACTTGCAAGAGGACAAGCGCCTTCAGGAGAAGTTCCGCCAAGAGTATTTCACAAAGGCATATCGCACCACCGACACCGAAAGCTATGAGCGCGACCTTCACGCGCTGGAGCTTGTACAGGCGCAAATGCTCAAAGCGGTCGGTGACAATGCCAAGGACCGACTCAAGATAGAGCGCGCTTTCCAAGAAGCGAAATACCGTCTCGGTAGGAAATACAACGTCAAGAACGCTAAAGAGATGAAGAAATCCTATCGAGCAGCCATTGATGATATCGCTGATTGGCTCAAGTCTGACGGAGGGCAGGCTTTCACCGGCGCACTCGATACGATTTTAAGCGGTATGTCCGCGATCTTTTCCGGTATTTCCGATATGATTCAGGCGGAACTTGATGTTGAGACAGCTAAAATTCAAACCTCTTATGACGCCCAGATTTCAGCCGCTGAAGGCAACAAGTACCAAGAGGTACAATTGGAGCAGCAAAAGCAAAAGGATATTGCCAAGGCAAAAGCCGAGGCAAACAAGAAGATGTTTGCTATGCAGGTCATCCAAGCCGTTGCGCAGACTGCCATGTCTGCCATTTCTGCTTACTCCTCGGCTGCTGCTATTCCTGTAGTTGGCTTTATCTTGGCGCCTATTGCAGCTGCAATGGCCGTTGCTGCCGGAGCAATACAGATTGCATCCATTAAGAAGCAACAGCAGGCGTCAGAATCGCAGGGCTATGCCGAGGGTGGATTTACTCCTGCAGGTCCTAAATATAAGGAAGTCGGCGTAGTACATGCCGGTGAGTGGGTTGCTTCGCAACAGTTGCTTGCCAATCCGCAAGCACGTGCTATGGTGAACACGCTCGATTACGCGCAGCGCACCAATAAAATGGGTGTGCTTTCCGCATCCGACGTGTCCCGGCAGATAACTGCACCCACCGTTATTGCACAAGCCTCGCAGGACGGACGGCTAGAGCGTACGCTTGCGGCCACGGCTACTGCCGTTGCAGCGTACAGTTCAACGATGGAGAGCCTTAACCAACGCCTCAATGAGCCATTTGTAACGGTAAATACTGTTACCGGCGACAAAGGTATCATGAAAGCGCAAGAGGAATATGACCAACTGATGAAGAATAAAACCCCAAAATCTCGTAGGCAATGATTATAATTATAAACGGCATGGTGGCGGCTCTTAAAGAGAAATCCACCTTTGAATTTATCTCCGAAAACCGTTATTTTTCGGGAGCGGATAGTTATTCTTTGGCTATTACTTTTCCGCTGAAGGACTGCCCTCAAAACATAGCTATCTTCGGGCATATCACGCGAAAAGATGTTGAGAAAGGAACGCTCCTTTTTGAGTGTGAACTCCGGGACAAATCCTTCTATAAAAAAGGATCGATAACTGTCACGGAGTTGGACGACGTACAGGTAAAAACCCAATTCCTTGAAGGCAAATCTGCAACCAACTTTGTATCATCGTTCGATGATGTCTATATCAACGAACTGGAATTGGGCTATCCTGATACAACCCCTGCGAATAACCCTGTTAATACAGTTAATCATAGAACGGACTATGTCGCATTGCCATGGGTGAACAATTCAAGCGGTAATATACAGAACAAAATCAATCTATCTTCTTCCGGAGCTACTTGGAACTGCGACAAATTATCCTTCCAACCTTATATGCTATGGCTTGTAAAGAAGATGTGCGATGTGCTTAATTTTACCTACGACTTCACTCCGTGGGAAAATAGTAATTACAAATATCTGTTAGTCTGCAACACTTTGCCTGCCGCTTGGAATATGGCTAACTTTGCGCGTGCGCTACCTCATTGGACTATGACGGAGTTCTTGGAAGAACTTGAGCTACTGATGAACTGTGAATTTGATATAGACCGCTTGCAGCGGAAAGTTACATTCCGGTTTAGCCGTCATGTGATAGAGAGTTGTGGTGTCACACAACTCCAACATGTTTTGAATGATTACGAGATGGTTACGCAGGATGCCGGAGATTGCAAGTACAAAGGCTGCACTAACTTGAAGTATGCCGACTGCAGCCATCGTATGTGGAAATACTATCACAACCCCGAATTTATCAAGTTTTGGACTAATTTGGGAACATCGCTCTATAAGGAATATGACGAGGTCGCAGAGCTTTCGTTAGCTGGTATCAATGGAGGCTATCAAGAGAGGGAAGCAGAAAGAGTTGTTGTAGGTGCCATTAGCCGTTTATGGTATTGCAGGGATATTGATAGATATGTTATAGGTCGTGTTACGAACACGGTTAAACTTTATGAGTCAGAGGTGCAGGGTGAGCCTATCACGTATTTCAAGTATTATGTTGCACCCCAAATTGTGAACTCATTTGAGCCGCGTATAGTGAGTGAGGAGGGAGATACAAAGGAACTGAAGATAGTTCCTGTGTGGCTTGACGATACACAACCCCTGAAAGGTCAGATTATATTCTTGGAAATGCCCGACCTTCGTAATGAGAAGGCTCAAAAGCCCCATAATGGTTTCTCTGATTGGACGGAAGCTATGGCTCACCTCCGTCCAGAGCCGGACTATTGCATCAATGAGGCTGAACTCGCAGCTGAAGATCAAGAGTTTCTTGATAAGATATATGTAGGTTTTTGGTCGGGCGAAAGCATTTATGGAGTGTATAGGCATCCACATATTGATGTGGTTACATTCTATCCGGATTGGACATATATAAGGCATGACTGGTCGCTGTCCCTGAACTCGTCCACTTTTGGCGAGTTTAGAGAGCCGCATAAGATAGATCCAACCAAGAAATATACGTTTAAGTTCCTTGAGGACGATATTCCCAATGTACGCTCTGTGTTCATTATCTTTGGCAAGCGCTATGTGTGTGAGAAGATAACAGCCACCTTTACCGAGAACGGGATGTCCCAACTGCTGAAGGGAACATTTTACCCCGTCCTCGATGAATGACAGTCATTAACATATCGCGAACTTTGGTGCTTTCTGATTGAGGTTGTCAATCAGTTTGTCGTCGTGGTGGTTCGCATAGATGGTGGTCATGCTCAAATCTTTGTGTCCGGCAGCTTGCATGACTGACAGATCATCTACACCTGCTTTGAGCATGCTGTTTATCGCCGTGTCTTTGAGAGAATAGAGCTGATACTCCTTCGGGAGTTTGAGGTCTGTTCTCATTCTGTCCCATGCTTTTCCATAGGTGCCGTTTCCCATTGGGCGTTTGCCACACCTCCAAAGACTGTCTGCAAATAGGTAATCGTCAGGATTTGCGCCTTGTATGTGTTTGCGGAGCATCTCTTCCAATTCTGCATCAAGTCGTCCTTCACGAGCCTCCCACGTCTTGGTTTTTTCGCGCGGCATACGGATGCAATGGTTTACAAAGTCTATTTGCTTCACCTGCACACGCGTAATCTCAATAGGTCGCAGCAGGGAGGTGTATATCAGACGGCACACTATGCGCATTTCGGGCTGATTGTCTGCAAACCATTTATCGATGAGTGCCTGGTGCTCAGGTTTGATAATGGTGCGCGTTTTCTCCAATACGCGTTTGCGTTTCTGTCCATCGAAGGGGTTTTCGCGAGTGTAGCATTTTGCTTTTGCCCAAATGAACAGCACGCTACCCAGACGAATCATGTTGTTGTAGGTGTTTGGTCCGAGTCCTTTTGCTGCCATGTCATCCAAGAACTCTACTGCGTGCGCGCGCTCGAACATACTCATTTTTATATAAGGGTAGTGTTCATTTGCCCACTCACGGAGCATGTGGCAGAAACTCTTATAGCTGCGCATGGTGCTATTGCGCAACTCTTTTTCTTTCTCTGCCGTGAAAATGCGTGTCACTTCGTCTAACGTCTTATAGTAGCGCACATTTTCACTAACTGGTGCTGATGGTGTTGATAAGGGTGCAACAACAGGAGTGGATGCGGCAACAGTAGCAACTTCAGGAACTATCGTTGCCGGTGTAGCCGCTGTGGTCTGTACGCAGTTAAGCGCAGCGGTGCGTAGTTGGTTGTCGATTGTTCGCATGATGTCATTTACCTGCACCTTGAACTCTACCATAGAACGGCAGCGCTTTTTAAGAAGATTAAGTTTAATCCTCTTCATTTCAAGTTTAGAGATAATGGGATTGAACGCATAGTAAACAATGTACCATCCGTTTGTGTCATGACGCAAGTCTGCTGGAACGAAGTTAGCAGAGGTCTGCTGAATTGTGAGAGTTGAAGGCATTTTTTTTCTTCTGCTTTGTGCTGAACAAGGCAGAAGAAATTTAACACCATTTTGAATTTTCGGGAAAGGGGTCGAAAAACGGTTTTACCCGATTTTTACCCGATTTTTACCCGATTTTTTACAAGAAACGCCGTAAAGTGTTGATTTACAGCGTTTGCGGAGAGTGAGGGATTCGAACCCCCGATACGTGTAATACGTATACCGCATTTCGAGTGCGGCTCTTTCGACCACTCAGACAACTCTCCTTTGGAATAGTCCTATTTTACTGAAAGTTGTCTTGCTCGCGCCTTGTAAATAAAGGTTTTAAGCGGAGAGTGAGGGATTCGAACCCCCGGTACAACGTAATGTGTACACCGCATTTCGAGTGCGGCTCTTTCGACCACTCAGACAACTTTCCTCTTTTCAGACTGCAAAGGTACTGCTTTTTTATGAATTGTGCAAATAATACCTCTCTTTTTTGGAAAAAAACTCATTTGCCCTTGCCCAATACAGACCAATATCAGTGATTGCAGTGTGCTATACCAATAGCATATCCAGTGCGCGTAGCGTGAGGCGCGATAGCGCATAATCGTCTAGTGATGAGAGGGGAATGGCTATCGTGTTGGGTATTTGTGGCAACTGCTCCACTTTTCTAATATGGAATCGTGCATGTATGCGTTGATGCGACAGGATATGCTTCAGATCCACTTGCGCTACCCCTGCCGCAACGGGCAATAGTGCCTCTGTTTCTTGCAATGGAAACTCATACAAGTGCTGCCAAATATCTTTTTCGGTGCGCTGCTGAATCAATGTGCGCATGTCTGGGGTGCAATAGATGGTATAGTTGAGGTATCTATCGCGTAGGGCAGTGCGTGGTTTGCGCACGGGCAATAGCTCTACGGTGTGATGCGCATAGGCCAAGCAACATTCTTGTATAGGGCAATGGGCACAATCTGGTGAGGTCGGAGTACAATGCAATGCGCCAAACTCCATGATGGCTGAATTAAATAGTCGAGGATTGGATTGGTCTAATAATTGGTTGGCTAATTGATGAAAGTGCTTCTTACCTGCTGAGGTGTCAAAGGCAATCTCGCAGTCGTACAAACGGGCTAATACGCGATATACATTGCCATCCAGAGCAGGATAGGGCAGATTGAATGCAAACGAGGCAATAGCTCCTGCGGTATATTCTCCGATACCTGGAAGCGAAATCAACTCTTGGAAGATGCTCGCTTGATCTGATATATCCACTGGAGTATCAAACACGGTAGATTGGCGTTGTACAATGGTTTGCGCTGCGCGATGCAGGTTGCGTGCACGCGAGTAGTAGCCCAACCCCTGCCAATAGCGCAACACCTCGTCTTCTGATGCACTGGCTAATGACCGAACATCAGGAAAACGCTCTACAAAACGCATGTAGTATTCAAGCCCTTGAGCGACACGCGTTTGTTGCAAAATAATCTCGGAAATCCATATCCGATATGGGTCTTCGGTCTCGCGCCATGGCAAAATGCGATGATGCTGCTCATACCACTGCGATAACTTATTATGTATCAATGAGTGATTCATTTTCGAGCACAAAGGTACGGAAAAAATAAGAAATATACAAAAAAATACATTTTTTTTTCAATTTTCTTTTGTAAATCAAAAAATTATAGTAACTTTGCACCCGATTTTGGTCTGTGCGCCTTTTCGTGGCGCTATTTGATTGTCGAAAATTGTATAACCTATATAAAAAAACATTATTATGACAAAAGCAGAACTCGTTAACGCAATTGCGATTAAGACTGGCTATGACAAAACTACAATCATGAACGTTGTAGAGTCAGCTATGGACAACATCAAGAGCACTGTAGCTGCTGGTGAGACAGTTTATCTCCGTGGCTTTGGTAGCTTTGGAACAAAAGTACGTAAACAAAAAGTGGCTCGTAACATTACCAAGAAAGAGTCTATCATCGTTCCTGAGCACAAAATCCCTGCATTCAAGCCATCGGATGCATTCGCAGAAATCTTGAAATAATTATTAACATTTTTAAATTCTTATACATTATGCCAAACGGTAAAAAGCATAAAAGACATAAGATGTCTACCCACAAACGTAAAAAACGTTTGCGCAAGAATCGTCATAAACATAAGTAATTGTTAGGACGAAAGTTTAACTGTGGCTTTGTGGCAACACCCTATTTGGGCGCAAATGGGTGGTCACAAAGCATTTTTTTGAATGATTGAATATGAAAAGCGAACTGATTGTGGACGTAACTCCGCAAGAAGTGGCTATTGCGCTTACCGAAGACAACCGACTCATGGAGGTGAATCGTGAGCAGCGAGGTAAAGACACCTTTGCTGTGGGAAACATCTACTACGGTCGAGTGAAGAAAGTGATGCCCGCATTGAATGCCGCTTTTGTGGATGTAGGTCATGAGAAAGAAGCTTTTCTGCACTACCTTGATTTAGGATCAGGGTTTCTTACGACACAGAAATATGTTACCAAATTGGTGTCAGACCGACGTCGTATACCCGAGATTAACAAGATAGAACGTCAACCAGAGTGCACCAAGGAAGGGCAAATAGCCGATTATCTGAAGGTGGGTGATACCTTGCTAGTGCAAGTAACCAAAGAACCTATCAATTCCAAGGGACCACGTCTGTCTGCTGAAATATCTATCACAGGACGCAATTTTGTGCTTATTCCATTTATCGACAAAGTGATGGTGAGCAACAAGATTGGTCGCGAGTCGGAAAGGGGACGATTGAAGCAATTGGTACATTCTATCAAGCCACACGGCTTTGGCGTTATTGTACGAACGGTAGCCGAAGACAAGCGAGTAGCAGAACTTGACAACGAACTGCGTGTGCTAGTCAAGCGATGGGAAGAGTGTGTGCGTACACTGCAACACAAAGAACCAGTCAGCCTGATTTCGCAAGAGCTGGGACGTACAATAGGCATAATACGTGATATTTTCTCGCCTAATTTTGAGAATATCCATGTGAATGATAAGTCCGTGTATGAGGAGATCAAGCAGTATCTAGATTTGATTGCTCCCGAGGCGTCGAAAGTGGTCAAACTGTATTCGGGTGAACAACCCATCTTTGATAAGTTTGATATCACACGCCAAATGAAGACCGGGCTTGGACGTACCGTTGGATTCAAGAAAGGTGGATACCTGATTATGGATCGTACCGAAGCACTATTCTCGATAGATGTCAATAGTGGAAGTAAGAAACTATTTGAAGACCAGGAGCAAAATGCATTCCATTTCAATATGCTGGCAGCAGACGAAATAGTGCATCAACTCCGCTTACGAGATATTGGTGGAATCATCGTAGTAGATTTCATTGATATGGATGATAAGGGCAATCAACAAGCATTGTACGACCATATGCGCGAGTTGATGAGCCACGACAGAGCCAAACATAATGTGCTGCCACTCAGCAAGTTTGGATTGATGCAAATCACCCGCCAACGTGTGCGCCCCGCGGTGGAAATGGATGTGATGGAGACATGTCCAACATGTATGGGTAAAGGAAAGATACAATCCTCAATATTCTTTACTGACCAGATTGTAGAACGAATAATAACCATGGTGGCACAATATGGCAGAGGATTACGATTGCACTTGCACCCGTTTGTATATGCCTATATCACCAAAGGCGTGTGGAACTTGAAACGCCGATGGGCATTGCGATACGGAGTGCGTGTGATAGAAAATCAAAGTCTTGGCATGCTGGAAACACGATTCTTCAATAAGAAAGCCGAAGAACTGAAGCTGCCAGACAACGACCATAAGGAGTGTGAAAAGCAATAAAGAAAGACCGACATTGCGTCGGTCTTTTTCTTTTATGTTGGTTGGATTGGTTGTGCTTGGTTGTGGGGTGGTTGGGGGTTGCGTGGTAGATATTATCTATTCACGGCTCGTACTCGGTAGCCAGCGGCTTTGAGTTGCGCCAGCAGTCCCTCTTCTCCTCCCAGGTAGATGGCATTCAGGGTGATAAAGGCCTTGCCCTCCTTGAGGTAAGGGTTGAGGCGTTTTACCCACACCTTGTTGCGTTGGCTATATACCTTGTAGTCGGAAAACGAGATGGATGTGCCGTTATCGGGTGCTTTGATCTGGTATGCCATGTCGGTTAGTCTGCCATAGAGATACATCTGGCGCAGGGTGCGCTCCTGTCGCACCTCTTTATCGGGGTACTGCACCACCTTAAGCAACTCGTCGCACTGCCAATGAAATGGCTCACGGTCGAAAAGCATATACATGGTTTCGCCTATATCGTCCAGCCCATAGATAGGTATGTCCGACTGCGATGCTACCTTCTCGAAGAAGGTTTCCATGGAACGGTCTTCGTTGTAATTGAGCCATTTCTTCATCAGTTCGTTGCGGAACATCTCGGTGAGATACGATGGCTTCATCCGTCCCAGTTTGTCCAATCCCATGCCCAGATTGATGCGAAGAGCGTCGTCTATCTCCTGATATTGCTCCTCGCTGTAGAAATTGCGCAATTGTACTGAATCAGGGAGCAGTGCCGCTTGTCTGAGCGCAGCAATGGCTTCGTAATCTTGCATGGCAAACTCGGTAATAACCTTGTTGCACTGCGCATAGCATTTGAAGGCATTGGGAATAGTGTCGATGAAGGTCATCTCCACGTTTCGATTGGTAGCAAGGATATAGGATGGTGCAGCAGCAGAATTGCCCGATATGCGGTAGAGTACCTGCGCGTGTGTTATGGCGCAGGCGGAGAGGGCAAAGCCGAGAAGTATGACATGAAATAATCTCATGGGTGTTGCTGAACGAATAAATCAATCTGCTGCAAAGGTACGGAAATTATCGGATATACGCAAAAAAAATCACGGAAAATCAGTGTTTCCCGTGATTTTTGATTGCTTAGTTAGCCATTTCTTCGGCTACTTTTGCCCAGACGAACTTGCGTAAGGTGCTGTGCTCGGTTTGCGCCTTGAAAGCCGCTTGGTCTTGTGGTTGCTTGACTGGGTCTTTCATGCGTGCTGCCACAGCAGCAGCCAACTGTCCCCAGTAGGTGCGATATTGCTTCTCGTCGTCGCTGACGGGGGTGGAGCGTTGTCCGTAGGTTGTGGTGTAGTTCTTGCCTGATTCTTTGCGGTGTGCAAAGCCAATCTTGTGTTGCTTACTGATACGTCCGTGGACCGCGTCCACAGGGAATACATATTCTACTTGTGCCATAGTGTTTAATGAATTAAGGTTTAACGAATTAATGTTTAAGGAATTAAGGATTAGTTGAGTTTTTTGTACTCTTGTGCGAAGATGTAGCCACGAAGTGAGCGGTACTTCTTTTGCTTTTTGAATGCCTCTTTATAGGCCTCTCTTTGCTCCTCGGTGAGGTTGTTGATTGCCTCAATCGTGTCAGCGAATTTTTCTCTGACAGCGATTTGTTTGTCTGTAGGTTCACCCGTATAAGGGTTGCAGATAGTCCCCGTGTACTGTGTGCCGTATCGCTCTGCGAAATAGGTGTTGCTGTGTGAGCACACCTTTCCGCTGAGCCTATCGACTAAAATCATAGGTTTAATTTTACTCATAGTTTAAGGTTTAACGAATTAAGGTTTAAGGTTAGCTTAGATCTTGTTTTTTCCACGATTTATCCTGCAATTGGGTTATTAGTCCAGCCTTCTTCCAACGTGTGATGATAGTCTGGCTATAACAATCATGCGGATATTGGTGGGATAATCTATAATTGAAAACATCTTCTTTGGTAAAGATATTGGGCATCTGCTCGAACATCTTTTTATTGAAATCTTCTTGCGTGGCTTGAGTGGTAGGCGCCTTCTTGTCTTGCCACTTTTTTCTTTCATCTTTTTGCTCAGCATATGTGAGATTGACATAGGAACGATATTGATACTCGGCAATCCATTTTCCAAACTCGCAACATTGTCGAATATACTTTTCATCGAAATGAAAGAGTGCGAACATGAGATACGCAGCGCGGCGGAACATCTCCGTAGGCGTCTATGCCGATCGCCAAAGGATGGGTTCTTGATTAGCAAGGTCCTGCTTGTTCTTTCTCCAAAGTGCAGCTTGCTGCTCAATCTTGGCGTTATAGACAGTCTGTATTGGCAGTGATTGGAGATAGTCCAACTCCGCATGTATGAAAGTGATCTCGTCCTGTGTAAAAGGTTTGGTGGTGATGTTCTTGAGAATATTTTCGTGTTCGACGAAGATAACTCTTCGTGCATTACCCTCGGCAGTAGATTGGGCATTGAAGTAGTTGAAAATGGTAGCAGGTGTACCAACAACCAGTCCCGATAGGCGAGGTTCTACAGAACCCTGAAAGGACTCCTTGTCCTTGTAATCCATGATGACAGGTTCTCCATCAAATCCACATCTGAGTAGGGATTTGAGATTGAGAAAGGCACAATCCTTACCCGCCAATGATGAGGAAAGGTCTCCCTCGTATGCCATGACGGTTTGTTGGTTGGCATATCTAAGGTACTTCATGACCTGGGTAGTGGATGAATTGACGAAAGGCAAAACCTTAGGACATTGGAGTGTAGGGTCAATGTCATCCAAAGCGGTTCGCTTATTAATAGCGCGACGGAAGGTATTATCGTCACGGCTGATATACTTCTGCACAAGGGTAGCGGGTTTGGCAGAAAATTCCGTTTTGCCCGATTGTGGTTCTCCCCAGAGCGCGACTTGGAAGACGAGGGGTTTGCCATTCTGCTGCGAGAGCGTGCCTGCTGCTGCCGAAAGAGCTGGTAAGAGGCATATAGCCGCCGAACGTTGCCAGACAATAGGCAGGGGTTTGATGAGTTGCTGCATGAGTTTGGGTAGGTTCTTGAACGGCAGAGGCAGTGCTTCTGCATCAATGGGCTGTTTATATAAATTGACAGAAGTCTCGGTTTGCGTTTTGGTGGTGACCTTTTGGTCAGTCCAAGCGATGATTTTCTTTCGTTCGTCCTCGGAAAGCCCGAGGTCAGGCAAATACTTGAGCATTACGTGCTGGTTGGAAGTGGATTTTTTGACTTTAGCCGCGTATGAGGTGTATGTGTTGGTGGCCGTAGAGCCCTCGGGAATATCGGTATCGAAGGCAGCGCAAGTGTCAATGATGTCTCCGTACATGTTGCGATAGGGTTGCTGCTGCTGTTGGAGGGTCTCAAAATCCGTCACCATATCCCACCAGATATAGTCGGCAGGTGGTAGGTATCTGCATCGTGCGAGGTCTAAACGGATGTCGATTTTGTGGGAAATGTCAAGTCCGTGGTTGACCTTGAGTGCATGCGTGTACGCATCGTGTACCTCATGGAGCATGGAGCGCATGGCCTTGGGGTCGCAGTTGGGTACTTCGACAATAAAGAAGACTCCTTGACCAGAACAACTTCTGCTGGCGAAAATAATGCCAGGGCATGGCGGTTCGGTAGTTCGAAGGGCTTCGATCTCCTCAGGCGTGAGGTGGTCGTAGTCGAGGCAGACGAGCCCATTCCAATGAGCAAACTCATTGGTTCGCTGGGTATCGCTGTCGAAGAGACAGGCGTGGACTGTGAGTTGAGGCAGCCGCTCCTTGAGCGCCTGCTTGGCCTTGGCGTAGTCCTCTGCCATGGGGTCGAGTGCAGCAATCTGCTTACAGGTGTTCTTGACTTGCGCTGAATTCATAAGCGCTTTGACATCGCTCCACTTGGTTGGAACGGGATTTTGGAAGTTCTTGCAAATGCAGAACTTGGTAAAATTGTAATTTGTCATAAAAAAATCTCGCGAGACTGCGCGAGGGCAGAATAAAAAAGTGCCAGAAAACGGGCTCTGGTTGCCCATGATGAAAAATTTTCACTAACACTTACACCTAAGAAGTAGTAAAATTATGGTATGCTTATCCTATACTTAAAGGTAACTAAAGAATAGGGTGTAAGTGAAAGTGTAAGTAATTCAAGAATTATGAATTATGAATTTTGAATTACATGGTAATTATTGTTTAAAAGGAAAAATAAAAAAATCGAATTAGCGAGTTAGTGAATTAACGAGTTAAGGAGTTAACGAATTAAGGAATTAAGGGGTTTTAGGTGGAAAATGCAAAAAAAATGAAATAAACGCGCGGTAAATTTGGTGGAATGAGAAAAATGTAGTAATTTTGCGGTGTCAGATTTGGTTTTTCTGTAAGTTAATGTTCTATCACGCCTTGAAAGCGCCTTTGTACAATACTGGGCAGCGATTGGGAAACCTTAGCAAGCATCGTTGCTGAAACAATGAAGAGTGAACTGAAATCCACTCGGTAGAAATTATTAACTTATAAATGTATCACAAATATGTTGAAAGACAAACTTAATTTGATGGGTTTGAAGAGCCAAAAGTCTTCTAAGGTAGCATTGATTAACTTAGTTCGTAACCGTGAAACTTGCTGCAAGTATCTAGGCGCTGGCAGTTGGTTTTCAACGAAATCCAACCTCCAGCAGGTTATCGAACGCTGCGACGAGCAAATCGCGGAGCGTGTTTGCATAATCCGAAACCTAGAGGACATTAAGCGAGCTTGCCAAGAGGAGCTTGTCAACCAAGCACTGAATGGAACTACGAGCGTGCTCGTGTAGCCGCACGACGACAAATCGACACTGAAGAACCTCAGAGCGGTGGGGTTCTTCTTCTTTTGTCTAAACGGGTGTAGTAAATAAGCGTAGTAGGTAATAGCACTACCTAGTAGTAGTACCTAGTAAAATCGGTATAAGTGATTAGTAGTAAAGGATTTTTGCGTATGCTTTATCGCTTGAACTACGCCCCTTTGCCTCACTGAAATCGTGAGATGAGGTTGTATGCCTGGTAGATGCCGAGTTCGCCCGCTTTGCTCAAGTCGGCAATGCCTTTTTCCATTTGGTTGATATAGATATACGTCAAGCCGCGGTTGAAATATGCTTCGGCAAAGTCGGAATCGGCATCTATGGCCTGAGTGTAATACGAAATGGCCGCCTTGAAGTCCTGCTGGATACACAGCATGTTGGCCTTGTTGTAGTAAGCAAACGAGAAATCCGCTTGGTGCGTGATGACATAGTCGTAATCACGCATCATCAACTCGAAATCTGCGCCATCAATCTTGTCCCCCATCGCACGCCTATACTCCAACAACTTGTATCTCCAATTTGCTCGGCAGAAATATGCGAAGTAAAGATGGTCGTCGATAAGCGTAGCACGCGTGATGTCCTCAATGGCAGAAGAATAGTCCTGCACCAAAGCAAACTCAAAAGCCCGTGCAATGTATGCCGCACAAAGCTGCTGGTTGCTGGTGGAATGCGGCATTGCCATCTGCTCGAGTAGGTCGATCTGGTGGGAAAGGGTGCTGATCTGCGCAAAATGCTGATTGACCATGTCCGCCGATAACGATACCTCCTGCGTGGTAAAACGCAACGGAGCAGGCAAATACGCCTGGCGATTGTATGCATCGACCAAGGCATGGGAATAATTGGTCTGGCGCAACGACTTGGCATTGCTGTTGGCTGAGTAATAGGATAAGAATATATTGGGTTCGTTCACCACATCCGTATAGCGCTTCTGTACCATACCACGAGTGTCGCTGTCGTACTTGTTTTCGCTGTCGGTGGATTCTTGGTTCTGCGCCGCAAGGGCAGAAAACTCCTTTCTTCTGTCGCGCTTTTGTGGCTGTGATTCAGCCACTTGCATATTGGTCTGTAGCGACTGGATACTGTCTTTCTTCTGCTCAAGCTGGTATGCCTGCTGGCGCAATTGGTATGCCTGCTTGCCCTGGCCGAGAGCAGTCTGCGCCTGTGCGGAGAGATAATAGGCGGGCAAGAAATATGGATATCGCTGGATAATCGTGGTGAAATCATCCAGTGCATCCTGCCACTGGCGCAACTGCAATTGCACCATACCACGTTGGTAGTATATCTCAATGCGGTCAGGAGCCAAATTGATGGCTTGTGTAAAGTCCTCTAACGCACGGTTGTAGTCGCCCAACTCCTGGCGCAGGACACCCCGATTATAGTAGCACTGCGCATCGCGGGGGGCAAGCGATACGGCCTTGTCGTAGTCGGCCAGTGCACCGCGATAATTGTGCATGCGGTAGTATATAATCCCTCGATTGATGTAGTCGCCCGCCCATTTGCTGCCAAAGTCGATAGAATGGCTGAGCGACTGTAGAGCATCGGCCTGATTATCTTGCATGAGTTGCACCAATCCCAATGCGGACCAGTTGGAAGGATTCTGCGAATCGAAATTGGTGGCTTGCGTAAAAGCATTGAGCGCACAGATTGTGTCGCCACTGCGTAGGCAAATGCTGCCCTTCTCAAAATGCAACGCCGCCGATTGCGGGTCACGATGGAGTAGGTGGTTGATGTCGGCCAACGCTAAGTCGTACTGCTCCAACTCAGCACGCACATCTGCTCGCATGGCTATATACGTTCTGTTCTCTGGGGCAAAGACCAGTGCCTCGCTGAAGTCTTGTTCCGCCTTTTGGAGTTGGTTGGTCTGGCGGTAGATGAAACCCCGCGTGTAGTAGGCTCCTGGCTGAAAAGGATTGCGCGCAATAGCCGCATTGCAGTCTAACTCAGCACCCGTATAGTCGCCCAACTGAATCTTGGCAATAGCACGCAGCAGATACGGTTCGCTCAGATAGGGTTTGAGCTTGATGACCTGGTTGAAATATTGGATGCTCAGCACATAGTCGTCGAAGTATAAGGCATTGCGCCCTATGGCCGTGATGCGGTCGGTATTGAGCTGCGCCATAGCCATTGCACTCATGCAACACCCCAGTACTATGTATAGTAGTCGCTTCATCCTTTCAACTTTCAGTTGTCACTTTTCAGTTTTCACCTTTCACTTACTTGCATCCTGCTTCAGGGTCGAACCACTCAGGCACATCGAATTGCTCTTCCACGCTATATCCCAGTTCTTCGTCGGCATAGACCTTCTGCATATACATAGCCCAAATAGGCAATGCCATGTTGGCACCTTGACCCGCCGACATGTTGTCGAAGTGGATACTGCGGTCCTCACCACCTACCCATACACCACTGACCAGCGATGGGGTGAAACCTACAAACCATCCGTCGGAGTGGTTCTGCGAAGTACCCGTCTTGCCTCCCATAGGCACCTTCAGTCCGTAGCGGAAACGAGCACGCACACCCGTACCATGGTCCATGACGTTGCGGAGCATGTAGATCATCTTGTAGGACGTGGTCTCGCTGATAATCTCGTAGGTCTTAGGCGTGAAAGTGGCAAGGACATTGCCGTTGTTGTCCTCGATGCGGGTGACATATAGTGGCTCTACGCGGATACCCTTGTTGGGGAAAGTGGTGTAGGCATCTACCATCTCCTTGACACTGACCTCGCATGGACCAAGACACAGACTGACCACAGGGTCCAGCTGACCCTCTATACCAAACGAACGCATCAAACGTACCAACTGCTCGGGCGTGAAGAGCGACATGAGGTAGGCAGTGATCCAGTTGCTGGATTTCTCGAGTCCCCAGTTGAGCGTGACCATCTCGCCTTGGTTCTTGACGTGCTCGTCGCGCGGTGTCCATGCCACGCCATTGCCGTCGATAAGCGTGATAGAATCGTTGACAGTGCTGTCGCATGGCCACATGCCCTCGTCCATAGCCAAAGTGAATAGATAGGGCTTGATGGTGGAACCCACCTGACGGCGACCCGTGGTGACCATATCGTATTGGAAATGCGTGAAGTTAGGTCCGCCTACATATGCCTTCACCGCACCCGAATGCGACTCCATCGACATAAAGCCGCAACGGAGGAAATGCTTGTTCCAACGAATAGAGTCGAGCGGGGTCATAGTGGTGTCAATCAGTCCATTATAGGAGAATACGCGCATAGCCACAGGAGTGTTGAAGACTTGCTTGATGTCGCTGTCGTTCAAGCCCTGTTTTTTGAGGGCACGATAGCGGTCGGTTTGGCGCATCGAACGAGTCATGATAGCATCCACATCCTCTGGAGTGAGGTCCTGGGAGAAGGGCGCATAGGATTTGTTGCGTTTCTCGCGGAAGAAAGTCTTTTGCAGAGCTTGCATATGCTCGTTCACTGCCTCCTCTGCGTACTGCTGCATACGAGAGTCGATGGTGGTGTAGATGCGCAGACCGTCTTGGTAGAGGTCGTATGGAGTGCCATCGGGCTTGTGATTCTTGTTGCAGAAACCATATAGCGGATTCTCTTCCCATTGGCGTTTGTCGATCTCGTATTGCAGCTGATTCCATTCGGAGTAGTTGCTCTTCTTAGGTTCTTTGGCTGTCAGCACTTGGCGCAGATACTCGCGGAAATAGGGGGCTAAACCTTGCTTGTGGTCCACCGATTGGTATTTCAACTCCACAGGCAATGCCTTGAGAGAGTCGCACACCTCTTGAGTGATATAGTCGTATTTCTCCATTTGGTTGAGCACAGTGTTGCGTCGGTTGAGTGCATTCTCAGGACGACGACGAGGGTTGTAGAGGGAAGGGTTCTTACACATACCTACCAACATAGCCGCCTCTTCCATCTTGAGTGCATCGGGCGTGGTGCTGAAATATACCTGTGCTGCCGACTTGATGCCCACTGCGTTGTAGAGAAAGTCGAACTGGTTGAGGTACATAGTGAGAATCTCCTCCTTGGAGTATAGGCGTTCTAGTTTGGTGGCAATCACCCATTCGATGGGCTTCTGTAGCGCACGCTCGAAAATATTGTTGGCACGTGGCGACCACAACTGCTTGGCCAACTGCTGAGTAATCGTACTACCACCACCCGCCTTGCCTAGCATGATTACCGCACGGAAAAGCGACTTGAGGTCCACACCCGTATGGTCGTAGAAACGCACATCTTCAGTGGCAATCAGCGCGTTAATCATATTAGGAGAAATGTCCGTATATGCCACTCCTACGCGGTTCTCATTGCGGTAGTAGCGTCCCAATAGCTGCATATCCGAAGATATGATTTCGGTGGCAAACTTGTTTTTGGGGTTTTGCAGCTCGTCCAACGGCGGCAAATAACCCAGCCATCCCTTGGTAATCATCCAAAATACTAATACAATAGCCGCAAGTCCTGCGCCTACAATGCTCCAGAACCATGTTGCAAACTTCTTCTTAAATGCTTTGTTATCCGCTTTGGCGGTAGTGGTTTCTTTTTTCATATTAAGTCTTCAATTATTCTATTTAGTATGTGGTAGCCCTGGGTGGTGGCTACGATGCGGTTGTCCTTTTCGACTAGCAGACCCTGTTGGAGGTAGGGCAGTGCTTTGCTGAGATTGATATGGTCTTTGGCTATACCTTGGCTGGTGCGCAGACCTAGCATGACTTGTTCTGTATGGTGTTGCTCGGGCGTCAGCGTTTCTATTTCTGGTCGCAAATTGTGTGCCATAGCTTGCTCGATATACGCATCTAAGTCGGCAATATTCCACTGCCGTTGTTGGCCATTATAGCTATGTGCACCCGCACCCAATCCCAAATATGGAGTGTCGTTCCAATAACTGGAATTATGTCTGGAATGGCGGTTCTGGAGTGCGAAGTTGCTAACTTCGTAATGCAAAAATCCATTCGCAGTTAATTGCTTCACCAAGTAGTCATACATCTGCATCTCTAGGTCTTCATCCACAGCTTCAATCACACCATGTTCGAGCAGGGTCGTGAGTACGGTGCCATCCTCGTAGATGAGGCCATAAGTGGATATATGTTGTACACCCAATTGCAGAGCCTGTGCTATATCGTTTTGCCACATCTGCATGGTCTGGTCGGGCAGGGCATACATCAAATCAATGGATATATTATCGAAGCCAACTGCCTGCGCATATGCCACCGCTTGGCGTGCTTGTTCGGCTGTGTGGCGTCTGCCGATAAGGGTTAGCAGTTGGTCATCAAAACTCTGGATTCCTATGCTCAGTCGGTTAATACCCATGGCTCGCCATGCTTGCGCCTTCTCCAAGGTGATATCTCCAGGATTGGCTTCCATAGTTATTTCCTGAGGGCAATGGTTGGAAGTAGTGTTGCCGAGGATAGTTCGGAGGATTATATCTAAAGCCGCAGAATCCAACGTACTCGGCGTACCGCCACCGATATATAGTGTGTGTATGGGTTCGGATAATTCGTGCTGGCGATCTTGCCACTCAGCGAGTAGGGCCTCTACATATTGCTGCTGCTTCTCCAGATGCGTCGTGGAGAAGAAGTCGCAATATCTACAGCGACTTTTGCAGAATGGAATATGTATGTATATGCCTGTCACTTGTGGAAGTTAGTTATAATGTCGTAAGTATAGTTGCTTAAACGGTTCTTTGGCTTCTGCGTGAGTGAGAGCGTGGAAGGTTTGATAACGCTTGAAAATCAGTGCTTTGAGTGTGATAGGAGTAGCGTCATCAATTTGAAATTCCGCCAGTTGTGCCTCGAAATATTCTTGCAGGTATTGTCGTAGGTCTTCTACTTGGTTGTTGTCTCCTGCATGTGCCCATTCTTTTTCTACCTCCCATAACCATGCTGTGGTGGCATCATTGTAAGGGGTAATGCTTTCGCCTTTGTAGTATCTGCAATATGTGATAAGTTCGTTTGTCATTCTATCGTATATACATCGTATATGTATCGTATATATTTATTCCTTCTTTTCCCATAGGTATTTCATCCAATCAGCCATCTTCTGCTCTTGCGGACTGCCTTGAGCATGCCATAGGCGTGTACCCTGTAGCGCATCGGGCATGAACTGCTGTTTGACAAAGTGATTGGGGAAATCGTGAGCATATTGATAGCCCTCGCCATAGCCCAATTCGTCCATCAGTTTGGTAGGCGCATTCCTTAGATGTAGCGGCACTGGCAGATTGCCCGTCTGCTCCACAAGCTCCAAGGCATGGTTGATAGCCAAATACGCCGAATTGGACTTCTGCGAGGTAGCGAGATAGACTGTGGCCATCGCCAAAGGAATACGACCTTCGGGCCAACCAATCTTCTGCAGTGTATCGAAGCAGGCATTTGCTACCAATAGGGCATTGGGATTGGCTAAACCAATGTCCTCGCTTGCCGAAATTACCAAACGACGGGCAATGAACTTGGGGTCTTCTCCAGCTGCCACCATACGGGCTAACCAATAGAGTGCTGCATCAGGATCGCTGCCGCGAATCGACTTAATAAAAGCAGAAATGATGTCGTAGTGTAGTTCGCCATCTTTATCGTATGCTACGGGATTCTGCTGCAGTTGCTTGGTGACAGTGTCGTTGTCAATGATGCGAACACCCGAGTTGGTAACTAGTTCTACTATATTGAGCAACTTGCGCGCATCACCCCCCGAATAGCGCAGGATACTCTCTGTTTCACGAAGTTCAATGCCAAGACTGTGAATATAGGCATCTTCGGTCAGAGCACGATGGAGCAGTTCTAGCAGATCATTTTTATCTAGCGACTTGAGCACATATACCTGGCAACGGCTCAGCAGAGGCGTGATGACCTCGAACGAAGGATTCTCTGTGGTGGCTCCAATGAGCGTGATAGTTCCGTCCTCCACTGCACCCAATAGACTATCTTGCTGCGACTTGGAGAAACGGTGAATCTCGTCAATGAATAGGATAGGAGAGGGACGATTATTGGTTTCCGTACCGCTAGTGGAGGAAGCAAACAACCCGCTGTTCATAGCAACAAAGCGTCTAGCTTTATCAATAACCTCACGCACCTCTTTCACGCCACTGGTGACGGCGGATAGGGTGTAAAAAGGTCGCTCTAATTGGTGAGCAATGATGCGGGCTAACGTGGTTTTGCCGACACCCGGAGGTCCCCAGAGGATGAACGACGATAGATTGCCGTTCTCAATCATCTGACGAAGAATAGCCCCCTCGCCAACGAGATGCTTCTGACCTATATATTCGTTGAGCGTCTTCGGACGCAAACGTTCTGCTAGTGGTAGCATATTGTGTTTTGTTTTTATTGTTTAGAGCGTACGCATCTTTTCAATCTCCTTCTCATGTTCTATAGCAGAGAGTTGGCGGATATGTGTTTCGGTGCGAATAGCTGTGTCCTCTTTATATACCAGATAATGGTGTTCGCCTCGTGCAGCCACCTGTGGTAGGTGGGTAATGGTGATGATCTGCCTTGCATCCGCCATCTGGCGCATAATCTCGCCCATCTGGCTGGCAATGGCACCACTCACACCTGTGTCGATCTCGTCGAAGATAATGGTTGGCAGGCCTTTGGTAGTAGCAATCAGTGCCTTGATGCATAGCATCAGTCGGCTAATTTCACCGCCAGAAGCTACCTCCGCTACGCGACGGAGCGATTGGTTTAAGTTGGCAGCGAACATGAATTGCACATTGTCTTTTCCCGTCTCGGTGAAGTCATCCAGTGGCTGGATATCTACTGCTACCTTGGCATGTGGTACGCCCAAACGTTGCATATCAGCCACCAACTGTACTGCAATCTTGTCGCATACGCCTTGGCGTGTTTGAGTCAGTTGTACGGCAGTTTGCTCCGCAGTGTCTTTTGCCTGTAAACTGCTGATTCTCAACTGCTCGATTTCCTCGTCCATATTCTCTATGCGTTGCACTTGTTCGCCCAACTGGTCGCGCAGGGCAATTAGTTCCTCGATGGTCTGTACATGGTGCTTCTTCATCAGCGTTTGCAGCATACTCAATCGCTCTTGTACCTGCTCCAAACGCATAGGGTCGCGCTCAGTACGGTCATATATACGTTGTATATCGGATACAATATCCTTGAGCTCAATCTCTACGCTATCCAATCGTTCTGCAAGTGCGGAGTTGGCATCGGATAGTCGAGTGGAGTGGATCAAGGATAAGGCACCATGGTCGCTATCCAACTGCTGCAGGGCTTGTGCCAAAGATGCTTGTATTTCCTCGGCATGCGATAGGCGGTATTCCTCATCTTCCAGTTCTTCTATCTCGCCAGCAACTAGTTGTGCCTCTTTCAATTGGTTGTACTGCCATTGCATATAGTCGGCATCGGCTTGTGCCTTTTTGGCTAGGTCTTGTGCCTCACGCAACGCCGTCATGGCATGCAAGTAGGCGTGATACGCTTGACTATATTCCTCATATTCAGCACTATTTCCCGCAATAGCATCCACTACCTGAATCTGAAAGAGGTCATCACCAATCAGCAGACTCTCGTGCTGCGAATGGATATCAATGAGCTCTCGTGCTAGCGCTTTCAGTTCGACTTGCGTCACCACCTCGTCGTTTACGAACGAGCGCGAACGACCATTGGCACTTAATTCACGGCGGATGATAATCTCCTTGGGCGAAGAGAATGTAGCTTCGATGATGCAGCGCTCCTCGCCTTCGGTGATGGCTTTCAAATCGGCACGAGCACCCATCACCAGATTGAGTGCCCCCAAAATGATGCTTTTACCTGCACCCGTCTCACCCGTCATCACGGAGAAACCCTCGTGGAAATCAATATCCAGGTGCGAAATGAGTGCATAGTTTCGTATGTGGAGATGCGTGAGCATAGGCAGATATTAACGATTTTGCGTGATTGCTTCGTAAGTGGATTGTCGAGTAGGGTCGATATTAACTAGAGCTTCATATACCTTGGTGCGCTCCTCACTAGTACCCTCTTGGAATATATTAACGAGTTCGTCGGCTTTTGCATCTAGAAAAGCATTAATCACATAGGTAGCAGGACGAGCACGATTGGCCTTTTGTAGTACCTCAACGCCTGCAGCAATTCGTGCACGACCATTAGCCACATTATTAACCATCTCATCTAAACCATAGCGGTGGTATTCATAAAAATACTGGCGATAGTCCTTAAAGGCCTCATCCATGAGATTGTTGATAAGGGCATAACGATTGCGGTTGCTGTCAAACGCTTTCCAACCAGATGCTTCGGATAACTCCAGCGATGCGGATTGAGCAGCATTGACAATATCCTCACACACCTGAAAATAGGGTGTACCTCCTAAACGAGAAAATGAGTCCATATCGTGCCCAATAATGAGATAACAATAGTAGGCTAGTAAAGCAGTCAGATTAGTGGTAAAAGTATTAGTCTGAAAATCAAGTCGATCGTACTCTTGGTAGGTAAATACAAAATTATTGTCCTTGAAATTTAGAACAGGAGTGGTATAGGATGTTCCATATACAGGACGACGTGACTGACATGTAAACTCGCAAACATATACATTATCTTGTGCCTGCTTGACCACTATCAGCATGTTGCATTCTATGCGCTCTTTATCTTGAAAGGTGAGATTAGTCCATTTGGAGTTATTAACAAACTCTTGTATGGATTGCTGCAACGTAGTAAAGACAGATTTGTTGCTGCCTTGAATTTGGTCGGAATTGATGGTTACATTACACTTGAGCTCTTGCCCATAAATAGGGTAGGCAAGAGAAAAGAAAAGCAAAGAAAGTGCTAGTGCAAATCGTTTCATTTCTGTATAGAAGATATATTACCTGTGTTGGTATTGAAGTATATGATAGGTTTGCTTTTGGATACGAATAAATCTTTTGCCAACGGAATAGCTACACCATATTGCGCTATAGGATAAGATGCTTGAAGCAAATTTTGTCCCTTGTAAGTAATGGTGATATCTGCATGGCCTGGAAGATTGTAGTAAATTTGTGATGGTTGAAGTGCTTTTTTATCGTATTCCATTTGAGCCGAACGTAATGTATGACGATGGGCAGTAAGGTGGAGATAGATAGGTTCACCACTCAAATCATTGGCATCTACCACACCTGCGAAACGCGAAAAACGGGTCAAGAGAGAAGATTCTTGTTGGTCAGGGGTAAAATAGATAGTATGGGAGAGGTGAGTAACTTGCTTACGGCCGATAAAAAGTTCGGCTAACTCCTGTTCGCGCTGATCAAGTTCATCCAATACTAATTGCATAGCTTGGCCATCAGCAGGAGTGTGCTCTACGTCACCTGCCAAGATACTAAGACGCATTTCACGAATATGGTAGATTTGCTTTGCAGCACCTTCTGCCATTTTTGCAATAGAACTTGCAATCAATTGCTCTTCCATCAAAGGCATAAGCTTGGATGGCATAGGTTTTGGGGTGCATGACTGCGCAATAATGGTAGGAACGTAATCAATAGCTTCTACATTGTAACCGTAGAGCAACCCTTCTTGAGTAAGGGTAAGCAATTGCATTTCAGCATCCCGTTGAGCATGTACCTTATAAGCACGATTGTAATCAGCTACAGTATGAATCTTAGCATGAATACTTGTGATCTCATAATAAGTTTGAGATTCAAGAATGACATCTTCGGTACCAAGATAGCGTTGAGCATACTGATAAAAAGGACCTGGTTGAACCTGCACTTGGTCATACTGAATAGTAAATGCAACTTGCGTTTTAGGCATATAATATACAAGTGCTAATTCATCTTCTAGCAAAACTGGAAATTCTGCATTGGCAGTTACATAGAAGATGGATAGGAGAATTAAGGAAAAAAGTTTTTGTTTCATTATTATAATGTGATTTATAGATTTATATTTAGTTGACGACTCCAAATCTCCCATGCTAGATCTGCTTGTATGTACAGCATGTCAAGACCATTCTTGATACGTGCTCCTACTTGCTGACCATACTGCAAAAAAAGCGTTTGAGTAGGATTGTAAACACAATCAAATAGGATATGAGATGCACTGAGTGCATGGTAAGGTATATCTGGATATGTATCTATGTAGGGATACATACCAAGTGGAGTACAATTGATGATTATCTGATACTGGCGAAGCAATGCTTCATCAATATGCTGGTATGTGATACAATCAGTAGAAGGAGTACGACTGACCACAGTGAATAGGATGCCCATACGATTGAGGGCAAATTGAACCGCTTTACTTACGCCTCCTGAGCCTAAGATAAGAGCATGGCGGTCGCTTGGAGTGAGCAATGGAGATAATGATTGAGAAAAACCTAACCAGTCGGTATTATAACCAATACCTTGACATACTACATTTACTGCTCCAATTTGCTGAGCAATATCATCCAAGGCAGAGAGATGAGAAATAATGGTTTGTTTGTAAGGATAGGTAACATTGAAACCATCAAAATGCTGCATAGCTACTGAGATTTGCTCGCGATTCTGCACAGGACATAGTTGATAATCAGCATCAACATTATCCTGAAGGAATTTCTCTGCAAAGTACTTAGCAGAAAACGAGTGCTCGAGAGGCCAACCTATGATTCCGAAGTGATGCATAATTTACCTTTTTTGATGGTTACTTTGTGAGTTGGAGAGATAAACGTTTTTCCTCCAACGTTGCTTTTGAGAGCGCGATATATCTTTTCTGGCTCTGGAAAGTGGTATTCGCGCAGCTGTTCGTATAATTGTACTTGTTGAGCAGCTTCTGAATCGCGTTTTTCAATCCAATCAAGATAGCCTTGTAGATGCTCTGCCGTGGTAGCGATATGCTCTATCTCGGATTGGGTATAATGTTGTATCTCTTGGCGTATGGAATTGCGTGTGAAAGTAGTATCGGTATTGGTAGAATCTTCTACCCACTGGAGATGACGGATATCGCGCAGATAATGGCAAATGTATTGATGGGTGGTGCAGAGCAAAGGGCGAATGATTGGTACAGTACTATTTACTATCGGATTGCTACTCTTGGCACGCATACCACATAATCCTCGCAGACCTGTACCACGCTTAAGATTAAGAATAACAGTCTCTGCTTGGTCATTCTGATGATGTGCTACAGCAATAGCTTGGCAACTGTATTCTCTAGCTACTTGGTCAAACCATTGATAGCGTAATTGGCGTGCTGCTACTTCTATACTGCAATGGTTGGCTTGAGCATAACCCACTGTATCGAAATGCTCTACAAGTAGAGGGATAACACGTTGATTTTCTGATATAAGTGGATGATTACGAACAAAAAGTTCATCTCGGTCACTTTCTTTGTCGCGCAGATGAAAATTGCAATGAGCCACTACACAATCAAATCCACCACGCAGCATGACATCCAACAATGCTATGCTATCCGCTCCTCCGCTTACGCACACGAGAACACGCTCCCCGCGAGCGAGGAGATGCTGGTTTTTGATATATTGCATTACGCGACGTAGCATGCTAAATTAAATTGTCTTCACTAAGAGGAATTATACCATGTACAATGGCATAAATAGTAAGTCCTGCTGTGGAATGGATATTGAGCTTTTTGATGATATTCTTGCGGTGAGAAATAACTGTGTGAGTTGATAAGCAAAGCACATCAGCAATCTCTTTGTTGCTAAGCCCTTTCACAATATGAGTAAGCACCTCAATTTCACGAGATGAGAGTTCTTCTGATAGCTCGTTAGGAAGAGAATCAATGTCTGTATCATCATTTGTTCGTGAAACTATTGCAGGTAACATAATGTTGTCCTCGATATCGCAATGCAAGGCGAGTTCTTTCTCAAAATTATAAAGTTCGTGCAAGGCTGCATATAGGAGCCGAGTCTGTTCATTAGCTTGTAGTGAATTACTATTCAGGTTGTTAGGATAGTATTTTACAATAAGCTTTTTGAGTTCGTGTGCTTTTTGAGCAATATGCTTGTCATCAGTAGGATGCTGCTCGAAGCAGCACTCGTTCTCATGCTGAATGTGAGTACGTATCTCGCTGACATATTCATCAAAAAACTGAATGATTAGCAAAGGAATTTTGGTATTAGAATCTGCTAAATTAATGGCTTCGAGGAGCGTTTGTCGAATACGTGGCAACTGAAAGCCCATGAAATATGTATGAGCATTCTCCAGATACTTGCGTAGGGTTGGAACATGAATCTTAATGTTGTTTTCTACTTGCCCTGTGAGTGCGTAATTGATAACAGCTAATAAAGTAGCACAATCTACATCATTTTCATTGCAGATAGTTTCAATACTCTTTTCGCCTATACCTAAAGGCAAACCAAAACGGTTGATGAGTTGTAATACTTGTGGCTCCTGACTACTTCGTTTATCCGAAGCACCCATCAACTCACTCATCTTATCTGACGGTTTGTACATAATTAAACACAATATTGCATAATGGACCTGCAAAGGTACAAAAAAAAATGTATTTATACAAGCGAAAATAATTTTTTTTGCAACAATAGTAGACATATTTGTCTAATTGGCACGTTTTATGATTTATTTTTCTTGCTAAATAGAGATAGGGATTTGGATATATGGATAAATTTGAGTAATTTTGCACGAAAATAAGTAAAGTATGATTGTAGATCAGATAATAGTGGCAGTAGGTGCGATAAATGTGGTGGGAGCTCAATGTGGCGATAGAGACATTACACATCTATTAGTAGACAGTCGCAAATTAGGGAGAGAAGTAGAAAATACGATGTTTTTTGCTTTGCGTACAACGAAAGATGATGGAGTAAACTATGTGAGCGACTTATACAACAAAGGGGTAAGGGTCTTTGTAGTCCATAAGCAGGTAATAGATGTAAATCAATATGTTGATGCCACTTTCATAGTAGTAGAAGATACACTAAGGGCTTTGCAAGATTTGGCGGCATACAAGCGTTCACTATATGATTGTCCTGTGATAGCTATAACAGGTTCAAACGGAAAAACCGTAGTGAAAGAATGGTTATATGAACTGTTGAAACAAGATTATTGCATTACGCGTTCGCCAAAATCGTATAATTCGCAGATTGGTGTACCCTTATCTGTATGGCAGATGAACGAACATACCGAACTAGCCATATTCGAGGCAGGAATATCTGAAATGGGGGAAATGGAACGCCTACAGCGTATCATACAACCAACGATAGGAGTAGTGACCTATATCGGTGCAGAGCATGGTGAGAACTTTCCATCAATGGAGGCAAAGAGAGCTGAGAAAATGCGATTGTTTGAGCAATGTTCGGTGGTAGTGGAAGACAAATATCATCAAAATGCCCGCACTTGTGCAGGTGTAATGCGCGCATTAGGGTATGATGAAGAAACAATAACTACACGCATTATGCAGCAGACGCATGAAACTGTACTCCAAGTGAACCTGAGCGCTTTAGTAGATAATGTACGTTATTTTCGTTCCTTGATGCGACAAGATACTAAATTAACGTGTATGGTAAAGGCTTTTGCATATGGTGCGGGTAGTATAGAAGTAAGCAGAGCGTTGCAAGAATCGAATATGGTGGATTATTTGGCTGTAGCAGTAGCAGATGAAGGAGTAGAGTTGCGCCGTGAAGGAATAACACTGCCTATTATAATTATGGACCCTGAGGTGGTAGCATTGGATATGATAATAGAAAACAATCTTGAGCCAAATATTTATTCGATGCAAGTGCTAGAGCAGATTATTCATGCTGTGGAAACAAAAGGGTTAGAAAACTATCCAGTGCACATAAAAATAGATTCGGGAATGCATCGCTTAGGATTTTATAAAGAAGAGATGCCAATGTTGATTGAAAAATTGAAAAAGCAGACGGCGGTGAAGGTAAATAGTGTATTTTCGCATTTTGCAGGCAGCGATGAGCCCCAATGGGATACTTTCACAGCAGAACAAGCATCCTATTTCAATGATTGTGCAGAGATACTAAGAAATGGATTAAATTATCCTATATTGAGACATATATGTAACACGGCTGGTATCGAGCGATTTGCTGCATATCATCATGATATGTGTAGATTGGGTATAGGTATGTATGGATGCTCTTTTGTGGGAAGCACACTGAAAAACGTATGTACGTTAAAGACCACAATATTGAGCATAAAAACCGTAGAGGCAGGTGATACGATAGGCTATGGAAGACATACCAAACTGAACGAATCGAGGCAGATAGCAGTAATACCAATAGGTTATGCCGATGGATTTGATCGACGATTTTCAAATTATGGGGGTGAAGTGATAGTGCGTGGGAAGCGTTGTCCTGTGGTGGGAAATGTGTGCATGGACCAAGCAATGGTGGACGTTACCCATACAGATGCTCAGGTGGGGGATTATGTAACCGTGTTTGGAGATGAACTGCCGATAGAAGAATTAGCAAACAAATTGGGAACTATTACGTATGAAATACTGACATCGGTATCGAGACGTGTGCAACGAATATATTTTACCGAATGAATGATGACGGCTATTCCTCTAATTGATTAAACAGATTTGCCAGCTCGCCAAAGTTGGTAGGAGTTAAGAAGATTTTGCCAAATAATATATGCCGCAGGGCCAATAGATGATAGAGGATTGAGGTACATTTGTGCCATCCAAACCCCTAATGCTGTATTCTTTTGTCCAAAAGCTTGGCCAGCTGTGATACGGCTCTTTTGATGAATGGAATAATGAGCTGCCGCAGGATTGATTAGTATGTCTTGATAGTCACTGCCATGACTAGAAGCAGGAAAGCGATAGCCAATCCATCTGCCTAAACTATACTGTATCAAGCATGTGCACAAAGAGCCTATGCACAAAATAACAATAGTCCAGCCAGAATAATCTTGGGTGATTAGCGTAAAGGTGATTTTTCCAATCAACACAATCAACAATACTATCCAAAGGTAAAAGGGCATGGATGCCCAAGTAGCATTGAGCGCAAAGATACGTGGAGTACCTTTGCGGCGAAAATAACCTTCATAACTCAACCGTAAAAGCCATGCTGCAAAGAAAGGAGCAAGTAACAATGGCCCTACTTTGCATAGTATTTGCCACATTGCTGGTAAAAACGTCATTTCAGCAGAAGGGTTGACAATAGGAAAGAATGCAGGTACAATGAAAGCGGTAGCGATATTGCTAAGCAGACTAAAAGTAGTGAGATTTTGAATACTTCCCCCTAGTTTTCCCGCAATAATAGGAGCTGCAGTGGCAGTTGGCATAATGATACATACCATTAATCCCTGTGCAATAATAGCAATATCAGTAGGTGTAAGTAGGAATGAATGAGCAATGTGTTGAAGACCAAAAAGTAAGCCATAGTATACTACGGCAGTAAGCACCAACTGAATGCCCAACACAACCCAATGCCATGTGCGCAAACGCAGGTCCAAAGGATTGATTTTGCAAAATGTAAAGAATAGCATGAGGAATATCAGTAGTGGCATCAGTCCGTCAAGATGCCGAAACCACTGATATCCTAAAGCGCCAATGAGCATGGCGATGATAAGTGCGTAACGATCTAAGAAATGTCGAAATTTCATTTTACGCTATTACTGATAGCTTGCAACTCGTCAGGAGAGAAACTGATATTATTAATCGCTTGTAAATTGTCTTCAAGTTGAACAACACTACTAGCACCTACAATCACACTTGTGACATCTTGTGCTAACAACCACGATATTGCCATTTGTGCTAATGATTGTCCGCGTTGAGCTGCAATAGCACCTAAACGTTGTGCGCGAGCGATGGCTTCATCAGTAATTTGTTCTGGGTGAAGAAAAACGTTCTTGCTCGCACGACTGCCAGCAGGTATACCGTGGAGATAACGATTGGTTAGCAAGCCTTGTGCCAAAGGTGAGAAACAAATGAATCCAGATCCATTTTCGGTGGCTACAGGAAGGTTGGCTTGCAATGTTTCTGGAGCAATAATACTAGCTTTGTATTGACTGATAACGCATGGCACGTGAGCGGCACGAAGATAATCGTAGCATTCTTTTTGTTTATCAGCAGGATAATTACTAATACCAACGTATAAGGCTTTGCCTGAGCGTACGATATCCACCAACGCTTGCATGGTTTCTTCTATAGGTGTGTTTGGGTCGTAGCGGTGCGAATAGAATATGTCGAAGTATTCTAATCCTGTTCGACGCAAACTTTGATCGCAAGAAGATATAAGATACTTACGTGATCCACCATTGCCGTAAGGACCATCCCACATCCAGTATCCTGCCTTTGAGGATATGATCATTTCATCGCGGTGGGCTGCAAGGTCTTCGCGAAGCACTCGCCCGAATGTGATTTCTGCGGTACCTGGTGCAGGTCCGTAGTTGTTGGCAATATCAAAATGTGTGACACCTTTATCCCATGCATGTAAAAGCATTGCACGTGCAACATCAAAAGGATCTTCACTACCGAAGTTATGCCAAAGTCCTAAAGAAATAAGTGGGAGTTGTAGGCCACTTCTGCCTGAAAAACGATATTCCATACTCACTTTTAAAATTATTAGTTGTTAAAATTTACTGAATGATTCCTCCGCCAACGACTAAATTGTCTTTGTAAATTACGAGCGATTGCCCAGGTGTAACTCCCCATACGGGAGATGAAAACTGAATAGTATAGGGATGATTGTGGTTAGATAATAATGGTATAGGGCAGGGAAGAATAGCATCTACTGCTGGGGATTTGTAGCGAATACGTGCTTGAACCGATGGAGACTCATTAAGCCAATCTTTATCACGTAAGTGAACATTAGCAATAGTGGCTTCGGTGGCATATAAATCGTCACGTTCGCCAAGGGTAACACGATTATTTTGTGCATCTATTTTGGTAACAAATTTAGGTGCCCCGAGTGCAATACCTAAACCCTTACGTTGTCCTATAGTATAATGACAAAATCCCTGATGCTTACCAAGAATATTACCTTGATTATCAATGTATTCACCTTGATATATAGATACTCCTTGTTCTGCTAAAAAAGTACGATAATCGTTGTTGGGTACAAAGCATATTTCTTGACTTTCGGCTTTTTTACTAAGTGCTTCAAAGCCGTGTTGCAAAGCAATTTGACGTACTTCAGATTTTGTGAGTCCGCCTAATGGAAAAAGTGTGTGACGGAGATTGTCTTCGGTAAGCATCCAAAGGAAATAGGTTTGGTCCTTCTGAGTGTCTACAGCATTTTTGAGATAAGTGTGCCCACGATATTGCGCAATCTGTGCATAATGTCCTGTAGCAATCATATCGCAGCCGTATTCTTTAGCTGCTTGCATAAGTTTGCCCCACTTGATGTGTGAATTGCACAACACACAAGGATTAGGCGTGCGCCCGTGGGAGTATTCATCCACAAAATTAGCTATCACGTGCTCGCGAAATGTATCACGGAAATCTAATATATGATGTTCAAAGCCTAGCGTGGAAGCCATGCGTTTTGCTTCCATAATGCTTTCTACTGAACAGCATCCTTTTTCTTTGGCGAGACAAGAATCCTTTATCGAATCGAATGTGCGGAAAGTAGCACCTACCAATTCATACCCTTGCTTTGAAAGCAAGATGGCTGCCACAGTAGAGTCTATACCGCCAGACATTCCTATGAGAACACGTTTGGACATGATACATTGTTTAATAAATATGCTGCAAAGGTAGTAAAAATTTTATAAATGAACAAATTTTTTGGTATATGATTTGCGTATGTATGTTTTTTTTTGTACCTTTGCACGCTAAATTTGGCATATTCACATAAAAATACTTAATATGAGAAAAATTACATTACTATTTGCGCTTGTGTTCACTTCAATTGTAATGGCACAAGTGACTACAGTGCCAGGTATTATCCAAAAAGGATATGATGGCGAGGTTACAATTATTTTTAACCCTAACGAGGGTAACAAAGGCATGGTAGGCGCGACCCAGTGCTATGCCCACACAGGTTTGATCACTACTGCTTCGTCTAGTGATAGTGATTGGAAAAATGTGGTAGAGGAATGGCGTAAGAATACGGCTAAAACCCAATTGACAAAAGATGGTGACAACTGGAAAATAGTGATTCCTAATATTTACGATTTCTATGGTTGTCCAAAATCTACTGAGATAAAGAAACTTGCATTTGTATTCCACGATGGTCCTAGTGGTTCAAAAGAGGGTAAAACTGCTGAAAGTAAAGATATTTTTGTAGAATTGGCCGAGGCAGGATTGGCAGCTAGTATTTCTACATCAATGCTAGAGATATCTTCGGTGGGTGGACAAGTCAGTTTGACTTGCTATGCAACGGCTTCTGCAACATTGACATTGAAGCTTAATGGCACTGTAGTAAAAACTGCTACTGGAACAGAGATGGCTTATACCCATCAGTTGGACAAACAAGGTAACTATGATTTTGAGTTAACAGCTACCAATGGTACAGAAACTGCAACTGCTACTGCAAGCACTTGTGTACCATATAATCCAACTAAGGCAAACCGCCCTGCTGGCATTGTGAATGGTATCTACTATGACAAGTCAGATAATACCAAAGTAACTCTCTGTACTTTTGCAGGTAGCAAGACCGAGCCTGCAAAGCATGTATTTGTAGTAGGTGATTTCAATGATTGGACAATCTCCAATGACTACCAACTCAAGCAAGCTAACGATAGTGCATACTTTTGGATAGAACTTACTGGATTGACTCCACAAAAAGAATATGCAATGCAGTATGTTGTGGTACGTGCGGATGGCGTGGTAAAACGTATCTCTGATTTGTACTCGGAGTTGGTGTTGCATTCTGATGATTCATGGGAACCATCACAAAATTTCCCTAATTTGAAACCTTATCCAGCAGAAGGCGAAGGTTATGTGACTGTTATTCAGACTGATAAACCAGAATTTGAATGGTCAGATGCTACTCTGAATTTTAAGCGTCCTAATAAAAATAACCTAGTTATTTATGAGTTGTGGGTGCGTGACCATACTCCTGCTCGTACATTTGAAGCACTGATGGAGCGCATGGAGTATTTCGAGGATCTTGGTGTAAATGCGATTGAATTGATGCCTATCTGTGAGTTTGATGGCAACGATAGTTGGGGATACAATCCAAACCACTATTTTGCAGTAGATAAATCGTATGGAACATCTGAGCAACTCAAGGATTTCATTGATGAGTGCCACAAGCGTGGTATCGCAGTAATTATTGATATGGTATTTAATCATACTACTGGTCAAAATCCAATGGCAGTATTATATCCTTATGGAAATGACCTAAAGTATAACCCATGGTATAATAATAGTGGTTCTATTCCTCACAAAGATAGAGAATTTGAGCCAGATTGGAATCATGACTTTGGACCAACCAAAACAATGTTCACTCGTTGTTTCCAATATTGGTTGAATGAATATAAGGTGGATGGATTCCGTTTGGATTTGAGCCATGGTCTTTGTGGCACCACGGATGATGATGTGGAACACTTGCAAGAGTATTATGCAAATGGTGTGCAAGCCGTTTCGTCTGATGCGTACATGATTTTGGAACATTGGGATAGTGGCGCATCTACGCTTGTGAATGCTGGTATGATGTGCTGGGAAAATACTTCAGAAGCATATCAAGAAACAGCAATGGGATGGTATGATGATAAGAGTGGTTCTAAATCAGATTTATCAAGAGCCAATAAAGATGATTATGTGTCTTATTGCGAGAGCCACGATGAGGAACGCTCTTTCTTTAAGGCAAAGCAATGGGGTGATGGTGCAATGACTACCGACGAAGCAGTTCGTGTAGGTCGTGTACCTTTGAATATGGCATTTCTTACCTTGCTAAATGGTCCTCAAATGTTTTACCACTTTGCGGAGTTGGGATTTGACGATTCTAAATTTCAAAATGAAGATAGCAAATGGGGTAAGAACGACTATGGTATCACAAGTGAATTAGGCGCAGACTACGATGCTAAAACACAAGTGAAGAAACGTATTGAACACTGGCTACTCGAAGGTACAGTACAAATGGCTGCTTTCCAAAAAGTAGGACAGATTATTCAACTTCGTACACGCATTATGCCAGAAGTCTTTGAGGGGAATCCTACTGCTGCAACTTTGACCGATGGTAAGGCTTTACGTACAATCCAATGGGGTAGTGATGTATTTGTAGCAGGTAACTTTGCAGCTTCAGGTAATCAAACTGTTAATATTCCTTCAGGTACATGGTATAACTATTTGCAAGAAACTCAGCAATCCGGTAGCACGCTTACCCTTGCACCAGGTGAGGTGGTAGTTCTAACTGGTAAACAAGTTGCTTTGCCAAAGATGCCTGCTGGTTACAAGTTTAAGACCGATATTGAAGATATCGTGGTAATAGAACCAACGGAGATGTTGCCCCCATATAATGTACAAGTATATACCCTTAGTGGTCAGGTAATCATGCGTCAAACAAATGTGATGAATGCTGATTTGACAGGATTGAAATCAGGATTGTATATTCTTCAATATGAGAAGAATGGTCAAAAAATCGCTAAGAAAGTAATTCGCTAACACTAATCAACTTAGGAGCAATGGTATCATTGCTCCTAAGCTTTTAGAAGCAAATATAATCTTAGAACTAAAATTGCTTACACACAATAAGACAATATAAATATAAGCAGTATAGATAAGTAAAGATAATATAGATAAATATTCATATGGAAATTTCAAAAAGGATAAGTGCTTTAGAGGAATCACAAACTTTGAAAGTAGCAGCGTTGTGCCAACAAATGCGTGCTGAGGGCGTGGATGTGATAGGTTTGTCGTTAGGAGAACCAGATTTTCCTGCTCCTGCTCATGTAAAACAAGCAGCTATTGATGCTGTGAATAATGATATTTCGCATTATGGACCTACTCCTGGATTCCCCGCTTTGCGTGAGGCTATTGCCAACACCCTAAACAAGGATCTAGCTGGCTATTCGGTGCGTCCGTATAATGCAAATGAGATTGTCGTTTCTGTAGGAGCTAAGCAAGCATTGTGTAATGCTATTGAAGCATTAATTGGCCCTGGAGATGAGGTGATTATGCCTACACCTTGCTGGGTAAGTTATGTGGAGATGGTGAAGATTGCCGAAGGCAAAAGTGTTTTGGTAAAGACCACTATGGAGAATAACTTCTGCCTTACAGCAGAGCAACTTGAGGCCGCAATAACACCTCATACCAAGTTGTTGATGCTTTGTTCTCCTAACAATCCTACAGGTTCTGTATATACATTGGAGAATTTAAAAGCTCTTGTGGAAGTGCTGAAGAAACATCCACAAGTTGTGGTATTGGCAGATGAAATCTACCAACATATTCTATATACAGGTAAGCACGAAACTTTAGCACAGTTCCCAGAGTTGGAAGACCGATTGATTATTATCAATGGTGTCAGCAAGGCATATGCTATGACTGGTTATCGTATCGGTTGGTTGGCATGCCATGACAAAGATTTGATTACTGCTGTGAAGCGTTTACAAGGTCAAACTATTAGTTGTGCGACTACAATTGCTCAAAAAGCAGCAGAGGCAGCATATACTGGTCCTCAAGAATGCGTGGAGGAGATGCGTCAAGCGTTTGAACGTCGTCGCAATTTGATTGTAGGATTGGCAAAAGAAATACCAGGAATGAAAGTGTTAGAGCCACAAGGCGCGTTCTATTTGTTCCCTGATGTATCGGCATATTTTGGTAAACAGTACCAAGGGCAAACTATCCATAATGCCGATGAATTGGTAACTTTCCTTTTACAAGAGGCACATGTGGCTTGCGTTACTGGTAGTGCCTTCGGTGAAGATAATTGCATTCGCTTCTCCTATGCTACTAGCGAAGATAAGATTGTAGAAGCAATGCGTCGAATGAAAGAAGCATTGGCGAAATTACAATAATATTATAACGTAAATGAAAATAGGGTGTTCCTACATGGAAACACCCTATTTTTTATACCCTAAAGATAGTCGAATCACTAAGTAATAACTAACTAATCACTAACTAATCACTAAGTAATCACTAACTAAAGTCAGGTAATTTATAGTTCTTTCTTGATAACACTACCGCCTACAGCCATGTTTTGCTTGATGTGTGGTGTGCCTTTATAGGTTATCTTACTTGCACCAGCCGCTTGTGCCCACAATTCGCGTGCAACATTTACCTCAGCTTTGCTCGCTCCCGCACAGTTGATGTGCATGGTTTGAGCATGCAAATCTTCAGCTTCTACTTCGCCAGCACCAGCAATTGTGATATGTACATCATCCGCTTGACCTTCTAACTCAAGTTTGCTAGCCCCTTTGGCATCTACCGTCAATGTCTGCACATTCAAATGTAGGTCCGCCTCGGCTGCACCATTGAGGTCGAGAGTGAAGTTTGGTTGCGCAAGCACTTGATTGTCTGCGGTTTCTATTTTGCTAGCACCATAGACTGTTAGTTTGCGCAAATAGGGAGAAGTAATTGAAAAATCTATCATCACATCATCTACAGGGATTTGATTAGATGTCTCGATATAGAGTACACTATCTCGCACTTCTGCTTTGATTGCGCCTTCATATACCAAGGAGTTTATTTGATTGGTTGTCAATACGGTAGATTGTTGCGTTCCATTGTTTAAATACAAATTAGCAGCACCTCGCAATTCTACACTATGGTAAGGTTCCAATTGAAGTTCGGAAGCAAGAGTACCTTCTTGATCATCTACATCTAATCCGTCCCATACCATGGTTTTTAGAATCTCAGGAGCCATGTCGTAGGATTGATACAAACGCACGAGTGAAACGCCCCAAAAAATGATTGAAGCAATCCAAAATAGGATGGTGATCCACCAAAAACGTGCTTTTGGACCACGTCGCGTGCGCATATATGTCACTATTGTGTGTACCAACATGACGATAGGTAGCGCAATAATTAAGATAAGAGCAACCATCAAGAGTGGAATAATGAATGCTCCGCCATCCACTAAGAGTTCAGCAAATACGGGGAAAATAGGCATAATAGATGCCAAACTTGTAGTTCCCGCAATAGCCACTCCAAATAGCGAAAGTATGATTGCGAAAAGAATGGCAAGTCCGATGAAAATCATAGGTAATGCCAAAACAAGTAATATGACATTAAGCACAATTCTTAGGATACGGCTACAACCTGTGTTCTGCGATTTGTCAACCTTTACCTTCGGACGGCGATTAGGCCCGAATTCAGAAGGATCTCCAATCTGCGATTTGACAGAATTAACCATTTCTAAATTAACTACTTGTGCGTTTTTTGCGAAAAGCGCTTTTTGAAATAATTCTGCAATTCGCGCTTCGATGTCGTTCATCACTTCTTGACGATCGTCTTGAGGCAGGCGAAGCTCTATATCTTGCAAGTAGTCATGCAAGATGTGATGGGCGTCATAGTCAATATGATATACCAACCCATTGAGGTTGATAGTACGAGTTTCTTTCATGATTGTTAGGGATTTTAGACCTCTATATTGTTAGGGTCGGGTGTTGTTATTCGGTTGATAGCTTGGCAGATAGATTGCCATTCTTGATCGAGTTGAGCCAGGAGCTGTTTTCCGTTTTCCGTTAATGTATAATACTTTCGTGGTGGTCCACCAGTAGATTCCTGCCAACGATAAGTAAGTAGCCCCTCATTTTTCATGCGAGTAAGGAGTGGATATACCGTTCCCTCTACCACCACCAGTTGCGCTCCCTTGAGCTGGTCAAGGATATCCGAAGCATACGCCTCGTCGCGACTGATGATGGCAAGGATACAGTATTCTAACAATCCTTTGCGCATTTGGCTTTTGAGATTGGATAGCATTTTGATTTACAATTTATTGATTTTCAATCTGATTGTAATTAGGCATCAAAATCATCAAGATAATGTACAGGAGTAAACCTGGAAATCCAGCTGAGAATAAACTCAAGATAAGATACACTACGCGAATCAAAGTAGGATCCACATCAAAATACTCGGCGATTCCGCCACAAACACCCGCCAAAATGCGGTTGGAAGAACGATACAGTTTTTTCATTGTTGTATAATTTTATTTGTTTGGTTGTCAATATGATAATGCTGCATAGTCCTTCTAATTTAGATGTTAATCAACTCCGACGAAATGACCTTCGAGGTCAAAAATCAAGTCTATTCCATTGCTGAGTTCAACTTCTAATCTGCGATAATTAATGGTGTACTCAACGATAAAATGCTGTGGATAATGCAACTTAACATAACTTGTAATAAGTTCTGGCACAATACCCTCTGGCACAGGTGAAACTTCGCAGTTGATTGACTTGAGATTGCCTTGATAATCAAAGTCGATCTCGGTTCCATTCTTTAATCGAATATCGTATTCACGACTTCTTCCAAAATCTTCTACTTGAATAACAGCTACATCTGAAATGTTGAAGTACTTTTGGATGAATGCTTGTGCTTGAACAGGAAGTTCAGAATATTCAATTAAATGGTTATGATCAGCACATGCTGTCATTGTTAGCGTGATGGTTGCCAAAACGGCTAAAATCTTTTTCATATTAGTTTTCTATTTATTAAGGTTATTAAATAATAGTTTTTATATACCCTTGGTATACCTTTAGTATAGGATATATATGCTTGTTATTCGCGACGATGAAACGGAATTTCAGACAAGATGCCCGTTGAAAGAGGTGGAGTTGGCACCTCAATGTATGTTAATATGAAAGCGAATGACCGGTACATGTTAATAATATAACGTCAATAAATGGTTTTGTCAAAACTTTTGCAAAAACTATGCCACAAGATATCAAAGAACACTTGATTTTGGAAAATCGATGCAAAGATATCGCTTTTTACAATACTATGCAATACAAAGTACTAGAAATGTGTATTTTTGGACATATATTTTTGCATTTTGCTAAATGGAAATAGCAAAATAGGGGTAAAATTTGCATATATGAGAAAAAATATATACCTTTGCAAACTATTATGCGCGAGTGCGCGCTCACGCGAATAAATATGGAGAGATTTCATTACAAGAATTATGGAATACAAATATCTAAATACGCTATATAATCCAAGCGACTTGAAGGTACTGCCATTAGATACTTTGCCACAAGTTTGTGAGGAAGTGCGTGACTTTATTGTGCAGGAACTCAGTCAGAACCCAGGTCACTTGGGCTCATCGCTCGGTACGGTAGAATTGACTGTGGCTTTGCATTATGTATTTGATACACCTAATGATCAATTGGTTTGGGACGTAGGTCATCAGGCCTATGCTCATAAGATTTTGACAGGTCGCCGTGAACGTTTTCATACAAATCGACAATTCAAAGGACTAGCACCTTTCCCATCTCCGATGGAGAGTGAGTATGATGCTTTTATCGCGGGACATGCTAGTAATAGTATCTCCGCAGCCTTAGGTATTGAGATTGGCAGTCAAAAGGTTCGCCAGGATCGCCATGTGGTAGCAGTTATTGGCGATGGGGCTATGACAGGAGGATTGGCATTTGAGGGATTGAATAATACCTCGATGAACAAGAACAATCTGCTCATCGTACTCAACGACAACAATATGGCAATTGACCCTATCAAGGGTGGATTTACGCAGTATTTAGTGGATCTTACTACGAGTGAGCGTTATAATCGTTGGCGTTGGTGGGGATATCGAGTGGCTCGCAAATTACACCTTATCAATGATGATAATAAAGGGCGTGTACAACGTTTTACAAACAATCTCAAAGCCCTGCTAACCAAACAAGGAAATAATATATTCCAAGGTTTGAACCTTCGTTATTTTGGTCCTGCAGACGGACATGATGTACTGAGTTTGGTACGTATCTTTAGTGAGATTAAAGATTACGAAGGTCCTAAGGTGCTACATATCATTACTAAGAAGGGTAAAGGTTATGGCCCAGCTGAGAATGACCAAACTACATGGCATGCGCCAGGCGAATTCTGCGTGGAAAACGGAAAACGTAAAACGGAAAAAGGAAACAATTTAGAGCCGCTATGGCAAGAAGTGTTTGGAGAACAACTGTTGAAGATGGCCAAGGCGGATGAACGTGTTGTAGGTGTAACACCTGCAATGCCAAGTGGTTGTAGCATGACAATCATGCAATCAGAGTTGCCCGAACGCGTATTTGATGTGGGTATAGCAGAGGGACACGCCGTTACATTCTCCGCAGGTATGGCTAAGGCAGGATTGGTTCCTTATTGCAATATCTACTCCAGTTTCTTACAACGTGCATATGACAATATCATCCACGATGTGGCTTTGCCTAAACTGCATGTGGTCTTCTGCATCGACCGTGCAGGTATTGTAGGTAATGATGGTGCTACGCACCATGGATTGCTTGATTTGGCATTTTTGCGTCCTATTCCTAATATGGTGATAGGGGCACCGATGACCAAAGAAGATCTCGAATCTATGATGCTACTTGCAAAAGAATATGATGGACCTATCGCTATCCGTTATCCGAGAGGACGAAGTATTAGTGGGATAGAAGATGGAAAATTAACTATTGGAAAAGGCTTCTGCCTAAAGGAAGGTAGCAAGGTGGCAGTACTAAGTATTGGTGCAATAGGTAATACTGTATCCGAAGCAATTGAGGCACTCGGCGAGGAAGCAATACAAGTAGCGCACTACGATATGCGTTGGCTAAAGCCAATAGATGAGAATATTTTGCATGATATAGGACAGAAATTTGACACGATAATTACTGTTGAAGATGGTGTGATTAGCGGAGGATTGGGTAGTGCTGTGCTTGAGTTTATGGCTGATAATAGTTACGTACCACACGTGACTCGTTTGGGAGTTCGTGACCAATTTGTAGAACATGGTAGTACCAAAGAATTGTATCAAGTGTTAAAATTAGATAAAGAGGGCATATGCGAATCATTATTGCAGGCGCTGGAGCAGTAGGTCGTCACTTGGCGAAGTTGCTATCGCGCGAAGATATGGATATTAGTTTGATAGATGATCGTCAAGATCGTCTAGGTGATTTGGATACGAACTACGATTTGCTAACCAAGGTAGGTAGTCCAATGTCGATTCACGACCTCAAGAGTATTGGCGTGAAGGATGTGGACTTATTCATTGCGGTTACACCATCAGAATCGGACAATATCACAGCTTGTTTACTTGCCAATCAGTTGGGGGCAAAAAAGACTTTGGCGCGTATTGATAACTACGAATATTTGATGCCAGAGAATAAGTGTATTTTCGAGCAAATGGGTTTGAATCATTTGATTTACCCAGAATTACTCGCAGCACAGGAAATTACTGCTTCGCTCAAGACCAACTGGATGCGCTATCATTTGACTTTGTGCGAGGGTGCATTGGAACTTTGTGTAGTGAAGGTGCGCGAAGGGGCAGAGGTGATTGGCAAGCAGTTTATGTCGGGATTCTTCAACCACGGACTCTATCGTGTGGTGGCTATCAAACGCGGACAAGAGACAATCATTCCGACGGGATCGGATGAGATACAAGTTGATGATATGGTATATGCTGTTTGTACGCGCGAGAATATGAAAGTGCTACGTGAGCAATTGGGCAAACAAAAGAAGGAGATACGCAATATTGTATTTTTTGGAGGATCGAAGATTGCACAAAAAACGGTACAAAACCTATCGGATGACCTTAGCATAAAGATCTTAGAGGCAGACCGTGAGCATTGTTATCATCTTAGCGAAAAAATTAGCAATGCGTTGATAATCAATGCAGATGGTAGCGATATGGCAGTGTTGAAAGACGAGGGAATAGAGGATGCAGATGCTTTTGTTGCGGTTACTGATAGCAGCGAAGCAAATATATTCGCTTGCATGGCTGCCAAGCGTTTTGGTGTAAAGAAGACCATCGCCGAGGTTGAGAATATCGACTATATTCCAATGGCAGAGGGTTTGGATATTGGTACGGTGCTCAACAAGAAGACTATAGCTGCTTCGTATATCTATCAGATGTTGCTGGACGCGAGCGTACTGAATGTGCGTAATCTGACTAGTGCTGATGCCGAGATTGTGGAGTTTATGGCGGAGGAAGGTAGTCGTATAACAAAAGGCAAGATACGCGATATGCGTTTACCTAAGGATGCAAATATTGGTGCTATCGTCCGTGCAGGCGAGGGTATCTTGGTGAATGGTGATACACAGATTTTACCAAATGACCAAGTTGTGGTATTCTGCAAAAGTCAAGTAATTAGACAATTAGAGAAATTCTTCAAATGACCAGAACCTTTAATACACGGATGGTATTTCGCACCATGGGTGCACTGCTCTTGATAGAGGCAGTGTTTATGACCTTGGCGTTGGGAGTGAGTTTATGGTATGGTGAGGCTGATAGTGATGTCTTTCTGTTCTCGACCATTGTTACCTTGTTAGCTGGTGTAATAGGTCTATTGATTGGTCGTCGCGCTGAGTCACGTATGGGCGAAAGAGAAGGATATTTGATTGTGGCTATGGTATGGGTAGTATTCTCCGCTTTTGGATTGCTTCCGTATTACCTTAGCGGACAAGTGCCTAGTTTCACCGATGCATGGTTCGAGAGTATGTCGGGCTTTACCACTACTGGAGCAACAATTATTCCAGATCTTGAGGTGATTACCCACGGACTACTTTTCTGGCGGTCGCTGACCCAATGGATTGGTGGTATGGGAATCATCGTGTTGTCCATAGCCATCCTACCTATTTTCGGACTCAATGGTATGCAGTTATATGCAGCTGAGGTGTCAGGTTTGACCTACGAAAAGGTTTCGCCACGCATTGCAGATACTGCAAAAATGATGTGGAGTATCTATGTATTGCTAACTGTAACCGAAGTGGTAGCATTGTGGTTATGTGGTATGGATATCTTTGATGCTATTTGTCACTCGTTCTCTACTATTGCTACCGGCGGATTCTCGACGCACAACAATAGTTTGGAATATTACGATTCGGCAGCGATTCACTATACAGTGACTTTCTTCATGTTCATCTCGGGTATCAACTTTGTGCTGCTCATCTATTTACTGCGTGGCAAGGTACGTAATTTCTTCCAAGATGAGGAATTGCGTTGGTATAGTGTGGCGGTATTGGTATTCGCGGTGATGCTTACAGTTGGTTTGTATATCGCTCGCCCAGGTTGGACGGGTGTGCAGATGGAGCGTGCATTTCGTGATAGCATCTTCACTGTGATTAGTTCGATGACCTCTACAGGATATACAATTTCCGACTATATGTATTGGCCTGTAGTAGCATGGGTGGTGATTTTCTTCTTAATGTTGACTGGTGCTTGTGCTGGTAGTACAGCAGGTGGTATCAAGTGGGTGCGATTGGCGATAATCTTGAAGAATGGTGTGGCAGAGTTTCAACGTCGTATTCACCCTAATGCGATTATCCCTGTGAAACTTAATGAGAAGAACGTGCCACAACAGACCATCAACAATATCATGGCATTTTTGATTTTCTATATCTTTATCATCGTTGTTACTGTAATTATTTTCTGTGCTACGGGTGTGAACTTTGATGAGTCAATTGGTGCAGCTGTTTCTGCTATCGGCAATGTGGGTATTAGTATTGGGCAGTTTGGTCCTGCTGGTACTTATGCTGAGTTCCCTATGGTGGCTAAATGGGTAATGAGTTTCGTTATGTTGATTGGTCGTTTAGAGATATTTACAGTCTTGCTGCTCTTTACCAGGGCATTGTGGAGAAAATAGGTTTGGAGCAGAGTGAGACCACGTTACATTGCATATACAATATGGATTACGATCGCGCTGTTAGGCGTGGTATGTGCTATTGTTCCTGAGAGTGGTTGGAATTTCGGTGCTAAAACATTACGTTGGCCCACATTGGCAGAAGTGTTAATGATAGAAAGCGATAATTCTGAGATCTTGATGGATTCCACTTGGTTAACTATGGTGGATTCTACATGGTTATCAGTTATAGATACTACTGAAATTATATCTGACACAGAATCTGTTGAGAAATTGACATGTTTAGAAGATACGACAGATGCAGAAAACTCAGTATTACCTAAAGAAAAACCGATACATATTCCGCATGTCATATTGGATGAAGGAATAGACGCCCATATGTACCTACAGGCCTTTTATCAAGCATTAGATAGTGTGCAGGAAAAAACTGTGCGAGTGGTGCATTATGGAGATTCGCAGATAGAGGAGGATCGTATGACCAGTATGTTGCGTGAACGTTGGCAACATAAATATGGTGGTGGCGGAGTGGGGTTGATTCCTCTGCACCAAACTATTCCTACTCGTTCGATTCGTCAATGGATGTCGATGGATGGACACTTGCAAACAACGCAGGGAGGTCCTAAACGATATTTAATATATGGTCCGCGCACTATGCGACAAGAGAGTGATGATTATGGTGTGATGGGACAAGTGGCTGTGATGGATAATACTGTGTTACAGGGAAGTGAGGATATTAGATTAACTATCGAACCATTCTCTAACAAGCACATGGCTCATAATTATTTTAATAGAGTGCGCTTGCTAACGGATAGTGTGGAGGGATATTGCCAAGTGAAGGGTTCTGAAGAACAATATGCTTTACTACCTAACGAGTTGATAGAAATTCCAGATAGTACGATGCAATGTAAAATCCATTTGAAGGGTTCGGGAAGAGTCTATGGATTGAGTTTGGAGACTGCTGTTGGAGTGATTGTGGATAATATACCTATGCGCGGATCTTCGGGTAGTTTCTTCACCAAAATTGATAGTGCTTCGTTAAGTGATTTCTATCGAGAAACGAATACAAGACTGATTATTTTGCAGTTTGGTGGTAATATGATACCGCATACTAAGAATCCTTCTACTTTAAATGGATATGTCAAAACCCTGCAAAACCAAGTACGTTATCTAAGAAAATGTGCCCCTCAAGCAGCGATATTGTTTGTAGGTCCTAGTGATATGTCAACCCGTATTGATGGCAAATTGACTACCTATCCATTATTACCATACCTAGATAAACGTCTAGCTTTGATGGCGCAAGAGGAGAAGATTGCTTATTGGAGTTTGTATAATGCCATGGGGGGATTTGAAAGTATGCTAACGTGGCATAGCAGAGGATTAGTTGGAAGTGACTATGTACATTTTACCCGCTCGGGAGCGAACATTGCAGGACGCATGCTAGGAAAGTGGATTGATGAGGGAAAAGAAATTATGGGGAAGGCAAATGATAGTAAGATAACAGAACAAGTAATCAATAATGATAGTGTGAAGTAATGGATATACTACAACATATATTTGCATTCAATAGCGAGAGTCCGTTGCTATTCACCCAGTTCTATTTCTGGGCTTTTTTTGCTATTGTGTATGTCTTGTTTGCTATCATTATGGAGATGCCTATTCGTGGTAGGTCGCGTGATGTGTTGCAAAGTCCATCTAGAACTCGTTTACATTTACGCAATGTATTTTTGATGGCTGTTAGTTGCTTCTTTTATTACAAAACAAGCGGTATATTTTTGTTGATATTACTATTTGTTACTACGAGTGATTGGTTAATAGCAAAGCAAATATATCGTCAGAAAAGTAATAACCAAACTGCAAAAGCACAATTATGGCTGACATTAAGTATAGTGATTGACTTAGGATTGCTGTGTTATTTTAAGTATGCATATTTCTTTACGAATATCATAAATACTATGTTTAACACGGAATTCGCAGTCTTCGATTTATTTGCATATATAGGAAATGGATTTAGTGAGTCGGGCAGATTTATGGTAGATACTATTGTATTGCCCGTTGGTATATCGTTCTATATATTTCAAGTTATTTCGTATGCGGTGGATGTGTATCGTGGGCATGTGAAACCTGTAAAAAACATTTTAGATTTTGGATTTTACGTTAGTTTCTTTCCTCAATTAGTAGCAGGTCCTATAGTACGAGCTAATGAGTTTATTCCTCAACTATATCGTCCTTTTCGATTAAGTAAACGTTTGGTAGGTTTAGCCATTTTTTGGATACTGAATGGATTGATAAAAAAAGTGGTACTGAGTGATTATTTAGCAGTAAATCTAATAGACCGCGTTTTTGAAAATCCATTATTGTTTAGCGGTTTCGAAAATTTATTTGCCCTATTTGCATATTCATTGCAAGTATATGCCGATTTCTCTGGGTATACAGATATAGCCATTGGTGTGGCCATGTTGATGGGATTTTATTTACCACAAAACTTTGATTCGCCCTACAAAGCACGTAATCCTCAAGAGTTTTGGAGAAGGTGGCATATGTCACTCAGTCGATGGCTCAAGAGTTATTTGTATATCCCATTAGGAGGTAATCGAACTATTGTTGGCAAGGAAGTAAATGATAAACTATGGGCCGGAAATATTAATTCCTTCATCACGATGTTGCTAGGTGGTTTGTGGCATGGTGCTAGTTGGAATTTTGTAATATGGGGTGGCCTAAACGGTATAGGAATGATAGTGTATAAGATATGGGCTAAGCAAGGATTGAATATAAAAATACTAGTAATGACATTGCTTATGAGTAGCCTATGGGTAGCTTATGGGTTGCTGGAATGGCCAGTGCTGAAACTATTTTTGGTATGGTCAATTATATTATGGATAGGTACCTTGGTTCGTTATATATATTGGTGGATAGAACGCATGGGTAATATAGGAATAGCAGGTACCCCACGTGTGAAAATTGTTCGCTGGACAAGTAACGCTTGGATGGTGTTGCAAACTTTTGTATTTATCACATTTACACGATTATTTTTCCGTTCAGGAAGCAATTTAGATCCTGCGACTGCGAATCAAGAAGCTTGGGAAACTGCGAAAAATATGGTAGCACAGATAGGAGGTGCATGGAACAATAGCATAATTCCTTCGTTCTTATGGGAATATCGTTATGTGGTAGGTTTGTTTGTCGTAGGTATGATAATTCACTGGTTGCCTACACGTGTAAAGCGTTGGTATAGAATACGTTTTTGTACATTACCAATGTGGTCGTGGGCTGTGATTATAGTATTTGTAGTAATAGGAATATATCAATTCGTGACTGCAGATTTGCAGGCATTTATTTATTTTCAATTCTAGTATGGTAGTAGGGCTGATAGGAGGAATCGGTAGTGGTAAAAGTACAATCGCAAAAGCTTTGCAACTACGGGGGTATGCTGTTTATGATACAGATAGCAGAGCAAAAGAAATAATTGTGAGTGATGCAAAAATTCGTGAGGATATTATAGGATTGCTAGGAGAGGATGCCTATCAAGGAAATGTATATCAATCGCAAGTCGTAGCTCAAAAAGTGTTCGCTGATAGATCTTTATTAGCAAAATTGAACGCAATCATTCATCCTGCTGTGCGAGAAGACATTGTTCGATGGAGCAAACATTACGAAGATAAGATATGCATTGTGGAATGTGCAATACTATATACCAGTGGAATATATCGTCTTTGCGACAAGATTATAGCAGTAGATGCTCCTGAAAATATTCGTTTACAACGTGCAATGGATAGAGATAATACGAGTGTAAGTAAGGTACGCGCGCGTATGCGTGCGCAAGAAGATGAACTTCGAATGCAGCAAGCAGATGTAGTTGTAAATAATGATGGGAAACTATCAATAAATGACATTTGTGAGAAGATATTGCAATCTATAAACGGTTAGAAGTAAAATTTGGCTACGACAATATTGTTATTTCTTTTTTTGTGTATACAAGTGAGAAATAACAATATTGTTATTTTTTGTGGAACTCTTTGAATTGTTCTACTTTTGCCATGCTTTTTGGCGAAAACTCTTGCCATTAAACTAACTAAAAAACCTACGACTATGTCACACCGTTACACAGGACTATCTGCTCAGCAGGTCGAAGCACAGCGTCAGAAGTATGGCGCCAATGTCATCACTCCTCCATCTCCGCCTCGTTTGATGGATAAGGTATCCCAAGCTACTACATGTTGGTTAGTGAAAGGAATGTTGATAGCTAACATATTTCTGATAGTATTGATTCTCATAATAGATATAGTGATTACTAATATGCCATATTCAGTATGGTATATATCTTTGGTATTCATTGTGTTGTTGGGGCTAGTGTTTTTTATCACGATGATTAATGGTCGTTGGAATGCTACTAAACAGCGTATGGAGATAGATCCTCTGATAAGCATTCTGATGATAGCACTTGCATTTTCTGGAATAGTGGCTTTTTATCAAAGTGTGTTTGGAGGCGAAGAAGGAATACAACCTTATCTTGAACCTTTAGGTATAGCATTAGCGATTCTACTTGCAACAAGCATTACATATGTACTAGAACGTAAGAATGAAAAGACTTTCCGTGCGCTTAATGTGATGAATGACGAAGATTTGGTCAAAGTGATTCGTGATAGCCATGTGACACAAGTGCCGCGTCGAGAAATTGTAGTAGGAGATATTATTCTACTAGAGGCGGGCGATGAAGTGCCTGCTGATGCCGAGTTGCTAGATTCACTGGATCTAGTGGTTAATGAATCTTCTTTGACGGGCGAACCTGAGTGCGAGAAAACGGTTAATTTAGCAGACCGAGATTTAGAGGCCCCTTTTCCATCTAATTATGTGATGAAGAGCAGCATTGTATTAGAAGGTGAAGGTGTTGCCAGAGTATTCGCGGTAGGAAATATGACTGATGCTGCTAACACCATGAAAATATCATCTACTGTAGATGAAACGCCATTGCAACAACAACTTAGGAAATTAGCCAAGACAATAACAAGAATCAGTTATGTAGTAGCAGGGTTGATTGTTGTGGGAAGATTGACTATCTATTTGGTGCAGGGAGATATGTTGTTGATTGCTACAACAGGGTGGGTGAGTTTGATAAAATATTTGTTGGATACCATAATGATAGCGGTAACATTGCTTGTTGTAACTGTTCCCGAAGGGCTACCTATGGCTGTAACGCTCTGTTTGGCCTTTAGTATGCGACGACTGATGAAGCACAATACATTGCCCCGTACAATGCATGCATGTGAAACAATGGGAGCAACAACAATTATTTGTACTGATAAAACAGGCACACTAACGCAAAATCAAATGCGTGTGCATGATGCGTTGTTGGTAGGGGATAGTGACCAAGACAAAAGAAATGAAAACCGTTTGTGGCAAAGTATAGCACTGAATACCACAGCAAACCTAGATATTGTGGATGAAAATAATCCTCAAGTGATTGGTAATCCTACAGAAGGGGCTCTACTACTTTGGATGTATGAACAGGGACATTCCTATGTGCAATATCGCCAAGAGGCAAAAATACTACAACGTTTACCTTTCTCTACAGAGCGCAAATACATGGCTACTATTGCGCAATTGCCCAATGGTAAACGAATGCTTTATGTGAAGGGAGCATCGTATGTACTATTGCAATATAGCATCATGGCGAACGATGCACAGCAACAATATCTAGAGCAATTGAATCTGTTTCAAGAGCATGCGTATCGCACTCTGGGGTTTGCTTACAAAGAAGTAGAGATAGATGAAAAGGTGTGGGATGAACACGGCTTGATAGTAAACGATTTGACAATGCTAGGCATTGTTGCTATAGCAGATCCTATTCGAAAAGATGTGTCTCAAGCTATTAGAAATTGTATTCGTGCTGGTATAGAAGTGATGATAATAACAGGTGATGCTCCTGGTACCACAAAAGAGATTGCCAAACAGCTTGGCTTATGGCAAACATCGGATGACGAAGAGGCTGTACTAGTGGGGTGGAGAATGGAATACATGACAGATGAAGAACTGAAAGAGCGATTACCTAAAGTGAAAGTAGTGGCTCGCGCTCGCCCGAGCGATAAAGAACGTATTGTAGGTTTACTCCGTCAGATGGGACATGTGGTAGCAGTGACTGGTGATGGTACAAATGATGCTCCTGCATTGAATGCCGCAAATATTGGTTTGTCAATGGGTGACGGAACTGCTATTGCCAAAGAAGCGAGTGATATGATAATAATGGATAATTCGTTTACTACTATTTCTAATGCAGTGATGTGGGGACGTTCATTGTACAAAAATATTCAGCGGTTCATCCTATTTCAATTGACGGTGAATGTAGTGGCGTGTTTGATAGTTATGATAGGTGCTTTTACGGGGACTGATTCTCCGTTGACAGTGATGCAGATGCTTTGGGTGAATCTGATATTAGATACTTTTGCCGCTTTAGCATTGTCTTCATTACCTCCTTATACGCGAACAATGCAGGAGAAACCACGTAAAGTGGATGAGCCGATTCTACATGGCTTGGAGAAACGTATTTTGGCAGTGGGCGTAGTGATGTCGGCAACTTTGTTATGTATGTGGATTGTTTTCCAACATACACATATCACATCGCTATTGCATGCAGATTGGCAATGGGGCAAATATAATGGATTGTCGCCATACGAATATGGATTATTTTTTACCACCTTTGTCATGTTGCAATTTTGGAATTTATTTAATGTACGCGCATTTATGACTAAACGTTCTGCTTTTTATGGATTGTCAATGAGGCGTACTCCCTGGTTTATTTGCATTGTGCTACTAATTTTCATAGGGCAGATCATGATAGTGGAGTTGCCATATGTACAAACAATGTTTTCAATACCGCAAGGTGGCTTGTTGTTAGCTGACTGGTTGATTATTATTGCAGTGACATCGTTGGTGCTTTGGGCTGGAGAGATTCAGCGATATTGGCAAAAAAGGAAAAAGAATAGCCGATAATTTGGGCATGTAAAATAAATTTTGTACTTTTGCAGTATCAAACGAAAATACATATGATTTATAAAGTATTCGACGATATGGCTCAATGCTGTTCGGCAGAAATTATGCGACTGAAAACTTGTGTATCAGCACAACGTTTGGAGCAAGCAATGCAATATTCGCATATGTTTGGGCAATATTGTTGTTTGAAGTCGTATGAAATGCTGTTGGAACTCTTGAATGAGATGCGTAGTACACCCGATAAAATAGAGAATATAGAGTTTCAATACAATGAATATGGTGCTCCCTATTTGCAGCATGGTCCGTACTTCTCTATATCCCACTGCAAAGCGGGAATAGCGGTAGCGGTAAGCGAAACCCCCATTGGGATAGATATAGAAGCTGTTCGCACATTAAAAGAAGAGTTGGTACATAAAACGATGAATGAGACAGAACTGCAATCAATATTGGTAGATACTAATCCAGATTGGGCATTCATTCGATTGTGGACAAAGAAGGAAGCTTATCTGAAAATGAAAGGTACAGGCATTATATCTGATTTGAAATCTACCTTAAATAATGCAGATGATGCAAAAATGACTACATATGACTGTGTGGAACAGCAATATGTAGTCACTATAGCAGAACAGCGATAGATTATACCATCTTTTTAATCCAATCAAAAAGTCGATATGGCATATAGCGGAATGGCATATCAATCCACGTTGGTGTTTTGACTACCGAACGACGGTGAGAAAATACCAAGAAACTTTCCTTTCCATGATATGACGACATACCCGAATTGCCAACTCCTCCGAATGGCAATTTATGGTTAACAATATGCATTATCACATCGTTGACACATGCTCCACCAGATGAAGTGTGGCGAAGGACATATTGGTCGTTGTTGCCAAAATAATATAATGCCAATGGCTTTTCTCGTTGATTGATGAACGCAATCACTTCATCAATTTCTTTGAATGTCAAGACAGGGAAGATTGGACCAAAAATTTCTTCTTGCATAACAGGAGATGCCGGATCTACATCCGTGAGAATAGTAGGGTGGAGAAAGCGCTCTTCTCGATCATATGTGCCACCATAATAGATAGTTCCGTCTTGAAGATAACCGATAAGACGTTCCATAGCTTTGTCGTTCACAATTCGAACGAAATGCTTTGCCTCTTGTGGATTTTTAGTCAAGAGATGTTTCCACTCTTTGGTAAGTTGGCGAAGGAACTTGTCTTTTATATCTTCGTGTATCATCAAATAGTCGGGGGCAATGCACGTTTGTCCAGCATTAAGCACTTTTCCCCATGCCACACGTTTAGCGGCAACTTTTATATCTGCATCGTGGTCGATAATACACGGACTTTTTCCGCCCAATTCTAACACCACTGGTGTCAGGTTTTTAGCAGCAGATTCCATGACCATTTTGCCTAAAGTGGGACTTCCCGTGAAGAAAATCAAATCCCAACGCTCCGCCAAAAGCAATTGATTAACTTGGCGGTTACCCTCTACAATAGCAATATAATGGTCGTTGAAAGTGCTGCGAATCATGTCGGTCAGCACTTGAGATACATGAGGTGTGTATGGCGATGGTTTCAGCATTGCTGTACAGCCCGCCGAGATGGCTCCTACGAGAGGGTTGAGTAGTAGTTGTACGGGATAGTTCCATGGCGCAATAATGAGTGTATTACCCAACGGCTCTTTGATTATGTGACTGCTGGCAGGCATAATGGCTATAGGAGAAGTTCGGCATTCGGGCTTTGCCCAACACGAGAGATGGCGTAGATGATTGCGGAGCTCGCCATAAACAATGCTAAGTTCGGTCAGATATGCTTCTTCATATGATTTGTGAAGATCAATCCATAGCACTTCTGTCAGGCGTTTCTCGTATGCCTTTATTGCTTTCATTAGCAAACGTAGATTTTGTTTGCGGAATGATAAAGAAAGGGTAGAACCCGATGCAAAATAGTTGCGTTGCTTTTGAATTGTGGTGGAAATATACGTCTGCATATCGATAATTTATGTTAGTTTGTAGAATAATTTTCTTGCATTTATAGGTTGAATCTTGTTTATTGTATCGTAAATCACTAACTAATCACTAATTAATCACTAATTAAAACAAGCTAATTGCCTCGACCAGTGAAGTGATCCATTGTACGATAGATACCAAAAATTGTGCCAAAGATTATGTCGAATACACGCAATGGTAAAATAGCTTGCCAAAAACGAATGAAATGATAACCGAATGGAATGCCCGCAAAGATAGTATTGCGTTCAATAGCACGGATAATTTTTTTTGCAGTAGGCTCGGGTTTGAGAATAGGAAAGATAGACCGTACTCCTTTGAACATACCTGTACTAATAAAATACGGTGCAACGGTGGTAACGTGTACGTTGGAGTGTTTTTGTTGCAACTCAATACGCATGCTCTCGCTCCAACCAATAACAGCCCACTTGCTAGCACCATAAACCGACATCTTAGGATTACCCAACATACCTCCAGCCGAGGCAATGTTGCAGATATGTCCGCAGTTGCGCTGAAGCATATCTGGTAAGATTAGTTGTGTGATAACCATAGGGGCTATGGTATTAACCTCAAAGGTGAGGCGAATGTCTTGAATAGTTTGCTGATCGAACGTGTTGTTGCCACGCACAATACCTGCGCAGTTGATGAGTATGTCTACGTTGCCACATTCGTCTTTGACACGTTGATAGGTTGTAGCTACTAAGTCACTATTGGTGATATCCACCTTATAGGTATGTACGCGCTCGCGTGAGTTGAACTCTAAAGCAGTAGCATCTAATGATGCCTGATTTACATCCCAAATTATCAATGATTTAGCCCCTTTGTCCAAAGCTATTTTACCCATGATTTTGCCAATTCCAGATGCTCCACCTGTGATTAGCACATTTTTGTCTATAATTTTCATACGCTAATAGTTGTTTTCTATTTTAATCATTACAATAATTATACCAAATCGGCCACAAAGGTAATATATAATTTTCGAATGTTTGTTCGATTTTTCTGCAAAAATGTTGTGTATGTAAAATATTTTTAATACCTTTGCAGCCGAAAATGTATTCATAATAGCAAAGTTTGTGAAGTAAATTAATATAAATATCATACAATTATGGTAGAAGATCGTAGAGATAAAATACTGCTCAAAGCCATTGAGTTGTATATGATAGAGGGCTATGCTAATGTGTCTATAACCGACCTACAGGCAGCTTTAAATATGGGACGTGGTACGCTATATTACTACTTCAAAGATAAAGATGAATTGTTTCAAGAGGCAGTGGAAGTGTTTTTGATCCAGCCCAAACAACGTGCTTTGAATCGTGTACAACCCACGGTGACTATTCCTGAGATGATAGAGGCGATGCTGTACTATCTAAAGCAACTACAAGATGTATATATTCAGGTGGAGAATAAGAATATCAATGTATCGAATGTGGTGACTGTCATGTATACAGCATATAGCAAATTTCCAGAATTGTATAAGAAAGCTAGACGGTTGTACGAACAGGAGTTCAACCTATGGACACAAGCTATCAAAAATAGCATGCGAGCTGGTGCGATAAGAGGAAATGTGCCAATAGAAACAACTGCGCATATGTTTTTGCATATCAAGGATGGTTGGGATCCAGGTAGAGCAGGTGTGCCAATGAACTTTGATTTGTTTCCTGCTCAATACAATTATTTGTATGAACTGATATGTAAAGAAGATTCTGAAAAATAACATACTGCAGAGTAAGGTGGACGCATGCGAATTGCTGATTTTTTAATAGAAATAGCAATTCGTATGTTTTTTATGAGATAATGATTGGTTGATTCATTCCCTCGCGCGCGCGGTAGCACGCGAAGAAAATAATGTGTTTTTCGTATAAATGCACAATATTTGCGATTTAAGACTATAGCGATGAGAAATCGATGTTTGCTAAAAAATGAATAAAAATGCAAAAAAATACACAAAAGTTTGTATATTTCAAAAAAATGTAGTAATTTTGCAGGGTGGAAAATGGGGTGATGAAACTTTTAAAGCATAGAAACTTTAAAAAACTTTATATAGATGATTGAGAACGACAGAATTATTCCTGTAAAGATTGACGAGGAAATGCGAACCTCGTACATCGATTACTCGATGAGTGTGATTGTAGCCCGTGCATTGCCCGACGTGCGCGACGGCTTCAAACCCGTACACCGCCGTGTACTGTTTGGTATGAATGAGTTGGGCAACACAAGCGATAAGCCAACCAAGAAATCCGCACGTATCGTGGGTGAGGTGATGGGTAAGTACCACCCTCACGGCGATAGCAGTATCTATGGCACACTGGTGCGTATGGCACAGCCATGGAACATGCGCAACGTGTTGGTGGACGGACAAGGTAACTTTGGTTCGATTGACGGCGACGGTGCAGCAGCAATGCGTTATACCGAAGCACGCCTCTCGAAACTCGCCGAAGAGATGCTTCGCGACATAGACAAAGATACTGTGGATATGCAACTGAACTTCGACGACTCGTTGCGCGAACCAGTGGTATTGCCATGTCGCTTCCCTAACCTGTTGGTGAACGGAGCAAGCGGTATCGCAGTAGGTATGGCAACGAACATGCCAACCCACAACTTGGGCGAGGTAATCGATGGTTGCGTGGCATACGTGAAGAACGCAGTAGAGCGCGTGGAGAATCCAGAAATAGAGCCAATCACCGTGGCTGAACTCATGGAGCACATCAAAGCACCAGACTTCCCAACGGGCGGTACAATATATGGTTACCAAGGCGTGCGCGATGCATACGAGACAGGTCGCGGACGTATCATCATCCGTTCGAAAGCAGAGATTGAGACCGAGGACAACGGTCGTGAGCGTATCGTGATTGGCGAGTTGCCATACGGTGTGGTGAAGTCTGACCTCGTGAAGAATATCGCTGACCTTGTGAACGACAAGAAGATCGAAGGTATCTCTGGTATCAGCGACCAATCCAAACGCGATGTGCGTATCATTATCGAAATCAAACGCGATGCTAATGCACAAGTAGTGCTGAATAAGCTCTACAAATATACTGCACTCCAATCCAGCTTCTCGGTGAACAGCATTGCGCTGGTGAAAGGTCGCCCACAATTGCTGAACCTCCACGACATGGTGGCGAACTTCATCGAGCACCGCATGGAAGTGGTGGTACGACGCACGAAGTTCGAACTCAAGAAAGCCGAGGAACGCGCGCATATATTAGAAGGATTGATCATCGCCGTAGATAACATCGACGAGGTGGTGAAGATTATCCGCGCAAGCCGTACTCCTGCTGACGCACAAGCAAACCTTGAGGCACGCTTTAACTTGGATAACCTGCAATCCAAAGCCATCGTGGATATGCGTCTGTCGCAACTGACGGGCTTGCGTATTGATGAGCTGAGAGAGGAATATGCTAAGTTGCAAGAGTTGATTCAACACTTGAACGCGCTGCTCGCGAGCGAGGTGATGCGCTACGAAGTGATTGAAAACGAGTTGGTTGAAATCAAAGAGAAATATGCCGATGAGCGTCGTACACGTATCATCAAGATGGCTACCGAGTTCAACCCAGAGGATATGTATGCTGATGATGATATGGTGATTACCATTTCGCACTTGGGTTATATCAAGCGTACCCCATTGGCTGACTTCCGTCAGCAAGGTCGTGGCGGCGTAGGAGCAAAAGCCAGCGCAGCCCGCGATGAGGACTTTATCGAATATGTACACCAAGCCAATATGCACTCCACGATGATGTTCTTCACTGAGCAGGGTCGCCTCTACTGGACCAAAGTATATGAGTTGCCAGAGGGTAACCGCCAGTCGAAAGGTCGTGCATTGCAGAACATGATTAATATCCAAAAGGGCGACAAGGTTTGCGCATTCATCCATGTGAAGAACCTGAGCGATATGGAGTATGTACAAAATCATTATCTCATCTTCGCGACAAAGAACGGTTTGATGAAGAAAACCACCTTGGAAGCATACAGCCGTCCACGTGCCAATGGTATTATTGCGCTGGGTCTGCGCGAGGATGACCGCCTGATTCGCGTGACACTCACCGACGGCAATAGCCAAATGTTGGTGGCTTCGTACAACGGTAAAGTGGTTCGCTTCCCAGAAGACACCGTTCGTCCAATGGGTCGTACCGCAACAGGTGTGCGTGCTATCAAGCTCGACGAGGATGGTCAAGATCGCGTGGTTGGCATGATTTGTGTAGAGGAGGGTAGCAAGGAGTCTGTACTCGTGATTTCAGAGAAAGGCTTTGGTAAGCGCACCGACCTCGATGATGAGAATGGCGAGCCAATCTACCGTATCACCAACCGTGGCGGTAAGGGTGTGAAGACCATGAATCTTACCGATAAGACGGGTAATCTCATTGGTCTTGAGGCTGTTACCGATGAACAAGACCTGATGCTCATCACCAAGTCGGGTACTGCTATCCGTATGGCAATGGACACTATCCGCGTGATGGGACGTGCTACACAAGGCGTGAAACTGATTGAACTACAAAAACGCAACGATACACTCATGTTCGGCTGCGTAGTGCCAAAAGAGGAACAAGAGGAAGTAGTTGAATCCGCAGAGGCAACCGCGGAGGAAACAACTACTGCCGAAGAGTAAAAAATGATTATTAACAACACAAAACCTTTAATAAAATGAAAAAATCAATTTTTCTTGCAGCTCTCGTGCTGATAAGCGCCGGCTGCTTCGCTCAAAAAGCAAATGTCAGCAAAGCTCGTAGTTTGGCTGATGCAGAAACACCAGATTATGCAGGTGCACGCGCTGCTATCGCAGAGGCATTGCAAAACGATGAAACCAAAGACCAAGCAAACACTTGGTATGTAGCAGGTTTCATTGGGTACAAAGAGTTTGACAATGGCAATATCAAGCGCCAAATTGGTCAAAATGTGGACATTAATTCATGGGGTGCTGCTGTGTATGAGTCGTTGGATTATTGGACAAAAGCATATGATATGGCTATGGTGCCAACCTACGACAAGAAAGGTAGAGCTAAGTATGACACACGTACTCCAAAGAGCATTCTTCCTAAGGTTGTAGAGTATTTCCAATTCCAACCACTGATTGCTGCTGGTTTCACTGCTTATGAGAACAATAATCCTTCGTTGGCATATGATATGTTTATTGCTCATTGCAACATCCCAGAGATGAAAATGATGCAAGACAATCCTGAGGAGGCTGCAAAATTGCTTCGCGATTCTAGTTTCTATACATGTCTTTATTATGCAGGTCGTTTCGCTTACGAAGCAGAGCGCTATGATGAGGCTGTTGCTACTTTGAAACGAATGAATAGCGAGCATGCTAATGCAAATGCTCTGCGCAAAGAAATCATATATGCAAACGAGTATATCTACCAAATCTACATGGAGCAAAAGGATACTGTAGCTGCTGTAGATTTCATCAAGGGTTGTATTGATCTCTTCCCAGAGGAGCCTTGGTTTATGCAAAACCTCATCAATCTCTACATCAATTCTGGTCAAGAGGAGAAGGCAATTGAGTATCTTGATATCGCTATTGCTCGCGAGCCAAATGTAGGTCAATACTACAACTCTAAGGGTTCTATTCTTGCTCGTGTTGGTCGTTTCGACGAGTCCTTCAAGGCCTTTGAGCAAGCTATTGCTATCGAGCCTAACAACGCACTCTTCCTCGAGACTTTGGGCTTCGCCTATGTAGATCTTGGCAACAAACTCAACGATGATGCTGCTTACTACGATGCTAAGGAGTATGCTAAAGCAAAAGTAGAGATTGACAAGGCATTCCAAAACGCACTTCCTTATTTCGAGAAGGCATACGAGTTAGAGCCTGACAACTACGATTATAAACGTTCACTCCGCTCGTTGTATTATCGTCTGGGAATGAACGACAAGTACGAAGCACTCGCAGACTAAGCTATGGGTCGCATCCTAGCTATTGACTACGGACGCAAACGCACTGGATTAGCCGTTACGGATTCACTCCGTATAACGGCTAATCCGCTTATTACTATTCCAACGCACACCCTTGAAGCTTGGCTGACTGACTATTTTTCCAAAGAGCAAGTGGATGAAGTGGTGATAGGTCATCCTTATCAGATGAATGGTCAAGACTCCGAGTCTATGCAGTATATCCAGCCCTTTATCAATCGCTTCCGCAAGGTTTTTCCCGATGTGCCCCTGAAGGAGTATGACGAACGTTTTACTTCTGTGATTGCTCATCAGGCCATGATTGCGGGGGGGATGAAGAAGAGCCAACGTCAAGACAAATCGGTGGTGGATAAACTGGCTGCTTGCATTATCCTTGAAGGCTATTTGGATAGTATTCGTTAGCAATACGCACCGCACAATAACCGCACAATAACCGGACAATAACCGCACAATTCATTGCCTTTGTGTGGGAAATACTAAACTGTAAGTTGTCAAATTGTAAATTAAAATGATTTTACCAATATATTTATATGGTCAACCTGTGTTGCGCAAGCCCACAGAAGATATTACTCCCGAATCGCTCGACCTCAAGCAACTCCTCGCAGATATGTGGGAGACGCTTGCTGTGGCAGAGGGCTGTGGTTTGGCTGCGCCTCAGATTGGCAAATCCATCCGTCTTTTCATTGTAGATGGTACTGAGTTAGCAGAGGATTACCCTGAGTGTCAAGATTTTAAGAAGGTGTTTATCAATCCCGAAATCGTAGAGGAGAGCGAGGATACTACTACTTTCTCTGAGGGCTGTCTTTCTTTGCCAGGTATTTCGGAGAATGTCATCCGTCCTGCATCTATCACGATTCGCTATATGGACGAGAACTTCACCGAGCATACCGAGACCTACGATGGTTTTGCTGCTCGTATTATTCAGCACGAGTACGACCACCTTGAGGCGCATGTCTTCACCGACCGTATCTCGCCTATCCGCCGTCAGTTTGTAAAAACCAAACTCACTAATATCGCCAAGGGCAAGGTAGCCGCTCGCTATCGCACCAAACGATGAGCATTCTTACAATAATACTGCTAGCAATAGGTCTTGCCATGGACTGCTTTGCTGTTTCTGTGTGCAAGGGACTTACTTCGCCGCATGGCTATGTGCCTCGTTATGTCAAACCGATGCTCATGGCGTTGCTTTTTGGCGTTTTTCATGCGGGAATGCCTTTGATTGGTTATTTCGCAGGTAGTTTCTTTGCTTCGTTCTTCGAACGCTTTGCTCCATGGATAGCCCTTCTTTTACTTGGTTTCATTGGTGGTAAGATGATATATGACTCGCTCAAGGGCGATGATAATGAGGCACATTTAGCCGATTTTTCGTTCTTCGGTTTGTTGTCGTTAGCATTTGCTACATCTATGGATACATTGGCTACGGGTGTTATTTTTATTCCACATCCTGAAGTGTTGTGGTTAGCTGTGGGAGTGATTGCTGCAACCTGCTTTTTGTTTTCTATGATCGGGTTTATTCTCGGGCATTTGGTGGGTGCACGCCTACGTGTTAATGTTACAATCCTTGGTGGTATTATCCTTATTCTGATTGGCTTAAAAATCTTCCTCGAAGGAATCCTCTAAACACCAAACAACATGTTCTTGATTCAGAATACCTTAGTCAGTCTTGATGTCTTAGAAAAAGACTTCTGTTGCGATTTGGATAGATGCCGTGGTTGTTGCTGTATCGAAGGCGATGCGGGTGCTCCGCTCACGGATGAAGAAGAACAAAAGATTCGTGAGATCTTGCCCATTCTTTTGCCCGATATGACCAAAGAGGCGCGTACCGTAGTGGAGGAACAAGGGTTGTCGTATCTCGATCCTTCGGGCGAAAAAGTCACTTCTATTGTCAACGACAAAGACTGTGTCTTTGCTCGCACGGATCACAATGGCTGGTGCTATTGCTTGATAGAGAAGGCGTATAATGCAGGCAAGATTGATTTCAAGAAACCTATTTCTTGCCACTTATATCCTATTCGCTTGAATCAGGTGGGCGATTTGATTGGGGTAGAGTACCATCGTTGGGACATCTGTCATTGCGCTCGCCAATTAGGCAAAAAACTCCATCTGCCTATTTATCAATTCCTTAAAGAGCCACTTATTCGCCGCTTTGGTCAAGAGTGGTATGACGAGTTGTGTCTAACCGCTGAAGAATGGAAAAAACAATGCGAGCAGAAATAATTACTATAGGTGATGAATTGCTCATTGGTCAGGTGGTAGATACCAATTCTGCTTGGATGGCGCAGCTACTCAATGAGGTGGGGATCGAACTCCACCAAATCACTTCTGTGCACGACAACCCTGAGCATATCCTCTCCGCTTTGGATGAGGCCTTTTCTCGTGTGGATATTGTGCTCACGACGGGTGGCTTAGGTCCTACAAAAGATGATATTACCAAGCATGTCTTGTGTGAGTATTTTGGCACTACCTTGGTGGAAGACGCGCGAGTGCGCGCGCACGTGTGCGAATTATATAAGGAGCGTCCAGACGTGCTCAATCGCCTTACGGCCACCCAGTGGCTCGTACCCAACTCTGCCACCATTCTTCCCAATCGAGTAGGTAGTGCACCCATTATGCTGTTTCACAAAACTACAGGCATAGCCAATCTACAACCCGAAGGGCGATCTATGTTTCTCATCGCTATGCCTGGCGTGCCACATGAGATGAAGATTGCCATGACCGAGCAAGTGCTTCCGTATCTATCAAAATTCACAATTCACAATTCAAAATTTCCCATTATTCATCGCACGTTGCTGCTGTATGGCATACCCGAATCCACATTGGCATTGCGTATTGAGGAGTGGGAAAATGCTCTGCCTGCCACTATGCATTTGGCATATTTGCCCAAGGATGGTACGATTCGCCTTCGACTGAGCAGCTATGGCGAGGCTTCTGCTGAAGAGATGAACATGCAAATCGATGCACTCAAGCCGCTTATTGCTGATTATCTTATTGCTACTGAAGATTTGCCCCTAGAGGCCATTCTTGGTCATTTGCTGAAGCAGCGTGGCCAGACTATTGCTACTGCTGAGAGTTGTACCGGTGGACGATTAGCAGCTGCCCTAAATGCTCAACCGGGGTCTTCTGCTTTCTATTTGGGTTCGGTGGTTGCTTATGCTAACGAGGTAAAAGAGCAAGTGCTTGGTGTAAAGCATGATACGCTTTTGCAGTATGGTGCAGTGAGCGAACAGACTGTTCTTGAGATGGCAAATGGTGTTCGCCATCATATGCACGCAGATTATGCTATTGCCACTTCGGGTATTGCTGGTCCCGATGGGGGGACACCCGACAAACCAGTAGGCACTGTGTGGATAGCTTGGGCTACTCCCGAAGCTACTACAGCTAAGTGCTATCATTTCGGCACAGCACGCGAACGTGAGCAGATCACTCAGCGGGCTGTTACTGCTGCCATCGTAGAACTAATCAAATCATTAAATTCCAATCTATAAACACTAAATAGTAGGCGCATCGCGCCGTTCACATAGCATATGTCCTTCTTTCAAGATCTATTCACTACTCCTTCAGTCACGCAGTCTATTGTACTGCTCACTTTGGTTGTCTGTCTTGGATTGTGGTGTGGCGAGCACCTACGTATCAAGAAATTCTCGTTGGGTATCACATGGATTTTGTTTGTAGGCATAATCTTCTCCTCGTTGGGTATTTCTATTGACCCACAGGTCAATCATTTTGCCAAGAATTTTGGTCTTATTCTTTTTGTTTATAGTATTGGTTTGCAGGTAGGTCCTTCTTTTTCGCCTTTTGGCAAGAGTGGACTGAAACTCAATCTCTTGGCGATAGCTATTGTGGTATTGGGTTGTGCATGTACTGTTGGTTTGCACTATCTTACGGGTATTGATATGGCTACTATGGCAGGAATCATGTCGGGTGCGGTGATGAATACTCCTTCTTTGGGTGCGGTTCAGCAAGCGGCATCTGATATCTTTGGCTCGGTATCGCCCGATATAGCTATGGGATATGCACTGGCTTATCCGCTTAGTATAGTGGGACTTATATTGTCTTTCGAACTTATTCGTTTTTGCTGCCGTGTGGACCTTCGTCGCGAGGATGAAAAGCTTCGTCTTGAGCATGTGTCGGAAGCAGAACCTATTTGTGTAGATATCCGCTTGTCTATCACCGAGGCCATCTCGTTGAAGCAGTTGTACGACCTTTGTCCTATCGACCATATGTTGGTCAGCCGTGTCACTCGCACCGATGGAGCTGACGAACTGGTCAATTCTGCCACCGTCTTTTTCCCAGGGGATATTATTCGTATTGTCAGCGACAAACGCCACGAGTCGGCTTTGAATGCCTTGGGCAAGGTTACTCACTATGGTTTCCGTGGGCGTGAGCGTTCCGACCATCTCATCTCTCGCCGTGTAGTGGTTACTCGTACCGAGTGCAATGGCAAGCGATTGAGTACTTTCGATGTCCGCCATCGCTATCATGCTACTATCACGCGTATCAATCGTGCGGGTGTTGAATTGTTGGCTACTCCCGATTTTGTATTGCAGTTGGGCGACCGTATTATGGTGGTGGGCGATCGCGATGATGTCCGCCATGTGGCAGATATTTTTGGCAACGAGCTCAAACGCCTTGATTTGCCCAACCTGATGCCTATTTTCTTTGGTATTTTCATGGGTGTGTTGTTGGGGTCTTTGCCTATTGTTCTTCCTGGGCTCAACCAACCCTTCAAGTTGGGTTTGGCTGGTGGCTCATTGATTGTTGCATTGCTTATTGGTCGTTTTGGTCCTTATTATAATATGGTCACTTTCGCTACCACGTCTGCCAATATGATGTTGCGTCAGGTGGGTCTTACGATGTTCTTGGCTGCTGTAGGATTGAGTGTAGGTGATGGTTTTGTGCCTATGATTATCAATGGAGGATATATGTGGATTGTATATGGCTTTGCCATTACTATGATTCCGCTGCTTATCGTTGGCTTTATTGCTTATAAGGGCATGAAAATCAATTTCTTCAAGGTAGCTGGACTGTTGATTGGTGCTATGACTGGTGCTCCTGCTTTGGGGTATGCAGAGAGTCTATCGAGCCATAACGACCAAGCTTCTGTCACTTATGCTACGGTCTATCCGCTCACTATGTTCTTGCGTGTCATGGCAGGTCAGATGCTGGTGGTCTTCTTCTGCTCGTAGAGTAGGGAACTCTACCGTATTTTTCTGCCATTTTTCTGTCTTTTTCCCGTCGGTTCGGTTATCATTCGGTTACCATTCGGTTACCACCGCGATGTTCCGGCTAGTTTGTGCATAGAATTTTTGATGCGAAAAGAATATATTTATCGTGTAATTTCTTTTTTTTACAAAAAAAGCTTTTTTATTTGCTCATATAAAAAAAAAGCAGTAACTTTGTCGCCAAATTACGAGTATGCAGAAAATGCCCACACCCCAGTTTATAAATAGAACAAGCATGCTGGCTGATTCTGACTATGTCCAATGGTTGTCAGAACTCAAGCAACGCTATCGCCAGAGCCAAGCGAAAGCTGCCGTGCATGTCAATCATGGCATGTTAGAGTTCTATTGGTCATTGGGTAGAGATATTGTTGCGCTCAAAGCAGAGAGCAAGTGGGGAAGTAATATTTTGCAACAACTCAGTGCTGATTTAAAGGAGGCTTTTCCAAAGCAGACAGGTTTTTCATATACAAACATCAAGTATATGAGACAATGGTATTCCTTTTATTATGAGCAGATTACAAATCGCCAACAACCTGTTGGCGAAATAGAAAGTACAAATCGCCAACAACCTGTTGGCGAAATGGAAAACCAAAATCGTCAGCAGCTTGCTGACGAAATGGTGATGCCTGATAAATTTGCTTTTGTACCTTGGGGACATCATATAGAACTCATATCCAAATGCCACTCGCTTCAAGAGGCATTCTTCTATATTAACCAAGTTATCAATGGCAATTGGAGTAGAGGACGATTGGAGGATGAAATCAAGGGCGACCTTTTTGCTCGACAAGGTGGTGCGATTACCAATTTTGACAACACACTCCCCGCTCAACAGCAGACGCTAGCACAAGAGATACTGAAAAGTCCGTATAATTTTGCATTCTTAGAGATTCAAAAAGAACACGATGAGAAACAGTTAGAAGAAGCATTGATAAGCAATATAACTCGTTTCTTGCTGGAATTAGGACAGGGATTCTCTTTTGTAGGGCGTCAAATGGAATTGCAAATGCCAGGCGGACAAACCTTCTATCCCGATTTGATTTTCTATCATATTCCACAGCATAGATATGTGGTGGTCGAACTAAAAGCAGTGAAATATATTCCAGAGTTTGCTGGCAAACTTAATTTTTATGTGACTGCTGTAGATCAATTGATGAAAGGAGAGGGAGATAATCCAACAGTGGGACTCGTGATTTGCAAGTCCACAGATAAAACTGTAGTAGAATGGTCGCTAAAGGATATTTGCAAACCCCTTGGGGTTGCCACCTATCAATTAGAAGAGGTGGTAGAGCGTACGGTGAGAGAAATTGAAGCGCAAACTCAAATATAAGAACAAAAAACAAATTAACAACAATTTATAATTAACAATATTTATTAACTTAATTAAAAACAACAAACATGAAAAAAATTACATTTTTCTTGAGCGCATTGCTTATTAGCGTGATGAGCTTTGCTGCCGAGAGTTGGTCGATTGTGACGGATGCTTCTACATTAGCAGCTGGCGATCAAGTGGTTATTGTAGCCGCAGAAAGTAACGTTGCATTGAGTACAACGCAGAACTCCAACAATCGCGGACAAGCGACAATCACAAAGTCTGAGAACACAGTTACCATTAATGCAGATGTACAAGTGATGACTCTTGAAGCAGGTACAATAGCAGGTACTTTGGCATTTAATGTTGGGGGGGGCTATCTTTGTGCTGCGAGTACCTCTAAAAACTATTTAAGAACTGAAACAGTTTTATCGGCCAACTCTTCTTGGAAAATCACTATCACTGACGGTATTGCTTCTGTTGTTGCTCAAGGCGATATGACCCGCAATGTAATGCAATATAACTCATCCAGTAGTATATTCGCTTGCTATAGTAGTGCTTCTCAAAAAGCTGTTCAACTTTACAAAAAAGTAATTTCAGATGAACCTGCAGATGTCATCGTTAAGACCCTCAAGTCTATTGCTGTTGAAGGTATGACTACTGACTATGAAACAGGCGATATTTTCAAATTTGATGGAACATGTACTGCTACCTATGGCGTAACCAAGAATGATGTGCCTCAAGAAGATGAAACTAAAGAAGTTACTCCTACTTCAGTCTCTACTCCAGACATGACAACGGCTGGAGAAAAAGAAGTTACTGTTACATATACTGAGGATGAGGTTACTGTAACAGCTACTTATACCATTAATGTGACTGAAAATGTAATTACAGCAGGAACATACGATATTGTCCCAAATAATGCTTTTTGGGGTACAAGTTTCACAGGTACCAACGCAAATACAACAGAAACTTTATATGGAAAGCAAGATGATATAAGTATTCTTCACACGAGAAGCGGTAGCAATTTATATGTAAATGATTCTCAAACTCGTGTTTACGTTAATCATTATATGCAGATCTCTGTTCCAGCTGGTTATGTGATTACTGCAATTGCATTCACTGCGGATGGCAATAACTGGGAAGGTACCCATACTGCAGATGTTGGTACAATGACCGCGAAGAATTGGACAGGTTCTGCAAATGCTGTTACAATTACCTTTGGAGGAACATGCCGTATTACAAAAATCACTGTTACTTACGCAGAAGTTGGTGAAACTCCAGAAGTTCCAACTATAGCAGCTCCTACATTCTCGCTTGCAGAAGATACATATACCGAAGCTCAGGAGGTTACTCTTTCTGCTGAAGAAGGAACAATCTACTATACATTGGATGGCACAACTCCAGATGCTGAATCTATTGAATATACAGCCCCTATCGTTCTTGATGAATGTGGTGAAATAACCATCAAAGCCATTGCAATTAGTGGTGAGATTACAAGCTCTGTCGCTTCTGCTACATATACTATTAAACTTCCTTTGAATAATAGCCAAGCTAATCCTTACACCGAAGCAGATGCAATTGAAGTTTATGACGGTGGATGCTATGATAACCAAGATGTATATGTAAAAGGTGTTGTAGCAAATGCACAATTCTATAGTAGTAATACATATACTATCACATTAGAGGGAGGATTCCAATTCTATAAATTCTATGAGGCAGCAGGTGAGGTTACATTTACAGAAAACTACATCGTTGCAGGTGACACATTGGTTGCTTGTGGTAAATTGGATAACTATAAAGGTACATATCAATTAGCAGCAGGCTGCTATTTGGTTGAGCGCAAACCATACTCAGCACCTAAAGTAGATATTTCCAACACCCCAGAAACAGCATACACCGTGGCTGAAGCGATGGCTTTGATTGACAATATTACAAGCGACTTGACCAAACAAGTGTATGTAAAAGGTGAAATCTCTGAGGTAGAGAGTTTCAATGATTACTATGGTAGCATCACTTATTGGATTGTTGATGAAGTTGAAAATAAATTCCAATGCTATAGCGGAAAAGGTTTGAACAACGAGCCATTTACATCAGTTGAAGATCTTGTTGTCGGCTCTCAAGTTGTAGTTTATGGTACTTTGAAGAAACATAACTCTACATACGAATTCGACTACAACAACTACATCGTATCATTGACCTTGCCTTCATACACTGTTACTGTTACCGCTGAAAATGGTACAGTAGAAGGAGCTGGCAAATACGAGCACGGTGCTACTGCAACTCTCACTGCTACAGCTGCAAGTGGTTATAAGTTCGTAAACTGGACTGAGGGCGAAGAAATTGTTGCTGAAACTGCAGAATACACCTTTATAGTTACTGCAGATCGCAACCTCGTTGCAAATTTCAAAGTAGCTGGCCCTACTACAGGTGTTGACAACGTAGAAGCTACTGTAGCAGCTAAGAAGGCTATCATCAACGGTCAATTGATTATCGTAAAGGACGGCGTGAAGTTCAATGCTCTTGGTCAAGTGATTAAATAATCAGTCAACTGACTATATTATTATTGAACGCGTGCGCGTACGCGATAGGCTTCCTCATTGAGGGAGCCTATTTTTTCTCCATCGTACTAATTAATCGTCCATATTACACTTTTTAGTCGCACTTTTTGTTGAAACTCACACTTTTTAGTCGCACTTTTTGTTAAAACTCACACTTTTTAGTCGCACTTTCTTGCGCAATTCAAAAAAAAGCAGTACCTTTGCAGCCGAAATAACTATCATATAGTATAGTTTATTCAACATTTGTGTTATTATATGATATATTGTTGATGTTATGAGCAAGTCCACACAAAGTACTCTTCTACCACGAAGAGCCCAAAAAAACTTAACCATTGTAGGCGAACAAATTCGTTTGGCGCGTTTGCGACGTGATATTAGCATTGCGCAGATAGCGGACCGTGCCGGATGTTCGGAACTGACGGTGATGCGTGTTGAAAAAGGAACTCCTTCCGTAGCGATTGGTACGTATTTGCGTATTCTATTTGCATTGAACTTAGACGAAGATATTCTACTTATTGCACAGCAAGATACCATAGGTCGCGAGTTGCAAGATCTGTCTCTCAAAAAACGCCAACGTGCATCATCAAAACAATAATTATGCAAGAAATTGAAGTATTTCTCAACCACAATGCCCAATTAGAATTGGTAGGCAGGCTCACTTACGAACAATTGCGAGGGAATGCCACATACCACTTCTCCTATGATGCTGCGTGGCTTACCCATCACCCCCACTTATCCTTGAGTGGTGATTTGCAATCCCATACAGGTTGGCAACATGCTACAAAGCGCCTATTTGGTTGCTTTTCCGACGCCTTGCCTGACCGATGGGGACGACGTTTGATTGATAAACGCGAGCAAATTTTGGCCCAGGAAGAGAATCGCATTCCTCGGACATTCAATGATTTCGATTATCTGCTTCAGTTGGATGATTATTCTCGTATGGGAGCATTCAGATTTCGAATCGCAGGCGAGAAGGATTTTATCGGCACCTCTGATGGCACTATGTCTGTACCTCCACTTACGTCGCTACGCGATTTCACGCAGATAGCGCAGGCATACGAAGCCAAACCCGATAATATCCAATGGGTTACCAATCTACTTCGCCAGGGGTCATCGTTAGGCGGAGCACGTCCGAAAGCCAATATGATGGATGAGCATGGCGAGTTGTATATTGCCAAGGTGCCATCTATCCACGATGACTATGATGTAGCTCTCTGGGAGCATTTTGCTCATCAATTAGCAAAAAAGGCAGGCATACAGGTTGCAGAAACCCAATTGATGACACTATCTGATTTTTCGCACCATGTGTTGCTATCCAAACGCTTTGACCGCGCAGGAGCCAATCGTGTGCATACCGTATCCGCGATGACGCTCACCAATCTTCAAGATGGAGCGGATGCTTCTTTGGGAAATGGCTATTTGGACATCGTGGACACTATTGTCAGTGGTATTGGCATTGCTGATGCGGAAGCCAATCTCAGAGAATTGTACCGCCGTGTGGCTTTTTCCATTTGCATAGGCAACCATGATGATCACTTCCGCAACCATGCCTTTGTACTGACATCCAATGGCTGGACACTTTCGCCTGCGTATGATATCAACCCTACAAATATGACAACTCAAAGTTTGCTGATTTCTGATTGCTCTTGCGATTCTTCGCTTACAGAGTTACAGCGTGCTTCTGCTTACTACTTGTTGTCTGACGAGATAGCATTGCAAATCATCAACGAGGTGAAGGAAGCCGTTCGTGATTGGCGCAAAGTGGCAATGCTTTGTCGCATCTCTCCTACCGAACAGCAGCGTTTTGCAAAAAGATTAGAATACTGTCTGTAAGGTTATTACAAGACTTTTTGTGTTATTTAATCATTTTTCTTGCAAATGTGCATTATTTGTTGTACCTTTGCACTATATTTTGGAAATACTATTAGTAGATACAATTAATTCTTTTTTATAAATCATTAAAAACAAATTACTTATGAAGAAATTTACTTTATTTCTAGGCGCATTGCTCATTAGTATGATGAGCATGGCGGCAGAGGCAACTATTTCTTTCGCAGATGTTGCTAATCGTAAAACATTGACTGACGACCAACAAGTTTGGGAGCAGAATGGTCTTATTGTGACAGGCAATAAGTCGGCTTCTACAACTAATGTGGCTGATTATTCGAATCCTGCGCGTTTTTATCAAGGCTCATCGCTTACGATCAAATGTACACTTGGTAACATTACCAAGATTGTAATTGATGGCAATACTGCTAAACCAGTTGAGGCTATTCAAACTTCTATAGGTGAAGAAGCTACTATTGATGGTAATATAGTAACTGTGATTCCAAATAATCAGACTAGCGATACCTATGTAATAGAAAAATTTTCTGCTCAAGTTCGTATAAATGCGATTACAGTTACTTACACAGGTAACGGCGAAACTCCAGACGACGGCGGTGAGACTCCAGACGATGGCGGTGAAACGCCAGACGACGGTGGCGAGACACCTGCTAATGTGACTTTTGACTTTACTACAAAGGATGGACTTGAAGCATTGGGCATTGCTTATCCTACTACCGATGCAGGAAATGGTGCTTGCGCTACTGATCTTGAAGAAGGTAAAGCATATTCGCAAAATGGTATCTCATTGACTGCAAAATATGGAAGTACGGCTACTCGTATATGGTTGGCAGCTAACGGAAAACTGGATTTGCGTCATTACAAGGGCGGTGTACTCACTTTTGCTGCTCCTGCAGGTAAAGTAATTACTAATATTGTATTTGATGGTGCGGACGTTTCGGGTCTGACAACCCTTGTTGATAAAGCATGGACAGGTAATGCATCTACAGTGGAAATCCCTGCTGCTGCCGATGCTAAAACTATCAAGATTAATACTATTACGGTTCATGTAGCAGATGCTTCTTCTGACTATGTGGCTACTCCTGTCATCTCAGGTGAGGCTGACTTTATGGAGAATACCACTGTTACAATCACCGCAGAAGAGGGCTTGGAGGTATATTACACCCTCGACGGTACCGATCCAACCAAGGCTTCTATCAAATATACTGCTCCATTCGAACTGACCGCTACTACCACCGTGAAAGCTATTGCATACAATGGCGACAAAGCAAGTGCTGTAGTTGAGAAGAAATTCACCAAGATGACTATCCTCACCTGCGCAGAAGCTGTAGCACTCTGCACAAATCCAGCTACTCCAGGTCAACATATCATCCGTGGTTATGTTACTGAGATGATTGAGGCATACAACGATCAATACAAGAACATCACTTTCTGGATGGCTGATACCCCAGATGGCGGCCAAGTGTTGCAAGCATTCCGCGTAAAACCAGTTTCTGATGTGGAACAAGCATTGAAAGTTGGTGACTTTGTGGAGGTTATTGGTAGCTTGATCTTATATACCAAAGATGGTGTTTCCATCCCAGAGGTGAATGCTGGTGGCAGCGTGAAACTAATCACCGCAGGAAGTACTGCTGTTGATAATGTGACTGTTAATCAACAAGCAACCAAGTTCATCGAAAACGGTCAACTCTTTATCGTCAAGAATGGCGTACGCTACAACGCTCTTGGTCAAGTGACTAAATAATCATCCATAAGGATTGAGAATATACCAGCAAGAGGTCTCCTATAGAGGCCTCTTGTTCTTTTTATACGATACAATGTAGTGCGATAGTAGCGTAAGGGTAGCGCAAAGGTAGCGTATGGGTTGCTGAATCAAGCGATAAAGATGATAAGTAGAAATATCAGAAATATATTGAGAAAATCAGATTTTATTTGCATATTTGCAAAAAAAGTTGTAACTTTGCGGGTTGAATAAGTTTAATATGGGGTATAGTGCACATAAGATGACAGATAATCAATTCATATTCAGAAGTTTTGCCAGTGGTAGCAGTGGCAACTGCTATTTCTTGGGTACTTCTGCGTGGGGCATTCTTGTGGATGCTGGTATATCTGCACGCACTATCCAAAAGAACCTCCGAGAAATGGGGTTGGATTATGCCAATATAATGGGAGTACTCATTACTCATGACCATGCCGACCATATTCGCGCCGTGGGTACATTGGGCGAACGTGTCCATCTGCCCATCTATTCTACACCGCTTATTCACCAAGGAATAGAGCACAACTACGGCGTGCGCGAGAAGTTGCACACATCGCAACGCTACTTCGAGAAAGGAGTAGAGTGGGACCTCAATGGCATGCGTATCAACTCTTTTGGTATCTCGCATGATTCTACCGAGTGCGTGGGATATGTCATTGATTTCATGGGACAACGCGTGGTGATTGCCACCGACTGCGGACAACCTAATCTGACTATGGAATCGTATCTCAATACTGCCAATCATGTGATTATCGAGGCCAACCACGATGAGCAGTTATTGCTGAATGGTCCATATCCTACCTATCTCAAAGAGCGAATCCTATCGCCTCGAGGACATCAGAGCAATACTACTTGTGGTCAGCTCTTGGCACGGAACTGGAATCCCAATATGCGAAATGTATTCTTATGCCACCTTAGTCACGAGAACAACAAACCTAATGTGGCAGTGGATACAATCAAAGATATCTTGCTAGAGGAAGGCATCATGCCTGGCGAAGACTTGTTCGTTGCGCCATTGGAGCGACTTGCCCCTAGCCCTGTTTATGTACTTGATAATAATATTATTACACCAAAATAACAACCATGGATAAATTAGTAATTATTCCTACCTACAACGAAAAAGAGAATATCGAGGCCATCATTACTGCAGTGATGAATCTTCCTCTTGAGTTTCACGTATTGGTGATTGATGATGGCTCGCCTGATGGTACAGCCGATATTGTAAAAAATCTGATGGCTACCACCTTTCAGGGCAAATTGCATATTGTGGAACGTAGTGGCAAATTAGGCCTTGGTACGGCCTATATAACTGGTTTTAAGTGGGCTATCGAGCATAAGTACGATTATATCTTTGAAATGGATGCCGACTTCTCGCACAACCCTAACGACCTGTTGAAACTCTATGACGCATGCGCTACCCAAGGGGCAGATGTGGCTATCGGTAGTCGCTATATTAGTGGCGTGAATGTAGTCAATTGGCCTATGGGACGCGTATTGATGTCCTATTTCGCTAGCAAATATGTGCGATTTGTGTTGGGAATGAATGTTCACGATACTACAGCTGGATTCAAATGCTATCGCCGACAGGTATTAGAAACTATCGAGTTGGATAAAATTCATTTCAAGGGCTATGCTTTCCAAATTGAGATGAAGTTCACAGCGTATAAATGTGGTTTCGTTATCAAAGAAGTACCTATCATCTTTATCAATCGCGTATTAGGCACAAGCAAGATGTCTGGAGGTATTTTCTCTGAGGCCTTGTTGGGTGTAATCCGTTTGAAACTGAATTCTTTGTTCCGCAAGTATCCACAAAAGCAATGATAAGCGGCATGAAAAGATACTCCTTTGGTATATTTACCATACTGCTATTTTTGGTTTCGTGTGGTGGACAAGGTGCGAAAGAACAGTGCGAGAAAGAATCTGCTCCTGTTCGCTACGAATACGGCTTGCCTGTAGATTCATTTCGTATAGATACCTGCGTAGTCAAAGAGGGAGAAACATTGGGCGGAATGCTCAATCGTTTGGGGGCAACACGCCAGCAAATAACGGGTATTACCCTTATGCCACGCTCCGAGTTTGATGTTCGATCTATTCGTCCTGGAAAAACCTATTATGCTCTATATCAAACTGATACTGCCGGAGTGGAGCAACTGCAATACTACATTTATCTATCTAGCATACGCGAAGCAGTGGTGCTTCATCTAACTGATAGCATGCACGTAGAGCATTTTGAGAAGCCAATTATTCACCGTGATAGAGTGGCAGAAGTGGTAATTGAATCCAGCCTGTGGAATGCAATGGTAGTGAATGATTTACCTGTAGAGTTGGCTCTCGAACTAAGCGATATCTACGCTTGGACTATCGACTTCTTTGGCTTGCAAAAGGGTGACTCTATTCGTGTTTTCTATGATGAACAATATGTAGATTCTACGCGCGTAGGCATAGGACGTATCTATGCTGCTGATTTCTATCATGCACGCAGATGGCAAGAGGCATTTTGGTTCGAAGAGGGCAAGATTCACAACTATTTTGATGCCGATGGTAATAGTCTTCGTAAGGCATTCTTAAAAGCTCCGCTTAACTACAAACGTATATCCTCTAAGTTTACTTACCATCGCAAACATCCTATCTATAAAGTGGTTCGCCCACATACGGGTGTTGATTACGCTGCACCTGCAGGCACCCCTGTGGTCAGCATTGGCGATGGAGTAGTAACCATGCGACAATACAAGGGTGGCGGTGGACATACTGTGAAGATTAAGCACAATTCTACATATACAACCGCTTATCTCCATTTGTCGAAATATGCCAAAGGATTGGCTGTAGGACAACATGTGAAGCAAGGACAAGTCATTGGTTATGTGGGCAGTTCGGGGGCTAGTACCGGACCACACTTAGATTTCCGTGTATGGAAAAATGGTACACCAATTGATCCGCTAAAGATGGTTTCTCCTCCTGCAGAACCTATTCCTGCTCAGTACAAAGACACGTTTGCTACGGTGGTGAATGCCTACCGAAACCAATGGCAACAACATATTAGCAAATAATCAAAATAAGAAAAATAAAAAGACACCCGCAAAAGGATGTCTTTTTATTTTTGAGCCACTGGCCGGACTCGAACCGGCGATTTACGTAAGCGAACCCCCGATTTGGTCCTTCTGTGGCGCTATAACTGAATAGCTACATTCTATAACTAACTATCTTATAAGGTTTTACCCCTTGATGTAGTTAATGTTTAAAGATCACCCTATATATGAAGTGCTTTGTGCGTGCTATCATTTATGGTAGCATTTTTGGTAGCACTTGTTGTAACACTTTTTCTGCTGCAAAGGTACTGCTTTTTTTTGATATACACAAGTTTATGAGCAAAAAAAGTTACACATTTTTTCCATTTGTTTTCCATCGGGTAACAGTTGTACTATC